>CAZKBZ010000004.1:0-59977 GCA_964551175.1 uncultured Desulfobulbus sp.
ACATTGTGACAGTTCTCTGTTGAAAAACCAGGTTGCTCAACCTTTGGACCTTGAGAAATTCCCGTCATCTTACGTAGTTCAGACAGCTGGCCAAAGCATTCTTGACAAATGATACAGTTGTTATAATATAAACATAACACTTGATACAATAATAAATGGTATGCGTAATCAGGAAACAATAGAGTGGCTCCTTTTGATTCATCAGGTCCCGCCGAAACCCGACTATTTCCGTGTTAAAATCTGGCGGCGACTGCAGAAGATAGGAGCGGTTGCCATCAAGCAGTCGGTCTATGTACTTCCGGACAACGGACAGTCACAGGAAGATCTGCTCTGGATAGTGAAAGAAATTGAAGAAGGTGGCGGTACCGCCTCACTGTCAAGAGCTGTTTTTCTTGAAGGAATATCCGATGATCGGATTGTAGCGCTGTTTCAGGAGGCACGGGATGCTGATTACAGAAAAATTGCCCGGGAAACGGAATCATTCATCAACAATATCCGGCGGGAAAATAATCCGTCAGGATCAGCTGTATTAAAAAACAAAAAAGAGCTCTCCCGTTTACAGAAACGATTTAAGGAAATTGGAGCCACTGATTTCTTCCATGCTCCTGGTCGCGAGGCTGCGGACAGACTGCTGACCGAGTGCAATTCTCTGCTCAGAGAATCAACAGAACAATCCATTCCCAGGATTCTGAAGGATGTCCGTGAACATGTCTGGGTGACCCGGCAGGAAATCTATGTTGACCGAATTGCAAGTGGCTGGTTGATCCAACGCTTCATTGATCCGAAGGCTGAATTCAAATTTGTTCAGAACGAAAAATATCAGCCCGGCCCCAATGAACTGCGCTTTGATATGTTTGACGCTGAATTTACGCACAAGGGCAACATGTGCACCTTCGAGGTCCTGGTCGACACCTTTCATCTCAATTTAGATCCTGTCATTGCCGTGGCTGAAATAGTGCATGATATCGACCTGAAAGACAACAGGTACAGCAGACCGGAAACAGAAGGAATACAGGCTCTTTTTTCCGGCCTGACATTGATCTGCACCAGTGATGAAGAGCGGCTTACACGTGGCGCAGCAATACTTGACGAGCTGTATGCCTTTTTTCAAAGAAGTAACACAACAGTGCCATAAACAAGTACATCAACAAACCACAAAGGAGGAAAAACCATGCCACCAATCAATAAACATATGCAGGCAAGCCTGGAACGAACCGGTAAAGAGTACAGAGAAGTCCATGAGTGGATTGATCATCCCGAGAAGAAAAATGAACGGCATGACTTTACCAGGGTTCTTGAATTCGCCAGAATGTTTACTGAAAAATACGGCGAAGAGGCTGCCCAGGAATATGTTTTCCATTTAAGCGATGATCTCAAGGGAAAATTCGGACATGTTATCGAAGATACCGAAGAAGCTGTCAGAAGTGCACTGACGTATTTCGGATCATATAACAGGTAACGGTTCAGCTGCTGTAACGTTTTTTCTGCAGCCGGACCGGATTCCACTGCAACACAATAAAAGGTGAAATTATGAAATGGATAACCCGGTCCCACGTTCATGTGGACCGTGTCGCCTGCCCGTGGCTTATCAGGCGGTTTATCGATTCGGCTGCAGAATTTCTTTTTGTTCCCAAAAGCCATGTTCTGACCGTAGCTGAACAGGAAGGGGCAATCCCTTTTGATACCCCGGGAGCAGAACTCCATCACCGGGGCGACCTCTGTACCTTTGATGTGCTCATTGAAGAATACGGACTCGTGGACAAGGGACTGCTGCGACTTGCAGAAATAGTCAACGCCGCAGATACGGATAATTTACAGAACGATCCCCTGGCAGCCGGACTTGAAGCGATAGCTGTCGGCTTCAGCCTCAGGTATCCTGATGATTTTGAAAACCTGGAACGTCAGTTTGAGGTATACGATGCCCTGTATGCCTGGTGCCGCCTGGAGGTAGCCGGCCAGTGATTATTTCCCATCACTTCAGGGCATCATGGTCTGATTACAAGTCCAGCTGGTAAAACAGGCACAATGACAAACCCACCCAAACATCTTCTGCGTTCCATAACGGATTTCCTGGCACTGAAGCGCTCCACTGTCGGTGTGCTGGCCATGGTCATTCTCATCCTGCTGGGTGAACGGATGGCGGAGCGGTTTCTGCCGATTTATCTGATTGCCCTGGGCGGCGGTGCACTGACAATCGGGCTGCTGAACGGCCTGGACAACTTCCTGTCTGCGGTCTACTCTTTTCTCGGCGGCTATCTGTCAGACCGTTTTGGAACCAGGCGCGCACTCCTGTTTTTTAATTTTGCCGCCATGTTCGGATTCTGTATCGTTATATTCATTCCTTCCTGGCAGGCTGTTATTGTCGGTGCTGTCTTCTTTCTTTCCTGGAGTGCCATATCCCTGCCAGCGACCATGAACCTTATCACCGAGGTTCTGCCCATGAAAAAAAGAACCATGGGCGTCTCAATGCTTGCCCTTGTCCGCCGGATTCCCATGGCGCTCGGACCGCTCCTTGGCGGTGTCTGCATCGGCCTGTGGGGTGAAAGAAATGGTGTCCGGGCAGCTTTTGTTGTTGCCCTGCTGCTGGCTGTCATTGCAACATTCATGCAGCAGATTCTTGTTGAAGATAAACCGGCGTCCTCTTCAGCCGGCAGAGGTGAAAACAACGCTGAAAAAAACCCTGCCAAACTCCTGCACCACATGGGTCCGGATTTAAGACAGTTACTGGTTGCCGACATCCTGATCCGCTACTGTGAACAGATTCCGTACGCATTCGTTGTTGTCTGGTGCATGAAAACAATTGCGCATCCTGTTACGGCTGTTCAGTTCGGCCTGTTGACCACCATCGAGATGGTTACCGCCCTGCTCGTGTATATTCCGGTGGCCTATTTTGCCGATAAGGGTGGAAAAAAACCTTTTGTGCTGATTACCTTCGTTTTTTTCACTCTCTTTCCCCTGGCTTTGCTCTTCAGCCAATCCTTTGCCCTGCTGGTGCCTGCCTTTATTCTCAGGGGATTAAAAGAATTCGGAGAACCGACCCGCAAAGCTCTCATCATGGAGCTTGCTCCGGAAGGCCGCAAGGCAGCTGTTTTCGGCCTCTATTATATGCTGCGTGACATGGTGGTCGCCCTTGCCGCTTTCGGGGGTGCTTTCCTGTGGATGATCAGCCCTGCAGTCAACTTTATGACTGCCTTCATTTTCGGCCTGGCCGGCAGTATAGGTTATGGAATCTGGGGCCGGGATATCTCACCGGACAGACAGGAGAAACCCGCCTGAGATCCGTCTGAAATATTTATTCTATATATATTTCAGATAGATAATTCCAATAACGACCGTAAAAAGAAACGGCAGAATTATTTTGTTCATCCCTGATTTCCCGGGCTGCAGCCGGTTTACGATTCTGTACATTGCATACAGAGATGCCAGCAGGCCGCCAAGAATTATAATATACTGCAGTGTGACCGTACCCTGTGCAGACAGGAGATGAATCTCTTTCCAAGAAGTATCTATGCCGAAAATCTTCAAAAAATTGGGGATAAGCCGCCAGGCGCCGGTAATAAACATCTTGACATACACAGCGAGAAAACCACCTAACACAACTGGAATCAGACCATAGCCGAGACCGGCATACGTCCTTTGAAAATCTCCGCCATGGAGTTTTGCCTGCGTCCAGCTTACCAAAGAGTATACACCCCAGAACAGAGCAATCAGACCCCAGAAAAACAGACTCCCCACTACCGCTGGTTGACTCAGACCATTCAAAGGAAAAGGCAGCTGAAAAGAATCTATAAGGTCATGGAATTGAGAATGACGTGATAAAAAGAAAAATACCGCACCAAGGGCAACTACCAGAAAGCTGTCCCCTGCACGGGGCGTCTCAATACTCCACAGTTCCTGCGGCGCAAGACGAAGGTTGAGCTGAATCGATCTGAGCCTGCAGTTTTTAATGCAGTTTCCGCATAATGTGCATTCCTTGTTGTTATCGACCAGAAAAGGATGGCGGAACATCGGACAGCCTGGAATATTTTCAGTTCCGGTATAACATGCATGTTCACGACACTGATTATCACAGAGATGGCGATTAGCCCGCAGGGCGAGAATGGAGGGCATGGAAAAGATTGCATTGAGCGCTCCGAGAGGGCAGAGATAACGGCACCAGACCCGACGCTTGAACAAAATGCTGCAGAAAAGTGCCCCTGAAGAAATGGAAAGCATGATTGCACCGGTAAGATACGTATTTTCAAAAGCATTCCAGACAATTTCCACCCAGAAGACCAGCAGACACAGCAGGGCCATAATGGTGTTGGAGTATTTCTTGATAACAGAGGGTACCCTGCGCTCCGGCTTGACTACTTTCTGGGCCAGGCCGCCTGGAACAGCCAGGGTGCAGATGCTGCACCAGAAACGGGGCAGAAAGAAAAAAGAAATGGTCATCAGGGGCCAGCCCACATACCAGCTCAATGTTATGCCGATATTAGCGGCCGGGTCAACAGGCCCTGAAAAAAGGCTTAACAGCATGAAACCAAAAAAAACCGAGACAACTATTTTAGGGAGAAGAGGAAAAAGACGGTGCTCAAAAATACGGCGGATACCATCTATCCGCAATAGGTTGTAAACCAGCCGGCCCTCGGTTCTCGGAATACCCAGGAGAATCTGTTCAGAAAGAATTTCATCCTGCTGCGCGACGATCACTGCCCGGTGAATGACGCTGGACAGTTCTGTCAGGTTGCCGGGCCAGTCATATTGCATCAGCATTCCAAGAGCGTCAGCAGAGATGGATTGTATCTGTTTCTTATGCTCTTTTCCCCAGCGCTCAAGATAAAAATCAGCCAACGCTGGAATATCCTGTTTATGATCACGAAGAGGAGGAATGGTAAAAATCTGTTTTTCAAAGAAAGCAAGAAGCTCGGGAATAAGAATGGGTCCATCCTGAAGGTTGTTGCAATCACATTCAGCGATCAAAATGACACGTACCCGCAACGGCATCTCTGCGTTGCTTCCTGCCGGAGAAAATGAAGCGTTTGTCAGTGCTGAGAAGAGTTTGCTCTGCAGATCATGGCCCATGATTTCCACATGATGGAGAACAACTGTTCCACTGTGAAACTGCTGAAAAATACCGAGCTGACGCCCCTCGGAAAAGGGGAATGCCCCATGTTCATAACCGAAAATTGTTCCTTCCAGGGCCAGGGGATCGAGTTGTCTTAAATCCAGTTCTATATAGGGTTCCCTCTTTTGACTGCTGTTCAGATGAATCTGCTTTGCGGCCAGACGTCTTCCGGTTCCGGACTCACCAGTTATCAGAACCGGATCCCGAATTAAAGAAAACTGCTCAATTTTACTACTGATTTTCCTGGTCAGATGAACATGGACCGGAAGTCGATGATCGAAAACCGTTGAACCATGACAACTCTCTGACAACCCTTCCCGGGAAAGCAGCAGGCTGTCATCAACCTCATCTCCATTTCTTCCAGATAGAGCATCCGGTGACAAACCGGCATCGTATCGAACCTGGGAGGCAAGGCTTAATCTCTCTGCCAGTGCCTTATCAAGAGAGAGATGAAAACGTGTGTTTTTCAGCAGGAGTGAATGAAAAACAGTGCTGTCAAACATCAACAAATAAACCCGGCTCAATGCCCGTACACTGAGAGAACGGGGCTTGCCGGTCAAAAGGGCACCTTCTCCAAAATGTCCCCCAGGGCCGATCTGACCGGTGACACTGGAAAAATTTCCCTGTCTGCAGACTACGAGTTCAACCTTTCCCTCAAATATTACATAAAAGGCTGTCCCTTTCTCCCCCTGCTTATAAACGTAATCACCTTGTTCTACTATTCTTTCCTGCGCAAAAGTGGCGATCTGTTCTATCTCACCGGGCTCAATATCGTGAAAAAGATACGCTGATTGCAGATATTCTGTTGTCTTCATAGCATATCAAACACTACCCGATCATCAGTGATTCTCAGAATATCTTAAGGTATTGAAAGTAAACGAGTTTTTAACGGAAACCTGAGCAGTTTGTCGTATCATGTCAG
This sequence comes from uncultured Desulfobulbus sp., assembly GCA_964551175.1. Taxonomy (GTDB): domain Bacteria; phylum Desulfobacterota; class Desulfobulbia; order Desulfobulbales; family Desulfobulbaceae; genus Desulfobulbus_C. The sequence goes on from CAZKBZ010000004.1 coordinate 6,030, forward strand.
CCGGGCATGACACAACGAATAATCCCTGGGAGTTGAGCAGAAAAAAACGCAGAGCAACAACTCCCAGCCGGAAGTAAGAGGCTCAACATGTCGGCTTCGGATGGATAACTATTCAGTTGACCAGCCTGTGGTCAATTTGTCGGAAAATTCCATCACCCGCCTGATCAGCAGTGCCAGCACAGTGTATGAATGAACGCCAGAAAACATCAGGGCACTTTGAAAAATTGTCTTTTCGACCGATCTCGGCGTCACAACGAAAAGAAAAATGCTCACATATGACTAATATGCTGCGCTTTTCGCAGAACAGTCAAGCTGTCCGGCTAATTTTCCTGTTCCTTGACCTCGAACAAAAATTCTAATTTTTCAAAGTACCCATCACAGGATCAGGCAGCAGAAAACGGTTCAGGGCTAATGAACAAGCTCAGGGTGAAGATTACCGGACTTCAACCATCTTCCGCCGATACAGGCCTGGCCCAGGGCGATTCCTCCGTCGTTGACAGGAACATGTTCCCCTGTATAAACAGCAAAGCCGTCCTGTTCCAGTAAATGAGACAGCAGCATCAGGAGCAGCCTGTTCTGCATGCAGCCACCGGACAGGACAACATTGTTTATTCCTGTCTTCAGTACGCATTTATCCAGTAAAGCATAGCTGGAAACAGCCAGCCAGGTGTGGAAAGCACAGGCTATTTTTTCCTTCTCAACCCCGTTCATTACGTCCTGCAGCAACTGCCTGACCATGGGACGATGGTCAACGGTCCACATCCCCTGATCCTCCAGAATGGTGATGTTGTACCGCTGTCTGACCAGGTCCGGGAATTCAGCTGAACATCCCCCTGCAACGCACCAGGCCAACCCTTCCAGCTCCATGGCGGCCTGGCCTTCATACAGTGAATGAGTACGCACTCCCATCAGGGCGGCAACACCGTCAAAAAGACGACCGCAGCTTGATGTCAGGGGTGAGTTTATTCCCTTGTCCATCATCTGCAGCAGAATAGACAGCTTGTCTGCCGGAAATGATTCCCATGTCTCCGGCAGCCTGGAAGGCAGGCTGCCATTAAACGAATTTCTGAGCAGAGACAGTGCTACCCGCCACGGCTCACGGGCTGCCGCATCACCTCCGGGCAGCTGAAAACAGCTGAGATGACCCAGCCGTTGATAGCCATCTCTCTCCACCCTGAGGAACTCACCGCCCCAGACCGTTTTATCCGGACCATAGCCGGCACCGTCAAAGACCACGGCCAGTACATCATCAAGCCCGTGTTCAGCCATCACCGCTGCTGCGTGGGCATGATGATGCTGTACCTGCAGCAGAGGCAGTGAATGATCGGCTGCATACCTGCGGGCAAACGTGGTTGACAGGTAATCCGGATGGAGGTCGCAGACCACTGCAGTGGGTTCAACTTCAAAAACCTGCTGAAAATGATTGACGGATTCCTCATAAAAGGCCAGGTTTTTCGGTCCGGACAAATCACCTATGTGCTGCCCCATAAACCCCTTGTCTTCCCTGGTCAGGCAGAATGTGCTTTTCAACTCCGCACCGCAGGCAAGGAGTTCCGGCAACTGTTCCCGCAAAAGAACGGGCATGGGGGCAAACCCCCGGGATCTTCGAATCATCTGTACCCGGCCGTCCACAACACGGGCCACGGAATCGTCCACCCGGGTGACGATGTCACGGTTATGAAGCAGAAAAAGATCCGCAATTCCATCAAGACGGGTCAGGGCATCATCATTTTCCGTACAGATAGGTTCCTCGCTCAAGTTGCCACTGGTCATAACCAGGACTTCAGGAGTATCGGGATGGGCCAGCAGCAGATAATGAAGCGGCGTGTAGGGCAGCATGATACCGACCTCGATAATTCCCGGGGCCACATCATCTGCCAGCTCGGTGAGACAGTGTTTACGGACAAGGACTATGGGCCGCTGCATGGAAGTCAGCAGGTCGGCTTCCAGATCATCCAGTCGACAGTATTTCCGGGCTGTTTCCACATCACGCACCATGACGGCCAATGGTTTTGCGTACCTGTGTTTACGCCTGCGCAGCCGCCTGACAGCAGATTCACTGCAGCCGTCAACGCAGAGATGAAATCCGCCAAGCCCTTTGATGGCAATAATTCTGCCATCTCTGAGAGCCCTGGCAACATATCCTATACAGTCTTCTGCAGGCAGCGGCATGCCACCTGCATCGTGCAGCACAAGCTTTGGACCGCAGACAGGGCATGCATTGGGCTGGGCATGGAATCTGCGGTCTGCCGGATCCTCATACTCCTGCCGGCAATTTTCACACATGGGAAAAGCAGCCATGGAAGTCTGGGGCCGATCAAAAGGCAGGCCGGAGATAATGGTAAACCTGGGGCCGCAGTTGGTGCAGTTGGTAAAGGGATAGCCGAAGCGTGGGTCGGCAGGATCCGTAATTTCAGCCAGACAGTCATCACAGACGGAAATATCGGGAGAGATGAGCGTGGTCGGCCGTTCTTCCGCCTCACTCTCAAGGATTACAAAGTCATCTTCAACCACGGGCTCCGCCAGCGGTTCACAGACAAATGAGGTTATTACGGCAAGTGGAGGTGCTTCGCAGTCAAGGGCACGGACAAAGGCTTCAAGTCTATCCCGGACACCACCTGCCCGGATAATGACACCTGTGCTCGTATTGGTGATTGATCCCCGGAGAGTATATCGTGAGGCAAGACGATAGACAAACGGCCTGAAACCAACCCCCTGGACGATACCATACACCTGTACCTTGACAGATTGCTGTTCCATAATTTCCAGCCTCCTCCACAAAAGGAATAAGACCTAAATCCTGCAATTGGCAGGTTTGCCGGACTGCTTTGCTGTCAGCAGATCCTCGGCAACTGCTCCCCCACCGGCATATCCACTATCCGACTGGCGCCGAGGCCGGTTTCCATGGTTACCATGCCCGGATGCTCGGACACGGCTTCACCTATGACAGCTGCTTTTCTGCCAAGCGGGTGGAGCTGCATGGCCGCAAGTATTTTGTCGGCTTCTGCAGGTGGGACTATGGTGATAAGCTTTCCCTCGTTGGCTACGTAAAGCGGGTCAATGCCCAGAATTTCACAGGCACCCCGAACCTCGGGCAGCAGGGGGATCTGCTCAGCAAATAAGGTTATGCCAACCTGTGAGGAACGGGCAAATTCATTTAAGGTGGTTGCAACACCGCCCCTGGTAGGGTCCCGCATGGCCCGTATGGCTGGAGAAGCATCCAGCATACATGCAACAAGGCTGTTCAGCGCCGCTGAATCACTGGTTATTCGAGTTTCAAAAGAGAGATCCTCCCGGCTGGTCATGATGGCCATGCCATGATCTGCAATCGTACCGGAAAGAATGATCTTATCACCGGGCTGTATGGTGGAGGCTGAAATGGTAACATTTTCCGGGACGCAACCGATCCCGGTGGTATTAATAAAAATTTTATCACAACTGCCTCTGTCCACCACCTTGGTGTCACCGGTGACAATGGTAACCTCTGCCTGTGCGGCGGCTTCTGCCATGGAAGATATGATCCGGTGCAGATCCCTGATGGCCAGCCCTTCTTCAATAATAAAGCCGACACTGAGACAGAGCGGCTGGGCCCCGCTCATACAGATATCATTCACGGTACCGTTAATGGCCAGATCACCGATGTTGCCGCCCGGGAAAAAAATAGGATCAACCACAAAGGAATCTGTGGTAAAGGCAAGCCGTCCATGGGGAACCTGAACGATTGCCTGATCTTCCAGCCGGTTGAGAATATCGTTGTCAAAAAGAGGTAAGAAAAGCTCACTGATAAGATCCGCTGAAAGCTTGCCGCCGCTGCCGTGTGCCAGCTGGATAGTATCGTGCTCCATAATCGGCATGGGACAGGAGGAAGAAAATGTGTCAACCATAGGTCAGTCGGTTCCTCTAAAGTTATACTTATAATAGGCGGCGCAGGCCCCTTCACTGGAAACCATGGTGGCTCCCAGGGGGTGTTCGGGGCTGCACTCCCTGGCAAATGCCGGGCAGGATGACGGTTTCCGAAGACCCTGCAGCACTTCACCACTGATACAAAGAGCTGATTCCCGGGTTGTGATGGAATCTACCCTGAATTTTTTCTCAGCATCATATGTGGAGTATTTCTCGCGTATTTTCAGGCCGCTTGCCGGTATCTCGCCTATTCCCCGCCACTTCCTGTCCGTAACTTCAAAGACTGACCGCACCATTGCCCGAGCCGGAAGATTGCCCTGACGTTCGACCACCCGTGCATACTGGTTATCAACCTGATGCCTGCCCTCTTCCAGCTGTTTGACAACCTCAAAAATAGAGGCCAGGATATCAATGGGCTCAAAACCGGTAACCACGATCGGAACTTTGAATTCTTCTGCTATCGGCTCATATTCCGCCCAGCCCATGACGGCACAGACATGCCCGGCTGCCAGGTATCCCTGCACCCTGTTGCCGGGTGATGCCAGCAGAGCCCGCATGGCTGGAGGCACCAGCACATGACTTGCCAGTACGCTGAAGTTGGTCAACTGTTCCCGGGCTGCCTGGTGAATGGCCATGGCATTTCCCGGGGCTGTGGTTTCAAAACCAACGGCTAAAAAAACGACTTCTCTGTCTGGGTTTTCCCTGGCAATTTTAACGGCCTCAAGGGGAGAATACACCATGCGCACATCTCCCCCCTCGGATTTAACCATGAAAAGATCCCTGCTGCTTCCGGGAACCCGCAGCATATCGCCAAAACTGCAGAAAATCACCTCGGGTCTGGCAGCAATTGCAAGGGCCCTATCTATTGTTTCCAGGGGGGTAACGCAGACTGGACATCCGGGACCATGCACCAGTTCGATCTGTTCAGGTAACACCTGATCAATGCCGTTTCTGATAATAGAATGGGTCTGTCCGCCGCATATTTCCATGATTACCCAGGGACGGGTGGTTATCCAGCGGATATCGGCCAGGATGGCCTTGGCAAGAACAGGGTCTCTGTACTCATCGATATATTTCATGATGAAGCAGTCCAGGAAAATGAAGTCAGCAGTAACCTTGCGTTCTATCGATCAAAAGAGAAGAGAGGAGCAGCCAGCAGTATCCTGAACTGGCAAAACCGTAGGCAGGTAAAATGATAACCTATTTATTCATAAGAGTCCCCTTGTTCTCCTGCACACTCTGTTTGAGTCCCTGAAGTGTCTGCAGGTAGCTTCCATACTCTTCATCATCCTGTCCAGCCGCTGATCCTATGAGTTCTTCCCATGCCTCGTAACTCTTGAGCGCTTCCTCTTCATCAATGATTGACAGGGCAAAACCAGCATGCACAACAGTGTACTGCCCTACTTGAATATCGGGAACATAGGCAAGGCAGACCTTGTTTACTGTGCCAGCATAGTCAACCTTTCCCATCTTCAGGCCAAACTCATCGTTTATTGCAACCACCTTTCCAGGTATAGCTAAACACATTCTATTCTCTCAACAATATCTTTATGTATTGTAACTGTTCAAGGCACCCTCAAATGAATTCACCAGCACCCTCCTCCGCACATGTGCAAAGTCTTCAATATACAGGAGGGGGAGTATATTTGAAGAAAATAATCACGCACAGCTGAGGGCACTGGTAAATTTTTCCGTCCCGGTGAACTGCCTGTTCGGTTACACACAGGGGTGATGTCCAAACCTGTAAGCCACATCTGTAACTGTAAGTTTACAGAACAAATCCAATTTACAACCGGGGCAACTGTTCAGTTTCTCTTTTGGCCACCTTGCAAACAGCAACTTTGCAAAAGTAGCCTTTAGTGATACTTGAAGAGCGGCAGATACTTGGCCGCCATTTTAAACAAAACCACACCCAGCGAAACTAATCCCAAAGTCAGAAACCACTCCATGGCCGAAGGAAAGTAGCTTCCTCCTGCTACTGTTGTATTGTATTGATCCATGCTGAACAGACAGACATTCAACCTGTTGACCAGGACACCGATGATCACCAGCCAGTTTACAGCCGCTATACAGTTCAGGCTGGTCCGCACCTTCCTGCTCAGCAGAAACAGTATCGGAATAATTACACCGATAGCCATTTCCAGGAGAAACATATTTGACGGCATGCTGCCGTTAAAGACCAGTCCCAGGCTGTTGGTCGTAACAAGATAGTACACTTTCACGATCAGATAGATGATGAGTGTCGTGAGGACTCCCCTGGCAAGCCCGAAAAATATCTCCTTGTCAATTTTGTGGTTGAATGCCTTGGCACTGATCATCGATTCTGTGCTTACCATGGCAAGTCCCATGGCAATGGCAGAGATCAGAAACATGTACGGCATAAACGGGCCAACAAACCAGAGCGGCGACATCTTGGAAGGAGCTATCAAAAAAACAGCTCCCAGAGAAGCCTGGTGGAGGGTGGAAAGCATGCAGCCGAATATGACAGCCCAGACCATGTAACGATTCAGAAAATGAACAACCTTGTCCATCTTGAATTTTTCAAAAAACATCGGCGAAGATTCAATGCCAAGGGTCGTTGTATACAAAATGACATGGATGGCAACAACCCACATGATGGAGTGCACCTGCCACATGATCGCGGGATGCCAGAGTCGGAAAGGATGGCCGATATCAAAAAACAGGGCAATAACGGCCAGCAGATATCCAAGAAAGGCTGTCAGAATGGCCGGACGGCCGATCGGTTTATATTTTTTCCAGTTAAAGATGTAGATGGCAGCGGCAATGGTAAAGCCACCGCCGGCCATGGCCACACCACCCAGCAAATCAAAACCCAGCCATATACCCCATGGATAGGTATCGTTCATGTTTGTAGATGCACCGAGGCCATTGACCATTCGATACAGAGCGATAGCCCCGGCGATCAGAATGAAGAGAACCATTACCACTGTTCTCGGCGTCCACATTTTTATTTCGTGGTCAGAACCCATTGTTTTCTCCATTATCAGGTAATCAGGTTGTCAGAGAGTAGCCTTCACAGGTATCCCAGAACCTGGCTTTGTCAGAAAAAGTGCGATCAAAGGTTTCCACCTTGCAGCCCAGTGATTTGAGTTCATCACATATGGCCGGCAACAGCTTGTCCATGCTGGCTTCCACAGTATCGGAAAGATCCAGCCCCTGATCAAGACTTGCCGGTTCCACACCGAACAGGACAATATTTTCAGGAAGTTCACCGGTCAGCATGGCAGCAGCCAACAGGTCAGACAGACCTAACTGGTGCGGTGAGATTCTGTTTCGAAAAACAGCCGGGACATCTTCCCCTTCAAATCGGACTACAGTGCCGGGGAGCTGACCGGATTTGACGACATCGATAATAATCAAATGATCCCGCCCGGAGATATGCCTGAGCAGTTCAATACCTGCTGTTCCACCGTCCAGCAACTCAACTTCACTGGAAAACCGACAACGCCTTTCCAGTTCATGGATTGCACGCACCCCTACACCTTCATCCGTGAGAAGAACATTGCCTATTCCTAAGACTAAAATATTCACATCCGGCCTCACGGGTTAAAGTACTTTGACACGCACGACTTCATTATGCTCCTTGTCAACCAGATGGATCGCACATGCAAGGCATGGATCAAAGGAATGGAGGGTTCGCAGTACCTCCAGCGGTTTTTCCGGATCAGCGATGGGATTATCAAGCAGGGCAGCCTCATAGGGACCCAGATCATCCTTATCATTCCGGGGGCCGGCATTCCAGGTCGAAGGCACAACTGCCTGGTAGTTTTTGATCCTGCCGTTTTCTATGACAATCCAGTGGGAAAGAATTCCACGCGGTGCTTCATGAATTCCAAAGCCCTCCTGAACACCCTTGGGGAAAACCGGCTCGTTGAAAATCGTGGTATCTCCTTTGGCAATGTTGTTAACCAGGGCAGTCCACTGATTTTTCATGGTGTCGTTCAAGACGGCACAGCGGATAACCCGGCAGGCAATCCTGCCGATGGTGGAATGCAGGGCCTCAATGCCTACCTTGGCGCCGGCCAGTGAACTGACGGTATCGAGCACCTGGGTAGCGTATTTCTGCGTGGGTTTATGACCGGCGGCAAACATAGTCAGGATATTTGCCAGTGGCCCGACCTGGGCGGGTTCCCCCAGGAAGGTAGGTGCTTTTACCCATGAATATTTACCGTTGTCGTCAAAATCGGTATAGTTGGGAACCGTTTCCTCCTGGTAGGGATGGCGATCCCAGTCACCCTTATACCAGGAATGTTTAATCGATTCCCTGACGTTTTCCTCAAAATAAGGGTCGTTAAAACTCTTGATCGGCTGGAATTTGCTGATATCAGCCGCCGGAATGTAGCCGCCTGGAAGCTCAAATTCAGTTCCCTTTGTATCCATCGGCATATCCGGTGTGGACAGGTAGTTGGTCACACCTGCCCCGTAACCTGTCCAGTCGGCATAAAAAGCCCCTATTGCGGCCACATCAACCAGGGCAACCTGTTTGATGAAATTATCAATTTTGTCAATAAGGGTCTTAATATGGTACAACTTCTCCATATTCAGGGTATCCGGACTGTCCAGGTTGATTGCATTGGTAACACCGCCCACGGCCAGATTCTGAATATGGGGTGTTTTAGAGCCGAGCAGGGCAACGATCTTGTTGATTTCAACCTGGATTTCCAGTGCCTGCAGATAATGGGTGGCGGCCAGCAGGTTCACCTCCGGTGACAGCTTCATTGCCGGATGTCCCCAGTAGCCGCTCCCGTAAATACCGAGCTGACCGGAATCCACCAGCTTCTGGAGCCTGTCCTGGGCACCTTTTATCTCCTGATAGCTGTTCCGTTTCCAGTCTGACAAGCTCTGGCCAAGCTTGGCTGTCTCTCTTGCATCAGCCTTTAATGCCGACACAATATCTACCCAGTCAAGGGCGCAGAGATGATAAAAGTGAACAATATGGTCATGGGTTGCATGTGCTCCCATGATCATATTTCGTATATACTGGGCATTGAGAGGAATCTCCATACCGAGGGCATTTTCTACCGTACGCACTGAAACTAGTGCGTGAACTGACGTTCAGACTCCACAGAATCTCTGGGTAAATATCCATGCCTCCCTGGCCTCACGGCCCAGCAGAATATTTTCAAAGCCCCGCCACATCTGTCCGGAGGACCAGGCGTTGGTTACCTTTCCACCATCAACCTCGCAGTCAATGCGCAAATGACCTTCAATTCTGGTAACAGGATCAATTGTTATTCTCTTAGCCATTACATTCTCCAAAAATTGGTTACTGGAAGTTATGTTATCATCACAAGTCGGTCACAGTATTTCAGGATTCCTTATCATCACCACGAGTTATGAAATGAGTCACTGTACCTGCCACCAGGAGTGCGCCAATGAGTATGGGCACTTTCTTAATATATTTCCAGGTAAGATCCGGGTACGCATCATCGGTAATCCGGGGGTTGAAACCGAGCTTGTCAAAGGGAACGCCGGCCATGAGCAGATACTGGGTGCCGCCTGCCTCTGTCAGGCCGTAGACCTTTTCCGTATAATGCGGCACTTTCTGTATCAATGTCTTATCGGAATCTACTCTCTGGACGGGATATGCATATTCGTCTCCAGGCTTGAGAGTCAGTCGTTTCTTCGCCTCTTCTTGTAAATCAACAACCTTGCCGAAGATAGAAGCTCCTGTGGGGCAGAATTCACAACAGGCCGCATATTTTCCTTCAGCATAGCGATGATGGCATAGCTGACATTTGACAATTTTGGGACTGGCCTTTTCCCACTCAAATTTTGGAATATTGAAAGGGCAGGCTACCTGGCAGTATCGACAGCCTATACACTTTTTTGCATTATAGGAAACAACACCGGTTTTCGGATCCTTGACCAAAGCCGCCACCGGACAGACGGAAACGCAGGCAGGATCGACACAATGAAGACAGTGATTTTTGACAAAGGAAAAACCGTTTTCCGCCTGATCCTTATTTTCACCGGTACCATCTGTATAGGCCTTGATGATATTTAAGGTCTTACTGGACAGGTTTGCTGGAGCATCATAAATTCTATCCGGACTGTATTCGTAAGGAACGCCCCTGTCCTCGTCGTAGAGGGCACCTCCCGGCATGCTGTTGTACTTCTTGCAGTTGACCATACATGACTTGCAGCCGATACAGAGAGTCGCGTCATAGAGTATGCCGACCGCATCAGGCGGCAGCGGTTTCGGGGCTGCATCGGCAAGTGAAACATTTGAAGCCAGCAGTAGACCACTCCCTGCAGATACCTTTAAAAAGTCTCTCCTGTTGATAGCCATTGTCAGCTCTCCTCATTCTCTTGATCCTTTTTACCCAGATTCGACCCGACAGCAACTGCAGCAGCGCCGACTGCGGCACCTGCCACGCCGGCTGCCAGAGCAGAAGCACCTTTGCTCTTTTCCGGTGGGGTTGAGACAAACCGGGCCGGTGGAGTGACATTGAGTACCTGGGCCGGTGAATACAACGGTGCTTTGAAGCCGACGCCTTCCTCGGAACAGCCAAAACAGGGGTGCCCGGTATTCACCGGCCAGGTGCCGACATCGTTAAAACGTAATGTTGAACAGTTATTGTATGTTTCAGGACCCTTACAACCAAGTTTGTAAAGGCAGTAGCCTTTGCGATGACCCTCATCGCCGAATTTTTCGGCAAAACGACCGGCATCGAAATGGGGCCTCCGCTCACAGTTCTCGTGGATGAGCCGACCGTAGGCAAATTTCGGCCTGAGCTTGTCATCAAGCTCAGGCAGCTTTTTAAACGTTACGTAATAGAGAACCGTGGAAAGGAAATTATATGGGTTCGGCGGGCAACCTGGAATATTGACAACCGGTATGCCTGTCCCCTCCAGTATTTTATAGACCGGTGTGGCTCCGGTGGGATTCGGATCAGCCGAGGGTACACCGCCCCAGGCCGCGCAGGAGCCAAATGATATAACAGCGGCTGCCTTGGGAGCTGTTTCCTTGAGAATCTCGAGCGCCGTACGGCCGGCAACCTTACAGTATATGCCGCCGTCTTTAACCGGGATCGATCCTTCGCACACCAGGATAAACTTGCCCTTGTTCTCCTCTATGGCTTTAGCCCTGTACTCTTCGGCCTGGTGTCCGGCACCTGTGTTGAGGGTTTCTGAGTAATCCAGGGAGATGAGATCAAGAATAAGCGTTGCCAGGTCGGGGTGACTGGCTCGCAGCAGGGACTCTGTGCAGCCCGTGCATTCCTGGCCGGAAAGCCAGATTACCGAGGGGCGTCTGGCCGCATCGGTGGCTGCTTCGGCAATAGCCGGCCCGAAACTTTCAGACAAGCCCATATACACTGCGGCTGCAGTGCATACTTTCATAAAGTCTCTCCGGGAAACACCTTCAGCTATTGACTGTTGGGCAGACTCACAGTGGATAGAATCACAGCATTTCATACACTTCTCCTCTTGGTGTAGGGTTTAGAAGCTCTATACTTATGGAAACTGCTCAGCAGCACTCCATCAGGGCTATTCACAACAGCTACGTGTTCAGCAAATAGCTGACAAAAACAACGTTGCTGTCTCGCATACAAGAAATTGCCATATCCATAATTTCGGACAAGCATACAGATGGTCTAATTGTGCAAAAGGTGCTTAATTCTTCCCCGGTTGATCCATGTTATCACGATAAACAGAAAACGCAAAGAAATTTTAGCGGTAAATGCATCTTTTTTGGTCAAATCTGCCATTGCAGGAGCAAAATGGCTGTGCATTTTGTGCATAAATAATAACAACCGGCAGGCAGGCTCAATTGTTAAATTAAGGGAGAACACAGGGAGACTGACAGCAGAAATGCTGCACAAGAACTGCAATTTCTACGGACAAAGGATGGATACCGAATCGAAATGGTCTAAAGTCATCAAACAGAACAGAATTGAGGATCACGGCTATGTTTTGATCAGAACTGATCAACCATAAGATATCTCTTTGGGGCCGGGTACTGTCTCAGTGCTCCTCAGCCTTTTTTTTCATCTCAGTAAACTGACTGGTCTCACTGATTTTTTCAGACTCAAGCAGTTCAATGTCTGACCTGGTAAGGTGAAACATTCCGCAGGATGGGCATCTGCCGTCAAAATTTTCACCCACTGCAAGGGCTTTCAACTCATCAATGGTCATGTGGTCGATATTGCCGCAGGCCCCGCGAGGATTTTCCGCACGCACCCTGGGCCGGTTTGATCCGGATCTAGTTTTCTTCATGGCCATTTCCATCAATTAACAAAGGTATCGATCAGGTTGCCCTCTGCATCAATCACTTCCAATTTTATCGACATTCCGCCTTCCAGGCGGTGCGTTGCACAGGACATTCAGGGGTCATAGGCCCTGACAGCCATCTCCACCTTATTCAGTATAGTCTCGTCATAGTTACCATCCCTGATCAATGATGCTGCAGCCTGTCTGACGCTCATATTCATGGGACCGATGTTATGGGTTGTACCGACAATCATGTTGGCATCACTGATACAGCCGTTGTGATCGGTTGTGTAGTCATGGATCAGGGTTCCGCGGGGTGCTTCCACAATTCCGACACCCCTGCCCGCCTGAGGTTCCACTTTGGCGCGGACATCGGTGTCGGTTATCCCTTCCCAGTTGAGCAGTTCAATAATACGCTCACAGGAATAGACCAGCTCAATCAGCCGGGCATAGTGATACAGCAGTGTTGCCTGGGCAGGACGGCCGAATGCATCACGAAACTCCTCAAGTGCTTCCTGGGCTCTCGGGGTAGACATCTGCTCACAGACATTGATACGCGCCAGGGTGTTGGCCCGGTAGATACCTTTCGGTGCCTCCGGATCAAGAGAAAATCCTTCTTGCCAGGATTTGGCATAGGGCATCTTGCCATAACTCCAGGGCGCTACATGCTCCCCTATGTAATCAAGGTAGTCGTCGCCTGCAAAGTCGACAAAAGTGCCATCTGATTTCATCAGACGCAGCGTGCCGTCATACAGCCTGAATGAGGAATCGGTACGATCAACCATGCCGAGAAAACCGGTGGTAATACCTCCCAACTCATTGAATATGTCACTGCAGGTATCAAACACATTATTTTTACCATATTCAAGAGCATACAGGCTGAAATCAAGCAGTGTCCGGGCGTCCTTCAGCAGTTCCAGACGTTCCGTCTCAAGCATCGGTTTGGAAAAACCACCGGCAACGGCTGCAACAGGATGGATGACCTTGCCGGCAAAACGATCGATCATCATCTGGCCGAGCTGGCGCATCCCGACGACTTTAGCTGCCAGTTCAGGCGCCGCCCTGACAATACCCATGACATTTCTGACCGAGTAATCAGCATCGGGTCCCAGTATGAAATCAGGGGCTGCCAGAAAAAAGAAATGCAGAATTTTATCGCTGATATGAGCCATTACCTGCAACAGCTCACGTAATTTGTATCCTGTCGGGGTCGGTAAGACTCCGTAACAGCCATCCACTGCCTTGTTGGCGGCAGTATGGTGCATCCAGGGACAGATACCACAGATGCGGGTAACGATACGGGGCACTTCTTCGGCAGGCCGTCCTTTAATGAACTGTTCAAAACCGCGCAACGACATCAGGCTCATGCGGGCATCTTCAACATTGCCGTCATCATTGAGATGAATGGAAATGCGGGCATGTCCTTCAATACGGGTAACCGGCTGAATGGTCAGTACCTTGCCCATCTACACAGCCTCCCCGGCCACTGGTTTTTTCTTTGGCCTCAGGTTGCCGTGTGCACCGCAGAACCGGAGGATTGAACGTCGGTCAACAACGGACAGGCAATCAATCCCATTACTGGCAAGTCCATTCATCATGTCCAGCAGCTGGTTGCCTTTCGGACGCACGGAACCAAAACAGCCACGACAGGGAACCCGTGCTTCAATACAGGCAGGCACACCATGTTCGGCGCAACCCGCCAGGGTTACCGGTCCCATGCACATAAACCCCTGTTCAAGCAGGCAGCGCATTTCGCTGACCGGTTTGTCCGGATCAAATTCCACGTTTTCAACAAAACGTTTTACCCTGTTGACAACGGTTTTGCCCTGCCTGCAGGTCGGACAGGTGTCACAGACACTTTTTGTGGGCAGTTCCGGCTCGCGATTCTCAAGCACGGACATGATAATCTCAAAAATATGCTCGGGATTGGGCGGACAGCCCGGCAGCTGCAGATCAACGGCAACTTTCTCATCCAATGCGTAGGTTCGGTCCAGCAGTTTCGGCACAATCTGCTCAGGCCTATCAGCCCGGGGATCTGTTGACGAGGTGCGAAAGACCGCATCAAAACTCTCTTCCACGTCCTGACCGTTCATCAGGGCGGGGATACCGCCCTGGGTGGCACAGGTACCAAGAGCAATCAGAACCCTGCATTTTTTCCGCATCTCTTTGAGCACCTCCATCTGTTCCTCATTGGTCACGCCGCCGGAAACCATACCGATTGCAGCCTCAGGAATCTGCAGGGACTTCGGCCCTTCACCGCACTGACCATAATATTTATGATCCATGAGGATCGGAGCATGCACGATATCAAGCTGCCCGGTTATGAGAGGAATAAGGGCATCGCCGAGGTTCAGGAGGGCTATTTCACATCCCGCACAGGAACTCAGGCTTTCCAAAGCAGTTGTAAAACCCATGGCAATCCCCCTTAAGCAGTCTCAACGTTGCCCTGTACCGGACCCAGTTTTTTGATGCGTTGGGTCATCTCGGTAACTGCTCCGACAAATTTGTCAGGCTCGGCCGAGGACAGCCAGGTTACACTTAAACGATCGCTCTCAAAACCGAAATCCTCCAGGAGTTCAACAATCACATCCAGCCGGGACAACGTTATCTTATTCCCTTCCAGGTAATGACATTCACCGAGATGGCAACCCATTATCATGACGCCGTCCGCACCCTTGTTCAGTGCTTCAAGAATAAATTCCGGATGAACCATCCCCGAACACATCACCCGGATAATCCTGATGTTGGGTGGATACTGCATCCTGGAAGCACCGGCAATATCAGCAGCAGCATAGGAGCACCAGTTGCAGCAGAATGCTATGATCTTTGGTTCGAAACTCATGATCAACTCCCTGTTACTCAATCGTGATTGTTCACCGGGGATACAATTCCCTTGATATTACCGACAACCTGTAAAAGGTTGCCGGTACCCCCTCAGCAGTGCGTGATCGAAGCTTGCGTTAATACACCCGTATATCGCGGGATTCGAGCGCGTGCTGATGGGGTGCCGGCGAACTTTTACACTCAATCGACAGCCAGTGCCGCCTCAATCTGGCTGCTGATCTGATCCATTGTAAACCCTTGAATGACTACTCCCCGTTTCGGACAGGTGGCCTGACAGATACCGCATCCCTTACACAACACGTTATTAACAGTAATATACTTGGTCACGTCTCCGCCCTCCTCCTCAGGCTGACGCTCAACAAGCGTAATGGCATTGAATGGACAGACATCTATGCACAGGGCGCAGCCATCGCAATGCTTGAGATCCGGCTCAGCCGTTACCGCATTGAGACTGACCTGAGCCCTGGACAGCAAGGTCGCCGCCCGTGCAGAAGCAGCAAGCGCCTGTGCCACGGATTCCTCTACAGGTTTAGGATAATGAGCAAGTCCTGCGACAAACATTCCGTCGGTGGCAAAATCCACCGGGCGTATTTTGACATGCGCTTCCTGGAAAAAACCATCCCCATCAAGCGGTATTTTGTAAAGACTGGTCAACTTTTCAGCATCCGGATTTGTTACAATGGCTGAGGCCAGCACTACCATATCCGCCATTATTCTCAAAGGCCGATGGAGGACATGGTCCCAGACCTCGACCTTCACCTGCTTCTGCTCAGCACTGACCCCGGCTTTCCCGTGCAGTTCATAGTTAATAAAGATGACACCGAGGGACCTTGCCTTTGTATACAGGGCTTCACGCTGGCCATAGGTTCGTATATCCCGATACAAAATATAGACCATGCGTGCAGGATCTTCCTGCTTGAGTTCGATCGCCGACTGAATCGAATGTGTGCAGCATACCTTGGAGCAGTACATCCTGTCGCTCTCACGGGAACCTACGCACTGGATAAAAACAAAGGATTTTGCCCTGGTAACATGCTGTTCCTTCAGCTTGAACAGCCGATCAAATTCAAGGGCGGTCACCACGTTGGGGATCCTGCCATATCCATACTCTTGGGGACGCAATGGTCGGGCTCCGGTGGCGACAATAGCTATACCATGTTCGATGGTCTTGATCCTGCCCTCTTCTGTTGCAATCTTTGAGGTGAAATTTCCGACAAAACCACTGGCTCCGGTTACCTCAGCTCCCAGGTGAATAACAATGTTTCTGTTCTGCCCGACCTGCTCGATCAGCTTTCCGGTTTTGGACTGAATTGACTCTCCTGACCAGGTGTGTCCCAGGTAGACTGCGATACCGCCCAGAGTCCGGCTCTTCTCCACCAGATGTACTGTAAATCCCTGTTCAGCCAGGTTCAATGCCGCCGTCATTCCGGCAATGCCGCCGCCGATAACCAGTGCTGTTGCATTGATATCCACAGACATCGGCTGCAGGGCAATCTGCCTGCTGACTCTGGCAACAGCCATCCGCACCAGGTCTTTCGCCTTGCTGGTCGCTGCAGCAGGTTCAGAGGAATGGACCCAGGAAGCCTGGTTCCGGATATTGGCCATTTCCACCAGATACTCATTCAAACCGGATGATTTCAGGGTTTCACGGAACAACGGTTCATGGGTACGGGGAGTACAGGCTGCGACAACAACCCTGTTCAACCCCTTATCCCTGATGGTCTGCATAATATGCTCCTGACTGTCCTGGGAACAGCTGAACAGATTCCGCTCGACATGAATAACATTGGGCAGTGATTCCGCATAAGCAGCTACGGCTTCAACATCAATCACAGCAGCAATATTCGTACCGCAATGACAGACAAAAACTCCGATTTTCGGTGATTCAGAACCAATATCACGTTCAGGGGGAAAGGTTTTCCGCCGGGTCATGCTTCCGCGTGCAGGAGCCAGGATATCAGCAACCGCGGCAGCTGCTGCAGAACCCTCCACAACCGACTGCGGGATCCCCTTGGGTCCGGCAAACACACCACAGGCAAAAATGCCGGCTTTTGATGTTGTCACCGGGCTGAAATCAGAGGTTGCGGCAAATCCGTTATTAGTCAGCTTTACCCCGGCAGAATCGCTCAGCGCCCTGACATGGTCAGGGATCACCATCCCGGTGGACAAAACCACCATGGTAAAGTTTTCCTCAACCTGCCTTCCCTGCTCATTGATGTAATGAAGCCGAAGGTCACCGGTGTCGCCCTGCGGTTCAACGCCATGCACTCGACAACGGACAAAACGTATCCCTGCCTCATTCTGGGCACGCTGATAATAGCGGTCAAAATCTTTGCCGTGGGTCCGCATATCCATCATGAAAATTGTTGCCTGCAGACCGGGAACCTGATCTTTGGCCACCATTGCTTCCTTGATAGCGGACATGCAGCAGACGGACGAACAGTAGCCATTACCGCATTTATGATCATCCCGGGAACCGACACACTGCAGAAAGGCAATCCTGGAGATTTTCCTGCCGTCCGACGGCCTGATCAACTTTCCTCCTGTTGGTCCTGATGATGACAGGAAGCGTTCAAACTGCATGGAAGTAACCACGTTGGGATAGCGTCCATAACCCCAGATACCAACCCCGGCAGGATCAAAAGTTGAAAAACCCGGCGCCAGCACAATGGCACCGACATTGACGGTATGCGTTTTCTCAATATCATCAAAATCAACTGCTCCTGCCGGACAGACCTGTTCGCAGATACCACAGGCTCCCTGTTTCAGGAAATGGAGGCAACTCCCTGCATCAATCTGGTACTTATGGGGTACAGCCTGGGCATATTGAATGTAGATTGCCGTGCGCTTACCGGCGCCGGCATCAAACTCACTGTCAACTTTTCCGGGACACTGCGCAGCACACTCTCCGCAGGCGATGCATTTTTCCATATCCACGTAGCGTGGATGTTCTGTTACAGTCACCTGGAAGTTGCCGGCCTCACCGGAGATACCGGTAACTTCACTCAAAGTCATCAACTCGATATTCAAGTGCCGACCGCACTCAACCAGTTTCGGTGCGATAATTCACATCGAGCAGTCATTTGTCGGAAAGGTTCTGGCCAGCTGCGCCATGGCTCCTCCAATGGCCCCTGATTTCTCAACCAGGTAGACATGATATCCGGAATCTGCAAGGTCCAGGGCTGCCTGGATACCTGTAATTCCTCCGCCTGCAATCAGCACGGATCCGACTTGCCGACTCTTCAGCATGACTGGTGTCTCCTCTGTAATATACTCTTGAGAGTGCCTTGCCCTCTGCACTTTCAATGGACGCAAGGGCAATCAGTTATCTTTCGACTTCTGAAAAATTCACCTGGCTGTTCACATTCACTCTGCTTCAGCAGTTTGTACTGTATTCTTTTCCTGGCCCGGCAGGATCAGACTGTCGGCAACAAGTTCCCACAGACATTTAACTTCAATACCGAGATCATACTCATGGTTCAGTGATCTCCTCAATTGATCACGACAGTTGTGGCAGGGAGCGATGACAAGCTTTGCTCCGGTCTCCTTAATCTGTCGTGCCTTCATCCGACCGTAAAACACCCGTTCCTGGGAAAACGGCATGGCCCAGGCTCCTCCACCGGCACCGCAGCAGTAGTTCATCTCTCCACAGGGTTCCATGTCCCGGAAATCCGGACAGGCTGCCCTGGTTATGATACGGCCCTCCTCGTTATATGCTTTTCCAAATGCTTTCATTGACCTGCGCCCGTAATTGCAGGGATCGTGGTAGGTCGTACGCATCAAATGTATGGTGTTATCAAGTTGTATTCTCCCCTGGTTGAGATACTCAATCAGCAGATCAAACATCGACACTATCCCGAACTCCTGCAAAACGTCGGGAAACCATCTGTTCAAACCTGCCCGGGTCGCATAATAGGCATGGCCTATTTCCGGCAGAAGAAGTACTTCACACTGCAGCCTTCTCATGTTGTCGACAATCCTGCCGACAATAGTTTTCATGGCGTTATCATCTCCGGAAAAAAACCCCCAGTTGACCCCTTCCCAGTTTTCCGAAGAGATAGTCCACGACTCACCCGCAGCATGCAGGATCCGCCACAGGAACTTCATGTCGTCCGGCTCGGCAAAAGGCTCCTTGGAATTTACTGTGACCAGCAGTCGTGAACCGGCAACATCTATTGGAGTCCGGAACCCTGTCAACCCCTCATCAGCAAGCTCCCTGCCGAGCTCCTCACAGAGTGATACAAAATCATCTTTCGGAATGCCAAGATTGTTGCCGCGTTCAAGACAGGTTGTCACACCTTCCTGGATCGAACCGGGCACCTGGTCACGGCTGCGCAGACTCCGCAGCCTTCTCATCAGGGCCAGGATCTCAATGCCTGTCGGGCATACATTTTCGCACATGCCGCACAGGGTGCATTTCCAGGGCCAGTCGCTCTTTTTAAGTTCATCCTCCATGCCGAGGACTGCCATTCTGACGATTTTCCGGGGATCAAGTCCATCCACGCCTGCAATGGGACAGCCACTGGCGCAGGTGCCGCAGGTCAGGCAGGTATCTGCCCACTGTGCATCGGAATAGATGGTTTTATCCCTGTAGCCGATGTCCAGCGGCTCCGGCTGCTGTTGAGCCTGTTCATATTCCTTTACTTTTTGCGGATCAACATTACTGGTCGGTCTGATGAGCGGTTCACGTCCGAATTTTTCACAGAGATCCTGGTAATCCTCAAACGTCATGAGATACTTTCTGCCCGGCCCCTTTTTGGCAGGGAGAGTGCCGGCATTGATCCAGTTCCTGATCGTGTTTCTGTGAACACCGAACTCTTCCGCCATTTCGCTTACTTTAAATTCGTACATCATCTTCAACCACCTCGCCAAACAGCTTCAGAAAGCATGTCCATGATCATCTCGCATGCTGTTGAAACGGCAACGATCATTGGGGCCGACAGCCCGGGTTGTATTTCTGCTGGTATATAAAGAGCCTGGGCTGCTATTATGGTCACCTTGATTCCTGTATGTGCTTCCAGTTCATGCAACAGATTCACCGTGGGAAACTGGTGAAGGGAAAAATCATGCGTTTTCCTGCAGGGAATGGATGAAGAGTCTATCAGGAACACGTCCCCTGGTTCGCGGTCTTCAAAATCCACGGCATCAAGAATGATAATATGCTCCGGACGACCGTTCTCAGATAACAGGTAATCAAAAAGATATTCCCTGATGCCGGTCATTGCGTCAATGGCAACAGCCCATTGCGGCAAGACATATCCGGAGGTTAACTGTTCGATAACCTTCGGGCCAAAACCATCATCACCCATGATGAGGTTACCGCAGCCAAAAATGACAGTTGAACACATCAATAGTCCTGTTGTGCAAAAAGTGCTTACTTTTTATTGCTTTTAAGCTACAATAGCATGACGAGCAAAAAAACGAGAGATTTTTTGCCTTTTTTCCGTTTTCATGCTAACTGGTGCGCGCAGAACTGCTATGTTTGTTCTTATTGTGCAATTTTTCCCATGGACACAAAAGTAACTGGTAATGCATGAATTTTCCCTGGCCCAGGGGCTGATGCAACAGCTCATCGGGCTGGCTGACCAACATGGTGCTCACAAGATCTGCACTGTCAGAGTGGAGATCGGCAACCGTTCCGGCATAGTTGTGGATTCATTTTCCTTTGGCTTTGAAGTGATGGCTAAAGAAAACAGGCTGACCCGGGAGGCTGTTCTTGAACTCAGTGAATCTGATGGAAATGACCTGATCCTGACTCAGGTTGAGATGGAATGATTTTTTTTAAGGTCTCAGGTTCCAGGTAACAGCAATCAGCTTAAAGTCAGCTGCCTGCGGCGGAATATTTCGCCTGACACCTGAAACCTGACACCTGAAACCTTAAACCTTATACCTTAATCATGTGCGACTCATGCGGTTGTAACCTGCCCCACCATGATCATCATCACCAGAGCCCGGCAGAAAAAAAGCTGGTGGATATCCACACCAGTCTGCTTGCAGCCAACGATGAACAGGCTGAAAAAAACAGACACCACTTTGAAGAGTTCGGCGCAGTTGCCATTAACCTGATATCCAGTCCCGGCGCAGGGAAAACAACTCTGCTTGAACATACCATAGATCAGTTGGGTGATGAATGTAAGATCGGGGTGATTGAAGGTGATATTGAAACCGAACGGGATGCGGAACGGATCAGGTCCAGGGGTATTCCGGTGGTCCAGTTGACCACCGGTGGTGCCTGCCACCTGGATGCCCGGCTGGTACACAAGGGATTTCACCGGCTTATCAAAGAGAGCGGGGCTGAAAAATTCGATATCCTCTTTATTGAAAACGTCGGCAACCTGGTCTGCCCGGCAACCTTTGACCTTGGCGAGCATAAACGGGTTGTGCTTGTTTCCGTACCGGAAGGATCGGACAAACCGGCAAAATACCCATCAGCCTTTTACAACTCCCAGCTTTTCCTTATTACCAAAACAGACCTGCTGCCCCATTTTGATTTTTCCGTGGACGAGGCGCGGCGAGAGGCCCTGCGCCTGAACCCTGATCTTGATATCATGGAAATTGCCGCCCCTCAGAAAACAGGATTTGAACAATGGCTGCAGTACCTGAGGTCACTGGTTG
Organism: uncultured Desulfobulbus sp.; assembly: GCA_964551175.1. Taxonomy (GTDB): domain Bacteria; phylum Desulfobacterota; class Desulfobulbia; order Desulfobulbales; family Desulfobulbaceae; genus Desulfobulbus_C. Next base: position 27,627 of record CAZKBZ010000004.1, read on the forward strand.
CTGCCGACCACGGTTGAACCTGCTTCCTGATTTTCATGTAATTTTTTCCCGAACTCTCCTTTTCAGTTCCAGCTTTTTCTTGCCTAAAACCTACCTTTCTGTTAAGAGTTAGAGGTTTGCTTACAGCGTATTTCCTCGCTCTTTGCCCTGACAGCACCGCCTGGAAGGGTTTTTTCATACTGAACGGCTTTTCTTAATAATAACTAAACAACGGGATGACTGTACCATTGAAAACAAAAATCTTAGTTGCCAACCGTGGTGAAATCGCCCTTCGTATCATCAGGTCCATCCAGGAACTGGACTACGATGCCGTGGCCATCTATGAAACACCGGACAAGGATTCAAGACATATCCGTATAGCCAATGAGGCTGTCTGGATTGGAGACGGACCACGCAGTGATTATCTTGATATCGACAAGGTGATTAATGCGGCCTTAAATTCCGGCGCTGTCGCAATTCACCCTGGATACGGCTTTCTGGCCGAGAATCCTGACTTTGCCAGGGCCTGTGAGGAAGCCGGTATTATCTTTATCGGCCCTTCTTCTGAAGTTATCGACAAGTTAGGGAACAAGGTCATGGCCAGGACGATTATGGCTGAGGCCGGCATCCCCATGGTTCCCGGTACCCAGAACCTCAAGCCTGGCGATGAAGGTCTGCAGGAGGCCGTTGCATTCGGCAGAAAATATGGTTATCCGATTATGCTCAAGGCCACGTCCGGAGGCGGCGGCCGCGGCATACGCCGTATCGAGCGGGAAGAAGATCTTGAGGAGCAGTATCCCATTGCCAGATCAGAGGCTCAGGCCGCATTTGATGACGACTCGGTTTATCTTGAAAAAGTTGTGGTTCGTCCCAAGCATGTCGAGGTGCAGATCATAGCCGACAAAACGGGCAAAACCATTCACTTGGGCACCAGAGACTGCTCCATCCAGCGGCGTAACCAGAAACTGATCGAAATTGCACCTGCTTCGCACCTGACACCCGAGCAGAATGAGGAGATCTGTCAGACAGCGGTCAAAGCCGCCAAAGCAGCCGGCTACTTTAATGCCGGCACAGTTGAATTTCTGCTGGACAGTGACGGCAGCTTTTACTTTATGGAAATCAATACCCGGCTACAGGTTGAGCATACGGTCACTGAAATGATTTCCGGTATTGATATTGTCCGTACCCAGATAAAACTGGCCATGGGCAAGGAACTGCTCTTTTCCCAGGAGGATGTACAACTGCGGGGCCATGCCATTGAACTGCGCATTAATGCAGAGGACCCGCAAAACAACTTCATGCCCGAAGGCGGCAAGACAGTTACCGTCTACCGCTCGCCCGGCGGCTATGGCGTACGGCTGGATGGCTTCTGCTACCAGGGATTTACCATCCCCCAGGTGTATGATTCCCTGCTGGTCAAGCTGACGGTTTTCGGCTGGTCGTGGAGTGAAACCGTGGACCGCCTCAAGCGCTGTCTGACCAACTTTGTCATCACCGGCCCCAAGACAACAATCCCCTTTTACCTGAATCTGCTCAATGATCCGGACTTCCAGGCGGGTGATTTTGATACCTCTTTTCTTGAGACCCACGAACATCTGCTTGAATATGAGGAAGAGATCAGCGAAGTCAACAAACTGGCCCGCCTGATTGCCGAGATTCACCATAAAGGCGAGAACACCTATGCAGCTTGAGGCTGCAGGAACCATCTGATTATACTCTAACACGATCGAACGGATACAGATATGACACGAATTACCCAGGACATGGATACAGCCACGGTGCTTGCGACCCTGCGTGAGGCAGATGGTTATTACATCACCAACACGGCCCGGGATATGTCCCAGTCCGATTACAAGAACCGCATACTGCTGCACACTGATCTGCTGGCAGCAAAACCCCGTGAGGCTGCCGGCTACTTTTCCCTTGAGATCACCGGCGGCGCATCGGTTCATGTTGATATCCTGCGCAAACAGGTTGACCCTTTCCTCAAGCTGGAACTGCTGCGCCAGGCCATGCCCGACACCATGTTCCAGACCCTGTGCCGTGGCGTAAATCTGTTCGGCTACCGGCCCTACCCACAAAATGTCATCCGGCTGACAGTGCGCGAATTTGCCAAGTACGTTGATGTCTGGCGCACCTTTGATTTCATGAACTACATTCCCAACATGCAGGCGGTTTTTGAAGAGGTGGCCAAGGCCGGCAAGATCAACGAACCATGCATCTGTTTTTCCACCGGACCTGAACACACCAATGAATATTATGTCGGCAAGGTACAGGAAATACTGGATGTTACCGGTGATGATATCATCCTGTGCATCAAAAACCATGGGGGCCTCGGTACACCCCGCAGGATCGGCGAACTGGTGGATGCCATTAAACAGACCTATCCCGAGGTTATCATCCACTATCATGGCCATAATACCGATGGCAACGATATCAGCCGCATCACCGAAGCAGTGCTGCATGGAGCCACAATTGTTGATGCATCCGACCATGCCTTTACCGGTTTTTATGGACCACCGCCCATCCTGACGGTTATCCAGACTCTAAAGGACCTGGGAAAAACAGCCGTTGGGATAGACGAAGCAGCGGTCATTGAATCCTCGGATGTCATTCGCGACCAGCGTCCTGACTATGCCCAGTTTGAATCGCAGATCAAGGGATTTCAGCCCACGGTCCAGATCCACAAACTGCCCGGCGGTGCCATGGGATCAAGCCTTGAGCAGGCATCAAAGGGTGGTTTTTTAGACAAGATGCCAGATATTCTCCACAAGGAACTGCCGGAAGTACAGAAAGATCTCGGCAACTACTGGAGTGTGACCCCAGGCTCACAGATCCTGTGGACAACCGCGGTTGCCAATGTGCTGGATGGTGACCGCTACGGAAACCCTTCAGGCGATCTGAAAAACCTGCTGCTTGGCAAATATGGTCCTTTCCCCTTTTATCAGCCGGCGGACTGGATTTTCGAGAAAGTATTCGGTCCTGACTGGAAAACAATTGTCGAGGAACAGGGCGGGGTTGAAGATATCGAGGACATGGATATTGAGCAGGAGCGGAAGACTCTTACTGAACGGCTGGGTCGGGAGCCGACGGAACAGCAGCTTGTCACCTATCTGCAGCATCCAAATGATGCGGTGGAATTCTTCAAATTTGAAGAAAAATTCGGTCAGTCCTATGTACTGCCGCCATCCATCTTCCTGCGTCAGGGAGGTTTTACTCTCGGAGAGACCCTGATTTTCAGAGACCATCTCGGCAAAGAACATATGCTGGAAATCGGTCCTGCCCAAAAGACAGAGGACGGCAAAACCAATGTCTACCTGAATGTCGACCATCATCAACGGGTCTTTGTCTTTGAGCCGGAGCAGGCAGCAGGCACTCAGACCGTGGCCACCTTGTCCAAAGACGAAATCGCAGACCTGGCAAAAGCCGGAGACATCCGGGCACCATTTAGTGGTAATGTCAATTCCATTAACGTGGAAGTCGGTCAGGAGATTGCAGAGGGGGATCAGGTGGCTGTTCTGGAGGCCATGAAAATGCAGACACCGGTGGTCAGTGAAGTTGGCGGCACTGTTGCAGCCATTTCCGCCAAGGTCGGCCAGAGCCTGCAGCCGGGTGACAAGATCCTGAAAATCAACACTGGTGAAGAGTAAAACAATTCTCCAAAATCACACCTGTCATCGGAGTTCCAGCTCCGGTGACAGGGTGTTGTACTGCTGATCACTTAGCATTCATCTTCCTGTTCAACTCTTCCTGCTCCCGGGCTGCCTGCAACAGACGAAAAATTTCCCGGCTGTGTTTCCTGCTTCTGGTCATGGCAAAGAGAAAAGCCAGCCGGGTAAGTGTTTTTCGGTCAATTGACGGCAGTTCTGCGGATATATCCTGGACCACTGAAGACTGCCAGTTTTCTTCAAGATCCTGGTGCGTTTCCCGGGCCCGTCGCCTTGCAGTAATGGCTTCTGCCACCAGAGCATCACGCAGATATTCAGTCTCGTGAAACTGTTTATTCTGCAGGAGAACATTCCCCTTACGTCTGGCCAGAAAATCATACAGGGGTTCAACCGGTTCCTGACGCAGCAGTTTAGTAATATACTTAATCTGCCGCTTGCGTGCCCCTCCCTTGAGACCGGAGACCTGTCCGGCCAGTTCACGAACTTCTTCACCAGCCGGCAGTTCATCAAGCAGGGAAGCAGGCAATTTTACCAGTTCCTTCACCAGTTTTTCCAACTCCTTTATTCTCCGTTTCTGTTCAGACCTGCTCAGTTCCATGGGATTATCCGGTTTATTTTGCGAAATTTGACCAGTACGATATAGTAAAGGCTAAGATGGGCAACAGTCCACCTCATGCATTAAACTTATCCGATCTTCTTTCATACCATAATATCACCATTGGAGCCTCCATGAACGTTGCAAACTTTACCATTACCCAACCCACCCGGATCCACTTTGGCCAGGGCATCATCAACACCCTGCCCGCTGTTATTACCGAACTCGGCGGCTCCAAAGCCCTAGTTGTTATGGACCCCGGCCTGGTCAGGGCGGGCCAGGACACTGCAGTTACCTCTGTCCTGACTGAAGAAAAAATTGACTTTATCCTTTATGATGAGGTTGACCCTGAACCGGGACTGCTGTTGGCAGACAAGGGCACTGATATTGCCCGGCAGAACAGCTGCGACTGCGTCATTGGTGTCGGCGGCGGCTCTGCCATGGATGTGGCCAAGGCCATTGCCGTTCTGCTGACCAACGGCGGCAAAGCGGTTGATTATATAGGACTTGGCAAGATAAAAAAACCAGGGGTGCCGAAAATCATGGTACCCACTTCAGCAGGTACCGGGGCCGAGGTTACCTTTACAGCCGTATTCATCAATGAAAAAACCGGTTCCAAGGCAGGCATGAACGGAGATCCGCTCTATCCTGAAGCAGCCGTTCTGGATCCGGCCCTGACCCTGAGCCTGCCGCCCCGGGTAACTGCAGCCACCGGCATTGATGCCCTGACCCATGCCCTGGAGGCCTACACCTCCATTCAGGCACACCAGGTGTCAGAGATGTATTCCCTTACGGCAATAGACCTGATAGTAAACAATATCCGCTCCGCCTATGGAGACGGCCGCAACATGGAGGCCCGCTCAAACATGCTGCTGGCAAGCCTGCTTGGCGGCAAGGCACTGGCCATAGCAGGGGTCGGCCTGGTGCATGCCATGGCCTATCCACTGGGCGGAATGTTCGGCATCAGCCATGGACTGGCAAATGCTGTCCTGCTCCCCTATGTGACCGAGTACAACCTGATCGGCAACCTGCAGAAACATGCTCAGCTGGCGGAACTGTTCGGAGTGGATACTGAAAAATTCTCCCTCCGCGATGCAGCGGCTGAACTGGTGGAAGAACTCCATCTGCTCAACTGTGATCTGAATATTCCGGCAACGCTCAAGGAACTGGACATACCTGCAGACAAGATTCCGGAAATGGCCGAAATAGCTCTGACTGTAGCGCGGCCTGTTGAAAACAACCCGCGCCAGCCAAATCAAGAAGAAGTAATGGCGCTGTATGAATATGCCATGCTGGGCAGGAAGGAGTATTAAAAAAAACGTACGCCGTCAAAGGCTGCAACCATGCAGGACAACTCTGCTGCCCGCATGGTTGTACTTTAAAGCAGTGAAACCACCCGATCCCAGATACGATTTGCTGTTTCTTCCTTGGACATCAGTTCAAGCCGTTCCACTCCATCGGTGCTGATCAACATTACCTGGTTGGTATCCACGTCAAAACCGGTTTTCTCGCCCAAGATGTCGTTGACAACCATGAGGTCAACATTCTTGTCCTTTAGTTTTCGCAATCCTTCTGTCTCGTGATTCCTGCTTTCAGCAGCAAACCCGACCAGAATTTGCCCGGTCTGCCTTGTTTTACCCAACCCTGCCAGGATATCCGGGTTAGGGATCAGGTCAAGCTGCAGAGTGCCTTCCGCCTTTTTGATTTTCTGCTCGCTGACATCGATTGGCCTGTAATCGGCCACTGCGGCCGCCTTAACAATCACAGAAGCCCAAGCGACCTTTTCACTGACCGCCGCCTCCATCTCCCGGGCCGTCAATACCTGCACAATCTCAATGCCCGGCGGCGGATCCAGCTGCACAGGTCCGGAAATCAAGGTGACATGGGCTCCCCGCCGCCGGGCCGTCCGGGCCAGCGCATAGCCCATCTTTCCACTGGACCGGTTACTCAGGTACCGGGCCGGGTCAAGCGGCTCTCTTGTGGGACCTGCGGTAATCAACACCTTTTGTCCTGCCAGGTCATCGTCTGCAAACAACCCCAACAGGACTTCCCGTACCGCATCCCATTCCGGCAACCGGCCTGTCCCCTCATCACCACAGGCCAGCAGGCCGGATGCAGGCTCAACTATAACATATCCCAACTCGTCAAGTATATCTAAGTTGCGTCGGGTGGCAGGATGGGCCAGCATGTTTGAATTCATGGCAGGACAGATCACTACCGGCGCTGTACAGGCAAGTACAGCTGTAGAGAGCAGATCATCAGCCATTCCATGGGCCAGGCGGGCCATGGTCTGCGCAGTAGCAGGGGCTATCAGGAGAACATCTGTGGTGCGGGGCAGGGTGATGTGGGCCATGGCCTCGTCATCACCCTCGGCAAACATGTCTGTGTAGACCTGTTTGCCGGTCAGCGCTCCAAAGGTAAGCGATGAAACAAAACGGGTGGCGGATTGGGTCATCACGACACTTACCTGCGCATCCTCTTTAACCAGAGCATGTACCCAGCCGGCAGCCTTAAAGGCTGCAATGGAACCGGTTACTCCGAAGAGAACATTGCGCCCCTGCATGGTGCAGGATGCCCCTGCCTGTCCACTCATCACAAACTATTGCGGTGTCACAGCTTCCCCGAAAGGATTCAGGCCGGCAGTTGCCGTCTTGTCAATGGTCACATACAGGGTAAGTTCTGTTTTTCCAAAACTGGCATCGGAAATAACCATCATGCAGGTTTTGTTTGGTTTAACAAAGGCTAGCATGATATTTTCTGAGGCTGCCTCACCCACCAGCTTCCACTTGTTGTCCTTCATGGAAGTGACCATGAAATCTTTCAGGGATATTGTCTCTACCTTGCCGGAATAATGCCAGAGACCGCCACGGAATGACTCTGTTTTGATAGTCATGGATTTTTTCCGAATCCATTCCATTTCCGTGGGAAGGACAATATCCTGAATGTCATCGGCAAAACCGGATACAGGTGGCAAGGCCTCATCTCCTGCCTGTACAGTATCCTGCTGGGCAAAGGGACCGCTTGCACAGCCCACCAGCAGCAACGTGGTGGTTACCAGGATAAACATCATAGAGTTCAGGGTCAGAGTGCATCTTTTCATAGTTTGTCTCCTCCAAATTCGTGAAGAATGAAATCTGTCAGCGGTTGTCGCCGGGACTGCTGATTCCTGTGTTTCGGGTAGCCAATGGCCAGAATAGCCATAAGATCATAACGGTCACTGAGTTGCAACACAACATTTACACGATCCTTGTTTTTGAGAATCTGGCCAAGCCAGACCGTACCAAGACCCAGAGCATGGGCAGCAAGCAGCATGTTCTGAATACATGCTCCTGCAGCCTGATGGTCCTTGACAGAATCATACATTTTCTCCTGATCAAGGTATACCGCAATAAGAGCTGGAGCCGCCTGGACAATGTGCGCGTAATGCGTCAGGGCAGCCAATTTTTTGATTATTTCATGGTCACGGATAATGACAAAACGCCAGGGCTGGTTGTTCAGTCCTGACGGTGCCCAGATACCGGCACGAATAATCTGCTCCAGAAGATCAGATGGTACCGGTTCAGCTGTAAATTCCCTGATACTGCGCCTGTTTCTGATCGCGTCTAAGACTTGATGTTCCATTACCTTTTCTCATTTGTTTACAACTGCTAACTGTTGTAAATAAATACTCTTTCGTTGTCAACAAACATTGCACTTACACCACTATAAATGCTTTGATTCTTGCTCTTGACACCTCTTTCTGGTATTACAGGGCCCAATAGGAACTTGAATTCATGAAAAAAAGAGCTGCCCCCCCTGTACTCGCAACTGACAGCAGATTGATTGACTCGCACTGTCACCTGGATATGAATGCATATCACGCTGACCTTGATGAGATCATCTCCAGTGCGGAAAAGTGCGGGGTCAATAGAATAATTACCATTGGAATTGACCTGACCAGTTCCCGCAGAGCGGTGGAACTTGCAGATCAGTATCCCGGTGTATTTGCGACCATCGGTATCCACCCTCACAGTGCAGAAGAGGCAAGTGATGTGGTTTACCAGGAACTGAAAAAGTTGACATCAAAGCCAAAGGTGGTTGGATATGGTGAGATTGGTCTGGATTATGCCAGGATGTACGCACCAAAAAAGAATCAGCTTCAAGTCTTTGCCCAGCAACTTGAGCTTGCCCGGGATCTTCACCTGCCGGTGGTGATCCATGACCGGGATGCACATAAGGACACCCTGATGCTTCTCAGGCAACAGGGACCGTTTCCGGCCGGTGGCGTCATGCACTGCTTTTCCGGAGATGTCGCTTTTGCCGAAGAAATTCTTGCGCTTGGTTTTTATATTTCCATACCCGGAATCGTTACCTTTAAAAACGCTGTAGATCTGCAGCAGGTTGTTCTGGAAGTACCGCTTACACGTATGCTCCTTGAAACCGACGGCCCATTCCTGGCACCGGCCCCCTGGCGGGGAAAAACCAACAGGCCGGAATACCTGCTTTATACAGCAGGCAAGATGGCGGAATTAAGAAATATTTCAGTTGATGAAGTAGCCAGGCAGACTACGAATAATACGGAGAAGTTGTTTTCCCTGCCCCGAAAAGAGAGCATGCAGTGATTTGTGATAATCTTGATACGGTACAGACCCGCATTCATGAAGCAGCCGAAAATTGCGGACGAGATCCTCGGGAGATCAAACTTGTCGCTGTTTCCAAAAGGATGCCTGCTGAGGCCGTAGCCGAGGCTTATCGTTGCGGCCAGATTATTTTTGGTGAAAATTACCTGCAGGATGCAAGGGATAAAATATTCCAGCTTGAACTCCCTCTGCAGTGGCACTTTATTGGTCACCTGCAGTCCAATAAGGCTCGAATGGCAACGGAACTTTTCCAGGTTATTGAAACCGTTGATCGGTTCAAAATTGCCCGGGCCCTGGACAGATATGCCGGTGAACTCGACAAAACCCTTGAGATACTCATCCAGGTCAACGTGGGAAGAGAACCGCAGAAATCCGGGGTGCTGCCGGAAAAAACCAGGGAATTGCTTCAGGATATCGGTTCCCTCTTAAACCTGAAAGTTCGAGGCCTTATGACCATGCCGCCTTATGGCCGGACACCGGAGGACAGCCGACCCTGGTTCAGAAAACTGAAACAGTTGGCTGTTGAACTTGCTTCCAGGGGACTTTTTGAGGATAATGACGCAGTGGAGTTATCCATGGGCATGTCTGGTGATTTTACAGTTGCCATAGAAGAAGGTGCCACCCTGGTTCGTGTTGGTACCGCGATATTCGGGCCACGGCCGAACTGAAAAAGTTTATGGAGAACAGATGAAAATTACAATGATAGGTACAGGCTATGTCGGACTGGTAACCGGCACCTGTTTTGCTGAATTTGGTCATCATGTTACCTGTGTAGACAAGATTGAAGATAAAATCACTCAACTCAGAGAGGGGCATATCCCCATCTACGAGCCGGGACTTGATGCACTTGTTGCAAAAAACGTCAAAGAAGGCCGGCTTAAATTTACGACAAGTCTGGATGATGCGATCCCCGAGGCAGAAGCTGTGTTTATTGCCGTGGGAACACCTTCATCCAGGCGAGGTGACGGTTATGCCGACCTGACCTATATCTATGCAGCGGCAAAAGAGATAGCTGAATATCTTGATGGGTACACTGTCATTGTCGACAAGAGTACTGTACCGGTTGGCACTGCCCGACAGGTGGCACGAATCATAAGCCAGGAAAACCCGCAAGCTGATTTTGATGTGGCTTCTAATCCTGAATTTCTCAGGGAAGGTGCTGCCATTACTGATTTCATGCGTCCGGACCGGGTAGTCATCGGGGTGGAAGCCGAGAGATCGGAACAGGTGTTACGTGAAGTCTACAAGCCTCTGTACCTGAGGGATACCCCCATTGTCAGCACCTCTATTGAAACAGCGGAACTGACCAAATATGCAGCCAATGCTTTTCTGGCTGTTAAAATCAGCTTTATAAACGAAATTGCTGCTGTCTGCGAGGCCGTGGGAGCTGATGTCTCCGATCTTGCCAGGGGCATAGGTATGGACGGCAGAATCGGTAATAAATTTCTTCATCCAGGACCAGGTTATGGAGGGTCCTGCTTTCCTAAGGATACCCTGGCCCTGATGCGTATTGTTCAGGAACATGGAGAAAATGTTCGTATTGTGGAAGCAGCAGTCGAAGTCAACGCCGCCCAGAAAGCACGAATGGTCAAAAAAATACGGGATATGCTGGGTGGATCTGAAGCCGGCAAAACAGTTGCGGTGCTCGGACTGACCTTTAAACCGGAAACCGATGACATGCGGGAAGCTCCGGCAGCCACGATCCTGCCGGCTCTGCTGGAAAAAGGAGCTCGTATCAAGGCCCACGATCCCAAAGGCATGAAAGAGGCCAGGCAATATCTGCCCGATGAAATAGAATATGTAGAAAATGGTTACAGGGCCTGTGATGGTGCTGACGCTGTAATCCTGATGACCGAATGGAATCAGTACAGGGCGCTGGACCTGGAAAAAATCAAGTCAAGCATGAAAGAACCGGTCTTTATTGACCTTCGCAATGTGTATGACCCGGCAACCATGAAGGAACTCGGGTTTCGCTATACCGGGGTGGGCAGAAAATAAGAGATGGTTTCGTTGGAGCTCTCTTTTGTGAATGGAAAAGAGAGCTTGTACGACATTAACCTCTGCGCGAGGATGAGGCCCGCTTGGCAGCTTTTAGTGGATTGATACGTACCTTGACAACCTTGATTTCTGGCTTGGCATGGGTTGCAAAATTACAGATTCCCAGCCGCCATTTTGCTGCCGGATTCACATATGTTTTACAGTAGTTAGTGCTGTTTTCTTCAACAATACGATCACACCCGTCACACTTGTCGATAACCGGCTGAAACGAACCCGCACTATATGATTTTGCCTCGTTGGTCTGCATTTTGCCAACCTCCTGAAAAAATATAATTTTTTTCTTGAATCAGAAAAATTTCTTCCATACAATAGAATAAATTGTGTCGGTTAACTCCGCCACAACAGAGAAAAGAATTTATAAATAGTATTGGAGCTGCTGTCAACTACTTATCCGGTATTCTCTGTTTTCGGAAATTTTTTATCTGGAGTTTAAACCATGCCCGTTTATGTGTGGAAGGGAAAAAACAGTTATGGCGAAAAACGTAAAGGCGAAATTGAAGCTGTCAACGAAGCAGCAGCTCTTGGCCAACTGAAACGTTTACGCATTGAAAACCCGAAGATCAAAGAAAAGCCAAAAGATATTTTTGAAAATATCGCAATCTTCAAGCCAAAAGTTACAGGAAAGGACATCGTCATTTTTACCCGCCAGATGTCAACAATGATTGATGCGGGTCTTCCCCTGGTCCAGTGCCTGCAGATCTTGGCAAAACAGCAGGATAACTCAACATTCAAACGGGTATTGACTGAAATTCAAGCTGATGTTGAATCGGGAACCACGTTGGCTGATGCCATGCGCAAGCACCCGAAGGTTTTTGACAACCTGTATTCAAACATGATCGAAGCAGGTGAGCTCGGTGGTATCCTGGATACTATTTTGGCTCGTCTGGCTGTTTTTAAAGAAAAAGCCATGGCCCTGCAGAAAAAAATAAAAGGAGCCATGACATATCCAGCTATCTGTCTGGCCATTGCTCTGATTATTCTGGTTGTCATTCTGGTCTTTGTCGTTCCTGTTTTTGCCAAGATGTTTGAAGAATTCGGCTCTGCTCTGCCGGCTCCGACCCAGTTTGTTGTTGACATGAGCAATTTTTTTAAAAGCAACATCATTTTTATTATTATTGGTGCATTTATTGTTTCTTTTATTATCAAAAAAATTTATAATACAGAAAAAGGACGATTAAAAATAGATAACCTCCTTTTAAAAGCACCCGTGATAGGACCTCTTCTCCGGCGGGTTGCTGTTTCCAAGTTTACCAGAACACTCAGCACCATGCTTCAGAGTGGCGTCCCTATCCTTGATGCCTTACAGGTCGTTGCCAGAACATCTGGAAATAAAGTTATTGAGCGGGCTGTTTTTCATGTAGCCGACTCCATTGCAGAAGGTCGTCCCATTGCTGAACCTCTTGAGGAATCAGGGGTTTTCCCAAACATGGTAGTCCAGATGATCAATGTTGGAGAGTCGGTTGGTGCTCTGGACGCCATGCTTGAAAAAATTGCAGATTTTTACGACGAAGAGGTTGACCAGGCTGTGGAAAATCTGACCGCCATGATAGAGCCGTTTATGATGGTTTTCCTGGGCGGCATGATCGGTGGACTGGTTGTAGCCATGTACCTGCCTATTTTTAAAATGGCAAGTGTTGTCTAACTATAATGAACCACAGCAAGAAGAAAAAAAATGAGCGAAATAATCGATATAGTAGCCAGAGAAATCCTGGATTCCCGGGGAAATCCCACTGTCGAGGTTGAAGTATACCTTGAAACAGGGGCTGTCGGACGAGCCGCAGTACCGTCCGGGGCATCTACCGGCAAGCGTGAGGCCCTTGAACTGAGGGACAGACGAAAAAAACGGTATGGTGGCAAAGGTGTTCTCCAGGCAGTAAAAAATGTAAACGAACTGATCGCTCCCAAGTTGCTGGGCTTTGAATCCTCGCTGCAGGTTCTCATTGACCAGACCATGCTTGCTCTTGATGGTACGCCAAACAAGAAAGAACTTGGTGCCAATGCTATCTTGGGAGTGTCCATGGCCGTGGCGAAAGCAACGGCTGTGGAACTTGATTTACCGCTGTACAATTATCTGGGCGGAGTCAATGCCAAAGTGCTGCCTGTACCGATGATGAATATCCTGAACGGTGGCGCACATGCAGACAACAACGTGGATATTCAGGAGTTCATGATTCTGCCTGCTGGGGCTTCATCTTTTGCCAGGGCTTTGCAGATGGGAACAGAGACTTTTCACGCCCTGAAGGCAGTGCTGAAAAAACGCGGTCTGCAGACAGCAGTTGGAGATGAAGGCGGTTTTGCCCCAAACCTCGGTTCCAACGAAGAGGCCATGGAAGCAATCCTTGAGGGTATACAGATGGCGGGTTACAAACCCGGCAAAGACATTTTCATTGGAATTGATGCTGCGGCCAGTGAATTTTACTCTACCAAAGAGAAAAAATACATCCTGTCAGCTGAAAAAAAACCTAAAAAATCTGCTGATGATTTGATCGCCTTGTATGCAGACTGGGTGAAACGGTATCCTCTTATCTCCATTGAAGACGGTCTTGATGAATCCGACTGGAAGGGCTGGAAAAAACTGACCAGAAAACTTGGCAACACCATCCAGCTGGTCGGAGATGACATTTTTGTTACCAACACCAGAATTCTGGCAAAGGGCATAAACCGTAAGGTGGCAAATTCAATCCTTATCAAGCTCAACCAGATCGGATCGGTTACCGAAACCATTGATGCCGTGGACATGGCCCACAGAGCAGGTTACACGTCAGTAATTTCGCACCGCTCAGGAGAAACCGAGGACGTAACCATTGCTGATCTTGCTGTTGCCTTGAATACCGGACAGATCAAAACCGGAGCGCCTTCACGCAGTGATCGGGTAGCAAAATATAACCAGTTGCTGCGCATCGAAGAGGAGCTCGGTGGAGCAGCAACCTATGCAGGCACAACTTCTTTTCAGTTTCTCTCCTGATAATAATTGACATACTGTATAAATTTCGTATTATTTATACATAATTATCAAAACAATAACCAAAGAAAGTCCTTTTTTCAAAAACTGCATGGAGGCTTAAACCCATGACCCTGACAAAAGCGGACCTTATTCAGCAGGTTTACAAAAATCATCCTATCCTGACTAAGGCACAGGCAACCGAGTCTGTAGAAACTTTCCTGGCATTGTCCAAAAACTCGCTTATCAGCGGGGAAGATCTCCTGCTCAGCGGATTCGGTAAGTTCAATGTAAAGGATAAAAAGGCGAGACGAGGCCGCAATCCGCAGACAGGTGATGAACTTACTTTGGAAGCCAGGCGGGTAGTCACCTTTAAACCGTCCGGCATTCTGCGTGCTAAAATCAACGGATAATAATCACCCGCTTGAATATTCATAAACCGGGACCAGGCGGCCCCGGTTTATTTTTTTCGCACTCCCGGTATCTTCTCCTGTTTTTTTCCTTTATACATCGTTCCACACTGTGAACAATCCTACTCAATATCGCCAGATTATGGTGAAAGACATTGACCTGGCTGACACCAGGTACAGCCTTTCACAATTTTCTCCTGCATATCCGGATATACAGCTGAGAGAACATATTAAAGCCTTTGGCATCCTTCACCCTCCTCTCCTGTTGGAACAGCCAACAGATCACTACATTATCCTCTCCGGCAGAAAACGTATTCAAATTGTTGCAGAGCAAGGAAGCTCTCCTTTGATGGCTCTTGTCATTCCCTGCAGATATGCCAATCAGCCGCAGGTCATTTTTTCCACACTGCTCCAGCATAAACTTGTCACTTCTCCTCTGGGGAGCATTGAACAGGCTGTTTTTTTCCAAAAAGCCATGGCCTGCCTGCCCGCAGAGCAGGTCATGGAATTTCTTCCTGCCATGGGATACAGAAAAAAAAAACATATCCCTGCTGCTCTGATATCTCTGCTTGAACTTCATCCAACTGCTCAATCTGGATTACACAGGGAGGTCCTCTCGCTGCGGGCAGGAAAAAAACTGCTTCAACTTTTGCCAGAGGATCAACAAATACTGACTGAACTCATTGAGGAATTGCAGTTAGGCGGCTCCAAACAGCAGAAACTCATCGATCTCGTTTTTGAGCTGACAAAAAGAACACGAATCCGTGGGCAGGATCTGTTGAAACAATGGCAGGAAAAAGAAAAAGATAAGCAGCATAACGGGCCGCAGAAGGCAGCATCCCTGCTGAACTGGCTGCAGGAAAAATGCAGCCCCAGGTCCGTTGCAGCTGCAGAAAAGTTCAAAAAATTCAGCCGACAGCTTGGGCTGCCTCTTGGAGTACAGCTAAGTCACACGCTTTCTTTTGAAGATGAACGGGTAACACTGAATATAGAATTTCGTTCAAAAAAGAATCTGGAAAAACAGTGGCCTCAGATACAAAATTTTCTCGCAAATCTGGACTTATGAATCCCTGGCTACCAGTCCTTGAATCAACAGGTCTTTGCCAAGCTGTTCTGTTGACATTTCTGTCAGTGTCACCGGGGTATCCTGTTCATTGACACTGTAACCGGCAATAAGCGGCATTCCTTTGTTACCGATAAAATAGGGGGCTGTAAAAAGAAAAACCTGGTCCACAAGCTTTGCACGTAAAAATGAGCCATGAACAGCTGCTCCGCCCTCAACCAGAATCGAGGCGATGTCAGATTTGCCCAACAGCTGCAGGATCTGATGCAATTCCAGGCGTCCTGCCTGATCGATTTCGACCCGGTGAATAACTGCACCCGCCTGTTTCAACTTTTCCAGCCGTTCTTCAGATGCAAAGGGGCCACAAAAGATCCAGGTTGCCGCCAGGGACTGCTGCTGCAGTATTTTTGCTTCAGGTGGAAGTTGAAGGCGGCTGTCAAGGATAACCCGAAGTGGATCCCGCCCGCCGTCGGGTAGCCTGGTAGTCAGAGAAGGATTATCTATTAAGGCCGTACCTATACCGATCAGTATGGCATCCAGCCTGTCTCTGAGATCATGAACCCGCTTTTTTGATTCAGGCCCTGTGATTGCACCTCCATGCCCCCGTTTGCGGCTGATCATGCCATCCAGGCTCATGCCGGCTTTCATCACCACCCAGGGAAGGCCGGTTGTAGAATGTTTAACAAAGGGATGGTTGAGACGTCTGCATTCATCTTCCAGAACGCCCATCTCTACCTCAAGGCCCTGAACCTTCAGATAATCAGCCCCGCCATGTGCCACGGGATTGGGATCAGCCATACCAATGACCACCCTTTTCAGCCCGGCTGCAACTACAGCCCGGCTGCAGGGCGGAGTCCTGCCCGTATGGTTGCAGGGCTCAAGAGTTACATAAAGTGTTGCCCCTGAGCAGGACTGGCCGGCATCGGCAATGGCATTGATCTCGGCATGGGGAGTACCCGCCCGGCGATGATATCCCTGCCCCACCACACTATTGTCCCTGACAATAACGGCACCAACACAGGGATTAGGCGATGTCCTGCCCTGCCCTCTTTTTGCCTGGTCAATGGCGAGCTGCATAAATCTGATGTCATCTTCGCTCTTCATAGCAGCAAAAAACAGTCAATCACCGTTACGCTCACCTAAAAACTGTTTAAGTTCCTCCATGAACTCATTCACATCCTTAAACTGCCGGTAAACAGAAGCAAAACGAACGTATGCCACCTCATCAAGTCCGGGCAGTGCTTCCATGACCCATTCCCCGATCTGAGAGGTGGGTATTTCCTTACCCCCGACATCCTGAAGTCTCCGTTCAATCTCATCCACAAATGTATCGATATCCGCCATGCTTACCGGCAGTTTTTCGCAGGCTTTTTCCAGGCCGACAATCATCTTTCCCCTGTTCCAGGGCTCACGACGTCCGTCCTTTTTCACCAGCATGGGCATCATCATCTCGATACGTTCATAGGTAGTGAACCGCTGCTTACAGGAAGCACAGACACGCCTCCGCCGGGTTATGGTCTTATCCTTATTCAGACGTGAATCAATAACCCGGTTGTCAAGATGACTGCAGTAGGGACATTTCATGACAACTCCTGACCCAGGGATTCATCCCGTTTCATTTCCGGATACAGGGGAAAAGAGCCGCAGAGTTCCCGAACCTGTTTTCGGACCTGTCCTATTTCTACCGGCAGCCTGGAGGTGAGGACCAGATTCACCCAGTCAGCAATTTTGACCATCTCCCGCTCCCTCAAGCCCCTGGTTGTAACCGCCGGGGTACCCAGGCGGATACCGCCGGCGACAAAACGTGACTGGGTGTCAAAGGGAATCGCATTTTTGTTAACAGTCAAACCGGCATCTTCAAGCAGATGCTCAGCTTCCTTGCCGGTAATATCCTTGCTCTTTAAATCTATGAGCATCAGGTGGTTGTCGGTTCCGCCGGACACGATCCGGAAACCATGTTCGCTCAACCGATCCGCCAGTATTGAAGCATTTATTACAACCTGCTGCTGATATTCTTTGTATTCCCGGCTCATCGCCTCTTTAAATGCCACGGCCTTGGCTGCAATCACATGAACAAGGGGGCCACCCTGAATACCAGGGAAAATGTTTGCATCGAGCGCTTTGGCAAATCTCTCCTTTGCCAGGATCAAGCCGCCCCTGGGGCCCCGCAGGGTTTTGTGAGTTGTGGTGGTGACAAAATCTGCATAGGGTACAGGTGAGGGATGCACACCCGCAGCAACAAGTCCGGCAATATGGGCCATATCCACCATGAACAGGGCACCGATCTGATCGGCAATCCGACGAAATCCTTCAAAATCAATAATTCTCGGATAAGAGCTGGCACCTGCTACAATCATTTTTGGCCGGTTCTCAAAGGCGATTCGCTCCACCTCCTCCATATCAATGGTTTCGCTGTCACGTCTGACCCCGTAGGAGACAAAATTATACAATTTACCGGAAAAGGAAACCGTGGCACCATGGGTCAGGTGGCCACCATGCGCAAGATCCATACCCAATACCTTGTCGCCGGGTTTAAGCACTGCAAAATAAACCGCCATATTGGCCTGGCTTCCGGAATGTGGCTGGACATTGGCGTATTCAGCATCAAAAATTGCCCTGGCACGTCTGCATGCCAGTGATTCAACCTCATCGGCATAATCGCAGCCCCCATAGTAACGTCTGTTGGGGTATCCTTCCGCATATTTGTTTGTAAAAATTGATCCCTGAGCCTCCAGTACTGCCCGGGATACAATATTTTCAGAGGCAATGAGTTCCAGCTGGTTGGACTGGCGCTCAAGTTCATACTGGATAAACCGATATACATCCGGATCTGTATCTTTTAAAGCAGTCATGGCATTTACCTTATGGTTAATAACAACAGCTAACAGCTTACAATCAAAATAAAAAAACCGGCAGCTCCTGTCAGAGGTCTGCCGGTTAACGTCCCGAATAAACCGTCAGTTTTTCTTCATCTGTTGCCTGACAACAAATTCAGATTAACTTAACTTATCCAGCCTGCGCTGGTGCCGTCCTCCGGCAAACTCCGTTTTCACCCAGGTTGCAGCCACGTCCAGGGCTATTTCCTGTCCAAGAACCCTGCCGCCTAAGCAAAGTACGTTGGCATTATTATGCTCCCGGCTCATTCTGGCTGTATAGGATTCGTGACAGAGAGCGGCTCGTATATCACGATACCGGTTGGCAGCAATCGACATGCCGATACCGGTACCGCAAATGAGGATTCCCCGTTCACATTCCCCGCTTTGCACCTTGGAACAGACCGTTTCAGCAAGATCAGGATAATCAACCGACTGGGTATCATAACAGCCCACATCGTCAATATCTTGACCGATTTCGTTGAGAAACTTAACGATAAGCTGCTTTAACTCAAAGCCGCCATGGTCACTGCCCACTGCTATTTTCACGTTTTTCTCCAGGTCCTCTGACTATTCAAAACGTTTCATTATAATGACACCATTAGTGCCGCCAAAACCAAAAGAATTGGACATTGCCGCCCGGATATTCATCTCCCGTGCACTGTTGGGCACATAATCAAGATCACAGGCCGGATCAGGACTTTCAAGATTCATGGTCGGGGGAACACACTGATGGTACAGGGTCAGTGCGGTAAAGGCTGATTCAATTCCGCCGGCCCCACCCAGCATGTGCCCGGTCATGGATTTGGTGGAACTGATGGCAAGACGTCCGGCATGATCACCAAATACCGTTTTTATGGCAAAGGTTTCACATCGATCGTTAAGCGGCGTTGACGTGCCATGAGCATTGATATAATCGATGTCATCCGGATTCATCTGCGCATTCTTAAGAGCCATGGTCATACAGATAGCGGCACCCTCACCGTTTTCAGGAGGAGCTGCGATATGATAGGCATCACTGGACTGACCGTACCCTATCATTTCGGCATAAATCTTTGCACCACGGGCACGGGCTGTTTCCAGTTCTTCCAGCACGATCATGCCCGCTCCCTCGGCAATAATAAAACCGTCCCGGTCAAGATCAAAAGGTCGTGAAGCATGTTCAGGATCTTCGTTACGGGTGGACAAGGCCTTCATGGAAGAAAAACCGCCGACGGCAAGGGGACAGATAACCGATTCGGTTCCACCGGTGATGGCAACATCGCAATCACCGTATACGATATGACGGAAGGCCTCTCCAACCGCATGGGTACCGGCTGCACAGGCCGTGGAAAGTGAAAGGTTTGGCCCCCTGGCACCAAAACGCATGGATATGTGACCGGAAGGCATGTTGGGGATTACCCGGGGAATAAAAAAAGGCGTTATCCTGCGCGGTCCCCGTTCCATCAACACTCCATGATACTCCTCAATGGTAGGCAGTCCACCCATGCCGCAGCCGGTAATAACCCCGACCCGCTCTGACATTTCTTCGGTTATGGTAAGGCCGCTGTCCTGGATCGCAAGGTCAGCAGCAGCAATGCCATACTGGACGAAATGATCCAGGTTCTTGGCCTGCTTTTTCTCAAACCAGTTTGCCGGATCAAAATCCTTGACCTCGGCTGCAATCTGCGAGGCATGGGCTGAGGCATCAAAGCGGGTAATGGGACCGATCCCGCTGCGCCCGCTCACAAGCCCCTCCCAGGTTTTTTCTGTTCCGGTTCCCAGCGGGGTAACCAGTCCAACACCTGT
The DNA here is from genome assembly GCA_964551175.1 of uncultured Desulfobulbus sp. Taxonomy (GTDB): domain Bacteria; phylum Desulfobacterota; class Desulfobulbia; order Desulfobulbales; family Desulfobulbaceae; genus Desulfobulbus_C. The sequence continues at coordinate 47,621 of CAZKBZ010000004.1, forward strand.
TACAACAACCCGTCGTGTCACTTGTAAAGATCCTGTATAATTATAAATTATGCCTGGAGCTTATTGACAAAATCAATGGCATCCTGGACCGTAGCAATTTTCTCTGCCTCTTCATCCGGGATTTCCACATCAAATTCTTCTTCCATGGCCATGATCAGCTCAACCAGATCAAGTGAGTCAGCACCCAAGTCATCAACAAAAGATGCTCCGGAAACGACCTTGTCTTTATCAACGCTGAGCTGTTCTACAATAATATCGACCATTTTGTCTTCAACTGCCATTGTCTTTCTCCTCAAATAAATTAATCAAAAAAATTTCCGGTGCTTGTTTTATTTCCCCGGAATTATCTCCCCCGCCAGAGGCGGCTGACTTCAAGACAGGGAGCCGGTCCCGGCTCCCTAAACCATTATTAATTTCCCATGTACATGCCACCGTTGACATGCAGTGTCTGACCCGTTATATAACTGCTCTCCTCTGAGGCAAGATAGCCGGCAGCCGCTGCTACATCTTCAGGAGTTCCCAAGGTGCCAAGGGGAATCTGAGCCTTGATCATCTCCTGGATGTCCTCAGACAGGTCACTGGTCATATCTGTCACAATATACCCGGGTGCCACACAATTAACCGTAACCTGCCTTACTGCCAGCTCCCTGGCCATTGATTTGGAAAAACCGACAAGCCCGGCTTTGGCAGCAGCATAATTCACCTGGCCGGCGTTACCAAGAAATCCGATAACGGAAGTTATATTAATAATGCGGCCCCAGCGTTTTTTCATCATGCCACGCATCACGGCCTTGCTGCAGATAAAAGCACCTTTAAGGTTGGTGTCCAGCACCGCGTCCCAGTCCCCATCTTTCATCCTGGCCATAAGCCCGTCCCGGGTGATTCCGGCATTGTTCACCAGAATATCCACTCCACCATAATCCGCAGCAATATTTTTAATCGCCTGCTGAACCACTGTACTGTCTGCCACATCAAAACCGATGACAAAACCCTTGCCGCCGGCTGCAGTTACCTGGGCAAGGGTGTCATCAGCTGCGGCTGAATTACTGACATAATTGATTCCAACCACTGCCCCCTGCGCAGCCAACTGCAGACAGATGGCCCGGCCAATCCCCCGGCTGCCACCAGTCACCAGCGCTGTTTTTCCATCCAGACTCATACCCTGCGTTGCTCCTGAATTTTTTTGGTTAACAAGGGAACAATTTCAAACAGATCACCAACCAGACCATAGGTGGCAATATCAAAAATCGGTGCATTTTCATCCCGATTTATGGCAACAACGGTTTCTGCAGACTGCATGCCCACTGCATGCTGAATAGCCCCGGAAATACCGCAGGCAATATAGAGTTTCGGGCAGACTGTTTTGCCGGTCTGGCCGACCTGGTGTGGATAACTGATCCAGCCTGCATCTACAGCTGCTCTGGAGGCAGCCACTGCACCATTCAACTCAGCAGCAAGCTCCTGAATCAGTTCAAATCCCTTCTCACTTTCCACACCCCGTCCCCCGGAAACAAGAATCTCAATTTCCTGAATATTCACCAGTTCGTCTTCACTTATCACGGTTTCCAGAATTTCAACTCTTGAATCAAGAAGATCACCGGTCAGCTCAACCTCAACTACTTCACCGCTGCGGCCGGGATCAGGCTCGGCCGGCGCCATGACATTAGGCCGCACCGTGGCCATCTGGGGACGTGAATGGGGACATTCAATAGTGGCCATGATATTGCCGCCAAAAGCCGGTCTGGTCTGCAGCAGCATGCCATCCTCTTCCCGCATGGACAGGCCGGTACAGTCTGCGGTCAGGCCTGCTCCCAGTACTGTGGCAACCTGAGGAATGACTGAACGGCCGATGGCGGTGGCTCCGGCAAGCACGACTTCGGGTTTATACTCGCTGATCAATCGTTCAAGTAGCCGCCCGTACACGTCCTCACGATATTGGGCAAGTTCCGGATGGTCGGCCAGCAAGACGGTATCCGCTCCGCTGGCAATAAGATCAGCCGCACTGTTGCGGACACCTGAGCCAAAAAGGACTGCTGTCAGCCGGGTGCCACGCTGATCAGCGAGTTTCCGTCCGACTCCCAGCAATTCAAAGGCCACCGGCGCTATGACGCCATGGCGAAACTCAGCAAAGATCCAGATCCCGGACCAGGAAGAAAGATCAGCCTGTACCTTTTTGTCGACTCCTTCAATGTGCAGGGCCTCTACCTCACATTCATCAACACAGGAACCACAGAGGGTACAGGTGTCACCAACCACGGCTACGCCGTCTACCACCGTAATGGCGCCAAAGGCACAATTGGCCTCACAGACCCCGCACCCTATACATTTATCCGCATCAACAATGAGCATCTTTTTTACAAGTAAGAAAGTTAAATATTAACCGGTTTGAATCTTTCCTCTGTTAAATCAGGACGCTGCACTACAGTAGAATTACAGATATCCTTTAAGCTGTTCCACCAGCTGATCAACCTGTTCCGCCGCGGTTCCGGTAAATACCTGTCGATCACCGCGCGGTTCAGGAGAAAAAACATTCACAACCTGGGTCGGAGAACCGGCAAGACCTATGTACCGCTCTTCCGCACCGATATCAGCAGCAGAGAGTACAGTAATTTCCGCCTTTTTGGCCTTCATCTTTCCCTTGAGCGACGGCACCCGGGGTTCATTTATATCTTTAACCACGGTAAACAGTGCGGGCAGAGGAAGACGAATCACATCATAGCCGTCATCCATCATCCGCTCAACCTTGATGGTTGTGTCCGTGGCCTCGCGGGTCTTCTGGACACAGGTAACATAAGGCAGTCCCATACGGGAAGCCAGGCCCGGTCCGACCTGGGCCGTGTCACCGTCAATAGCCTGCTTGCCGCAGAGAATAAGATCAAACTTACCGATGGTTTCAACGGCTTTAGCCAGGGTATAGGAAGTTGCCCAAGTATCTGCACCGGCAAAGGCACGGTCAGAGACCAGCACACCGGCATCAGCTCCGCAGGAGATAGCCTCACGCAATACCGCTTCAGCCTGGGGAGGCCCCATGGACAGTACAGTTACCTTGCCGCCAAGTTCTTCCTTCAAGCTGACCGCCTCCTCAAGAGCATGGCGATCAAAGGGATTCATGATCGCTTCCACATCTTCACGGGCCAGGGTATTGGTCTCAGGATCGAGCCGGACATCCTTGGCATCGGGCACCTGTTTTACACAGACAATTATATCCATAAATCTAAGCGTATTCCTTGTTGAGTTCCTGACCGATCACATTGCGCTGAATCTGATTGGTCCCCTCATAAATCTGCAGGATCTTGGCATCACGCATCATTTTTTCCACCGGATATTCTTTCATATATCCATATCCACCCAGCACCTGCACTGCATCAGTGGTCACTTTCATGGCCATATCCGTGGCAAACACCTTGCACATGGATGAAACTTTGCTCATCTTTTTAGGATGTGCATCAATATGATGTGCAGCGGCATACACCAGCGCCCGGGCAGCCTCCAGTTCAGTGGCCATGTCTGCCAGCATGTGCTGTACAGCCTGAAAACCGATGACCGGCCTGCCGAACTGTACTCTCTGCTTGGCATAAACAACTGCCTCATCAAGGGCTGCCTGGGCAAGGCCTAATCCAAGTGAAGCAATTCCAGGTCGGGAAATATCCAGTGTCTTCATAACGGTAATAAAGCCTGTTCCTTTCCTGCCCACCAGCCGATCCTTGGGAATCCTGCAGTCCTTCATGATCAGTTCGCGGGTGGCCGAGGAACGAATCCCCATTTTATCTTCCTTCTTGCCATATGAAAACCCCGGGTCTCCGTCTTCTACTACGAAAATAGAGGCTCCACGGGCACCTTTACTTGGATCGGTCAAGGCAATTATGGAATAGATTTCAGACTCGCCTCCATTGGTGATCCACTGCTTGGTACCATTTAAAACCCACTGGTCACCATCAAGTACAGCTGTGGTCTGAATGCCGGAAGCATCGGAACCTGCATTGGCCTCGGTCAAACCGAATGCCGCCCACCGTTTTCCCTCGGCAATAACCGGCAGATATTTTTCTTTCATTTCATCACTGCCGGCAATGAGAACCGGAAAAATTCCCAGTGCACTGGCGGCAAAACTTGTAGCAACCCCTACACAGCCACGAGCAAGTTCTTCCAGGGCAAGTACGATTTCAAAGCAGCCACCCCCAAGTCCTCCATACTCTTCAGGAACAAAAATGGCAAACAGGTCAGCCTTGGCTATATCCTCCATGATCGAGGTCGCAAACTCATTTTTTTCATCGAGTTCGGCCCGTTGAGGAATGATTTTTTCCTCTGTAATCTCGCGGGCAGTGTCCTTGATCATCTGTTGTTCTTCTGTAAGAAAATAATCCACCAATCTCTCCTTAGCGTACCAAAACTGTTACCAATACATGAGCATTGAACCCCATGTAAACCCGCCGCCGAATGAACAGAATAAAACCAGATCCCCTTTCTGCAAGCGACCCTGATGATTTGCCTCATCAAGTGCTATCGGGATACTGGCAGCGGAAGTATTACCATATTTGTCTACGTTTATGAACACCTTTTCCTGCGCCGCACCAACCCGTTCCATTAACTTGCCGAGAATTCGTATATTGGCCTGGTGTGGTATGAACAAAGACACATCGTCCATGGAAACCTGCTGTCGATCAAGCAAGTTATTGACAGCGTGCTCCATTGCCCGAACCGCGTACTTAAAGACATCACGACCGCTCATCTGGATAAAACATCCCTTCCGGTCGGGATCAAGCAGATCAGGATTACGACTGGCCGGGCTGTCCATGTACAGCAGTTTCCAGAGCTTACCGTCAGAAAAAAGATTGCTGTCCAGAATTCCACGTTCAGATGAGCCACCTATCACACAGGCTCCGGCTCCATCGCCAAACAGAATACAGGTATTTCTGTCCTGCCAGTTAACCCTTGCAGATAAGGTTTCAGAACCGACGAGCAGTATCTTCATTTCAGGACGACTTGCAATATACTTGTCAGCCAGATCCAGGCCGTACAGATATCCGGAACAGGCGGCATTGAGATCAAAAGCAAAGGCATTTTCAGCACCGATCTCCTCCTGAACAAAACAACTGCAGGAAGGCATCAACATGTGCGGGGTCATGGTGGCAACAATAATCAGGTCAAGTTCAGCAGCGCTGATCCCTGCTGATTCCAATGCCATGACAGCAGCCCGGGAGGCCAGTATATAATTCTGCTCTCCGGGACCTGCAATCCGTCGGGTCCGGATACCTGTACGGCTGGTGATCCACTCATCTGAGGTATTCACCATCTGTTCAAGATCATTATTGGTCAATACCCGTTCAGGAAGACAGGATCCGGTTCCGAGGACAACAGCTCGATGCATGATCTATACCGGAGCCGCGTACTGCTGCAGGGATTGGAGGATAGAGTCGTTCACCCTGTTTTCGACCATATTCGCTGCCTCACCGATAGCATTGCAGATGGCGACAGAGGAAGAAGTACCGTGGCAGATAATCCCGATTCCGTTAATGCCCAATAGCGGAGCTCCCCCGTATTCTGCATAATCCACCCGTTTGCGAAAGCTGGCAAAGGCCTTGCGAATAAAAAAATAACCGATCTTTGCACGCAGGGATTTCATGATTTCAATTTTCAGCATCTGCATGGCTGCTTCGGCAAGTCCTTCACTGATCTTAAGCGAGATATTGCCGACAAAACCGTCACAGACAATAACATCTACGTCACCTTTGTAGACGTCACGTCCTTCAACATTGCCGATAAAGTTCAAAGAACTGTCCTTAAGCATATCATGGGTTTTCTTGACCAGAGAATTTCCCTTGCCAGACTCTTCACCGATACTGAGCAGACCTATACGGGGACGATCAATGTTCAGCAGGAGACTTGAGCAGGACGAAGCCATGACGGCAAACTGAAACAGGTGCTGAGAACGGCAATCGACATTTGCACCGATGTCCATCAGCATAACCGGATCTTTAAGAGTGGGAAACAAACTGGCAATTCCCGGTCGGGAAACACCTTTCAGTCGTCCCAGTTTCCGGACAGCGGCAGCCATGGTGGCCCCGGAATTCCCTGCAGAAACCACGGCGTCTGCCTGACCGTTTTTAGCCAGCTCAAAGCCCACCATCACGGTGGAGTTTTTTTTCTTTCGCACCGCATCCACGGGAGATTCATGCATGGAAACGGTTTGCGGGGCATGGGCAATGGACAGACGATCGGTATCACTTCCGGATCCAATCTTTCGGGCAACCTGCTCTTTAAGCAGATCCTCCGGTCCCAGCAGAACAACTTCAAGATCTTGGCGCTTGTCGATTGCCAACAATGCACCATCAATCAACAGTTCGGAGCCCAGGTCCCCGCCCATGGCATCAAGGGCGATTCGCACGATTCAACCTACGCGAGTTCATCCTCAATGTGAATAATGGTCTTGCCCTTATAAGTACCACAGGCACCACATAACTGATGCGGCATCTTAGGCTCATCGCACTCGGGACAACGACCGACACTGGGCCCGGTTAAAAAATCATGAGATCTCCGCTTGCGGGTACGGGAACGTGAATGTCTTCTCTTGGGTAATGCCATAATTTTCCTCCATACATTATTCTACCTGCTGCCCTGATCGGGGAAAAAGCAGGGAATTATCTGATTTCAGCTCGTGAAACGGCACCGGGCCGCATCATGATTTACTTTTTTTTAAGTACTTCCAGAACTGCAAAAGGAGATTCCTTTTTCTCCGGCACACAGGTACAGCTGCCCGTGTTTAAATCAACTCCACATTTCGGGCACAACCCTTTGCACTGCGTGGAACATATCAGTTTGTCGGGCAGGCTCAGGAACAGCTGCTGCCTGAGAATATCCCAGCAGTCAACCACCGGTTCCGTCAGCAGCACAGTGTCAAGATCAGTACCGGTGCATTCCAGTTCTCTGATAGACCAGCTCTCCTCTGCCGGAACTTCCAGTACCAGGTGAAAAGAGACATCAACCGAAAAATCGTAGTCAGCAAGACAACGGTCACAGGCAAGCCGTACTCCTGTACGCAGAAAACCCTGGACTTCAACCCGACTGTCACCCTTACGGTTCAGTATAAGCTCTGCCCGAACAGGAGCAGTCCTGTACAGTTCCGACTCCGGAAACCAGGCAGCATCACTGATTTCATAACGGTTCCCGGCTTTGGAAAAATCTTTAAATGCGACTTTCACACTGAACCCTGACAACAAAATAACCACACTGCAGTGTGACCACGAAAATAGAAAAGCATACACAAAAAAAACAACTCATGCCAAGAAAAAATGAACAGAATCGGGAGTATTATCAAAAAAAAAGAAAAACTCTTGGCACGATGAAAAAAGATGTACCAACAATCTCAGGAGTGGATTACCAGGAGCGGCTTCCCCAGACAGCCAGATGGCGATCACTCACCTCCTCACAGTGCAGGTCAAGACCGGCCTGGAGCAGTTGAGCGCGAACCTCATCAACCCGAAAAGCGGCCAGCAGGGAGTTATAAAAATCCAGCTGCAGAATTTTTGACTCGTTACCGGCATAGATGTCGACTATGCGGCGGGCATCCTCTTTTGAGGAGGGCCGAAACAGATCCATGACAAGTATTGCCCCGCCCGGAGCAGTACAGTCTCGGATGGTCTGCCAGAGAATCTGCGGCTGGTGAAGATGATGCAGGAGGCTGTTGGAGAGTATTACCTGAAAACAGCCGTCCGTATCCGTCAACGGCAGACATTGACAGTGCAGGGTAATACGGTTGAGGAGCCCCTCCTGCTCGACAACCCTGCGGCCTGGTGTCAGCATGGCTTCGGCCCCGTCTATACCGACACATTCACTCTCAGGATACCTGCGGGCAAAACGGACCAGAATATCCGCTGGACCGCAGCCAAGGTCAAGCACACGGCCCCTTCCTGAAAAATCAGGAAACCGCGCTGCAAACAGATCAAGAAACTGTTTGTTGGGTCCGGAAAAGTCAGCCTGGGCATAGGCCTGCCCCTGTTTTTCCTCCTCCATAAGCTCCGGCTCTATGATTCGTTCCATTTTCAACCCTTATCGTTTCGTTCTACCGCTGCGTTCCTTAAACACCAGCCGTACCGGGACCAGGTCCAGACCCAGTCCTTCACGGAAACGATTTTTCAGGAAACGCTGATAGGAAAAATGAATCCCCTTGGGAAAGTTGGCGATTACGGCAAAAGATGGCGGGGCCGTACCGATCTGGGCAGTGTAATAGAGTTTGAGCCTCCGTCCACGGTACATAGGCGGCTCATGGTGACTCACTGCCGCTTCCAGCAGCCGGTTCAATCCACTGGTGGGAAAACGTTTGTTAAACTGACGATACATCTTACCGATTGCAGGAAAAATCCGTTTGATTCCATAGCCGGTTTTGGCGGAAACTCTGAACACCGGGGCAAAGGGAATAAAGTTGGTGGCCAGCCTCACCTCTTCCAGCAACCAGTCCTGACGTTTTTTATCATCTTTTATCAGGTCCCATTTGTTAATCAGGATGAGCAGAGCCCTGCCATGATCCTGGGTATAACCAATCACCCTGGTGTCCTGCTCTGTAATACCTTCTTCCGCATCAATAAGCACCACGGCAATATCACAACGGCCTAAGGCCTTTATTGCCTTGAGAATGGAAAATTTTTCCAGCTTATCCGTGGTCTTTCCCTTGCGCCGAATACCTGCGGTGTCGATGAGCAGATAATTATACTTATCCCGGGAAAGTAAGGTGTCGACGGAATCACGAGTAGTACCGGATATATCAGAAACCACCATTCGTTCCTGACCGATGATTGCATTGATCATGGAAGATTTTCCCACGTTGGGACGACCTAAAAAGGCTATGCGGACTGTCCCCTCCGGCAAACCAGGTGGAATCTCAACTTTTTCAAGTTTTTCGACAAGCGCTTCCATCAAAGTCTGAAAACCGTAACTGTGATCGGCAGACAGGGCCCATAACCGGTCAACCCCCAATTCCCAGAATGGTGACAACAGCTCAACTTCAAGCTCGGGCGAATCAATTTTGTTGACCACGAAAAAAACCTGCTTCTCCGTACGACGCAGGAGATCAACAATCTCATGATCGCTTGGTGTCAACCCCTGGCGGCCATCCATGAGAAAGAGGATCACATCGGCCTCTTCTATGGCCTGCATCGCCTGATGGCGGATGTGGTTGGTGATGGTATCATCCTCATCGTCTATACCGCCGGTATCCACCAGCATAAAGGGGTGTTCCTCCCACTGTACCCTGGCATAATGACGGTCACGGGTGACACCCGGTGTGGGATCGACAATTGCATCACGGCGCCGGGTGATCCGGTTAAACAGGGTTGATTTTCCCACATTTGGCCGGCCAATCAGGGCCACAAGGGGTTGGGACTGAAGGTTCAAGGTATAAGATAGAAGGTAAAAGGGAAGAAAACAGGTTTTTGTCAGTCAATTTTGCTCAGGCATTGATCGGTCAATGCCTTTAGGCAAAGATACTCACCCGGAGGTGCTTTGGCAAGCAGGGTTTGCAGACTGCGCAAAGACGGTTTGATAAACTGGTAAAAAAATGGTCTAGTGCGCTGCTTGCTTAAAAAGGCAAAGGCTCCCAGGATCTGCAGGTTCCTCTGCAGGGCCAGCACCAGGTATTCGTCTTTGAACCGTTGCTGATCATAGGATGTCAGGGTGGTGAATTCATCTAGATAAAGGTTCAGCAGTTCGTCCTGCAGCTGAATCGGCAGGGCGGCATAGGGGTCTATCAGCAGGGAGGCAAGATCATATGGTGCCGGGCCCAGACGTCCGCCCTGAAAATCAATAAACCGTACCCTTTCCTGGTGGACCATGATATTACGGCTCTGGAAATCCCGATGCATGAAAAAAGAAGCATCTGCCTGCTCGGCCCGGTCTGCCAGTCCAATAAACTCCTCCTGCAGTGCCTGCTCTTCCACAACAAGGTTCAGCATATCCCGGCACAGTGCCTGCAGGAAATAACCGGATTCACGCTTGAGCATGACTTCACGATCATAGCGTTCCGTATCCCAGCACCAGGAACAGTCAAAATTTTCACGACCACGCACCTGCATCCGTGCAAGCCAGACCACGCTCCTCCTGTAAAGATCAACAACCTGCTCCGAACTGGTCCCGTACTCCAGCACCAATTCGTGCAACCGAACATCGCCAAGGTCTTCGCAGAGCAGCAATCCGTTTTGGTTGTCAAAACCGTACAGTTCAGGAACCGCTATTCCCCGGGCAAAGAGATGCCGGCCAATCTGCCAGGCTGAGGAGGCTTCACGCAAACCGGAACTATCTCCAACTGGTGGGGCAATACCAATAACTCTGCTGCCATCTGAACGGATCATACGGAAGAATCTGCGCAGGGAACCATCAGGGGTCAGGGATTCAACCTGCACTCTCTCCGGATGCCAGCTGTCAGCAAGCATGTTACAGGATTGTTGAATTAGATCGTTTTTCACTTTTTTTATTCCTCAGACAACAGATTTTAGTGTATGCATATAAAGAGCTGATGTATTGAATGCACTCTGTGAACGAGGTACTGACAAACCTAACAGGAATAGAATAAAACAGCCATACCCGATCGGGCCGTATCTGATCATGGGGTTTGCAATATCATTGAAGATACGAATAATTTGTAAGAGGTTACAGGGTGCCACAGCTGTGCGTGATCGAATCTCACAATTATACACCCGCATATTGAGAGATTCGAGCGCGTGCAGATGGGGTTCCCAGTAACCGCTTACATCGGGCCGGCTTTTTCCTGTCCTTGATCCTGATCACAAGTCCCTGCGTATTATGGAAGAAACAAACCGGTTTAAATCATCAGTTACTGACCCCAATGAATTTACCATTGCCTTTGAACTGGTTCCCGGCCAGGGTTTCGGCGGGAAACAGGTTGAGCGCTTGCTGGAATTTTCAAGAAAGGCCAAAGAGGACGGCAGGATTAAAGCCCTGTCCATTACCGATAATCCAGGTGGTAATTCCGCACTGGCACCGGTGGCAATAGGCGAGGAAATTCAGAAAATCGGGATTGAACCACTCCTCCATTTCTCCTTAAAAGATAAAAATCGAAGCCAGGTGGGAAGTCACATCTACCTGTACCAGCGACTGCTGATGCATTCCCTGCTGGTCATGGGCGGTGATTTCCCCAGACCAGGATACTATGGCCAGGCCAGACCGGTTTATGATCTCGATACGATGCAGGCCCTGCAGCTCATGACGGACATGGAAAATGGTTTTTACCCTGATCATCAAACACAAAAAAGACAGGGACAGCCTTCACCACCTGTTCTGTTCAAAGGTTGTGTGGTTTCCCCGTTCAAGACCACTGAGGCGGAACAGGTCTGGCAATATGTCAAACTGCTGTACAAGGTGCGGGCCGGTGCTGACTTTATTATTACCCAGTTGGGTTTTGATATACGAAAGTTCAGGGAGCTGAGATCTTTTCTAAAACTCAATGATATTAACCTGCCCGTGCTGGGCAATGTTTTCATTCCAACACTGCCGGTTGCCCGGGCACTGGCAACCGGCAGGATACCTGGCGTTCTGCTGGCTGATGAACTTGTGGCCAAGATGGAGCAGGAGGCGGCAGCAGGAGATACCAGAGCCCGCTTAAACAGGGCAGCGTCAATGATTGTCTGCCTGAAGAAATTAGGGTTCAATGGAGTACACCTGGGTGGGAACTGTCTGGACTTTGAAGATATAAAACATGTCCTGGATAAAGTGGAACAACTGGAGGGAGTAACCGAACTGTCGGATCCGGACTGTGATTTTCCGATAAAAGAGTGTTGGTATTTTTTCAGGTCTGCACAAAGTGATGCCAACAAAGAAAAATTGAACATGACACCACTTAAACCGGGAAAAAGACCGGGAACAGCAAGAATACATGCACTGACCCATTACCTGCTCTTTTCCGAAAAAACTGTAACCGGCCGGCTGTTCGGCCAGTTCTGCCTGTTCTGCGCCGGGGGAAAATACCGCACCAGAATGCTGCGCTCTGTGGAACGGTTTATTAAACGGCTCCTGTTCAACTGCAGAATGTGCGGTGACTGCACCCTTGCCAGGTCAGCCTATCTCTGCCCGCAATCCGGTTGTCCGAAACAGCTGGTCAACGGTCCCTGCGGAGGAAGCCGCAAAGGATACTGCGAGGTTTTCCCTGAGCGACGCTGCTTCTGGGTCCGGGTATACGAACGACTCGACCCCCATGCTACCATCGAAACACTGACAGAGCCTCCTGCTCTCCACCCCAAGGACTGGGCCCTGGAAAAAACCTCTTCCTGGATTAATCATTTCAAAATAACCTTACGCTGAAAATCTCTTGAAAGAGTTGCTGTTCACGGGGTTTATAACTCGGAGATATCATAA
>CAZKBZ010000005.1:0-9297 GCA_964551175.1 uncultured Desulfobulbus sp.
GACGACGAGTAGGCTGGCGAAAAGAGTCGGTTTAATTTTACTCTGACCATTTTTACTTTAATTTTTACTTTTAACTCATGCTATAGAAATAGCATGAATAACTCATTGTAAATACACCATAAAACAACAGAACCTTGACTTGATCATACTATTCCTGTATAGTAATTATCCCTCTACGGCAATCCTTTTATTCTCGTCGAGACCTCCCCTTTTACTGTTTATTCCTCCTCAACTTGTTTATTTGAAACAACTGGCCGGGAAATAACTACTCCCGTCACCTGCACCAGTGGTTTTCGTCGGTGCAGCCTTTCCGCCATTGTTTGATAAATACAGAGGAAGTGGAATATGAAGTATCTACATGCCTATCAGAAATCTGAGGAAGAACAAGTACGCACGGCCCTGTTGCTCGCTGCAGGCACAGGCAGCCGTCTGGCTCCGCTGACCGATATAACGCCCAAATGCCTTGTTCCCGTCAATGACATTTCTATTCTTGAAAGGCTGGTTGACGCCCTGCGGTTACACAACTTTAAGCGACTGGTTATAGTCGTCGGCCACCAGGCGGACTCTATCCGTAATTGTCTTGGTACTCGGGCCGGGGGCATGGAAATCACCTATATCACGAGCCCGGTATACAAAACGACCAACAATATATATTCTCTATGGCTGGCAAGGAAGGAAATAAATGAACCCTTTCTGCTGATTGAGAGTGATCTTGTTTTCGACCCGAAAATGCTTAAGGATATGCTCCAGCCTGATCGAATCGCAGTCTCCAGATTGCAGCCCTGGATGAATGGCACCACGATAACCATCAACAGCCGCCAGACGGTTAAGGCCTTTCAGAAGGGCGTCCAAAAAGCTGATGACAAACATTACAAGACCGTCAACATTTACAGCCTTTCCACCCGGACCTGGCAACAGGTTCGTAAAAGGTTAGACCACCATATTTCAAAAAATATGGTGAATGGCTATTATGAGACAGTTTTTGCGGACATGGTCACAGAGGGTTGTCTCTCTTTTACGCCGGTTCTCTTTGATGCCGATCGTTGGTATGAGATTGATACTCTTGCTGATCTGCGCGCATCTGCCCGGGTGTGCAGTCTTTATCACCGTCCATTTGAACTTATACTTAACCACCAGGTAAGCGACCAGATCCCCCTGGGTCTTTTCCAGGCAGCGAAGCTGCTACCGGCAATTACCCGAAGCAAAAGAGGCTCACGTCGTTACCCCGACAGAAAGGTGCCAACTCCAATGATGCCGGCTTCACCCTTAGCGCCGCAATCCGTTTAGTAGACTAAAAAAATGACCAATCAATACTCTACCGCTCAAGAGCGTTACGATTTTGTTTCCAGCCAGCATGGCGGCTATTGGCGCCATGATTTTATCGATCATAATTACCTTTACAACCTCTATTTTCCACCGGAAAAGTTCTTTTCCCATCTTACCGGGAACATCCATCAGTTGGTGTTAAACTATCCCATTGCCCAGCATGATCTGGCAGGCCTGGTGGGCGATCTGATCGATCAGCCACCGGAACGGATTGTTGTCGGCAATGGAGCGGCAGAGCTTATCAAAATTATCGCCAACATGGGCCATACATTGATTGTACCTGTTCCGTCATTCAATGAATACGCCAATGCCGCACCTGCCGGCAGTGTAGTTGAGTTTGCCCTTGAAGCACCCTCATTCCAGCTGGATGTGGACAAATTTGCAGCCGAAGCCATCCGTTGTCAGGCAGGTTTGGCAGTGGTAGTCTCTCCGAATAATCCCACCTCACTGCTTGTGCCGAAGGTTGAACTTATCCGCCTGCTGAAAAAGCTGGCAGACCACGACTGTATGCTCATCGTTGATGAATCTTTCATTGATTTTGCCGGAGACAGCAACCAGGAGACTCTGGCAACAGAACTTGACAACTACTCGAACCTGGCTATTTTCAAAAGCATGAGCAAGGCCTATGGTATCTGCGGCATTCGAATTGGTTACATGCTTACTGCTAACGCTGGTTTTGCGGCACAGGTTCGACAAGGGCTCCATATCTGGAATATTAATGGCTTTGCGGAAGAATTTCTGCGTCTTGCCCCGCAGTATCGCCGGGAGTTTAATGACAGCTGTAATAAGGTCAAGGCCGATCGTGATGATTTTTATGAACAACTCCAAACAATCCCGGGCATAACAGTCTACCGACCTGACGCTAATTATATTTTCTGCCGTCTGCCTGACCACGCTCCATCCGGTCCGCAACTAACTGAAGCCCTGTTTATCCAGCACAATATTTATATTAAACACTGCCAGGGCAAAATAATGGAGGAATCTGACCGTTATCTCCGCATAGCGAGCCGTACCCGGGCAGAAAACAGAAAATTAGTCGAAGCACTATGCAACATTATAGGCCGGGAAGGAAAATAATGGCCAGATCCAACTCATCAAATGATCCTGTTTCCATACTCTCTTTTGCCAGAGACCTGCCGAACATCTGTTCTCTAACTGGGCTTCTCTGCACGGTTCTTGCGATTTATTATGCAATACTCGGCCTCTTTCCAGCCGCGATGATCGGTCTGATCTGGGCGGTATTCTTTGACTGGAGTGACGGTATTATTGCCCGGCGTCTGAGTGGGCGAAACGATAAACAGCGGGAGTTCGGGGGACACCTCGATTCACTGATCGACATTGTCAGCTTCAGTATCTGCCCGGCAATTATCCTGTTAAGTTACGGACAGTTCAGCCCCTGGTTCCTGCCTGGAGCTTTCATTATTGTCGCTACCGGAGTACTTCGCCTCAGCTATTTCAATGTCTTCGGCCTGGTTGGAAAGTCGACCTACATGGGGCTGGCATTAGACAACAACGTTATCATCCTGGTCTTTGTGTTTCTACTAAATGGAGTAATCAGCCAAACCGCTTTTTCTGTTTTTCTCTATATCCTGCTTATGCTGCTGGCCGCTTTAAATGTAGCTTCGATTAAAACCCCGAAATTTGCCGGTCGATGGTATTACGTTCTCATGCTCTATACCCTGGTCATAACCGCTATATACAGTTGGAGATTATTGTATATTTAGGACTGAAAAATACAAAGTGGATATACATGACTGGGTGATGATGACGAACCATGTTCATTTATTTGCACTCCTCGGCAGGAAGGTGGTGTGAGTCGAATGATGCAGTCACTGGGCCGCAGATACGTTCAATTTTTCAATTTTGAATACCGGCGTAATTATCGAAAAATTTTTAGACCATTTTACCCGTGTGCAGCCAAATATTCTTGACATCTCCATTCAAGTTGGATATACGACAGGGTTTCAAATTAAATATTTTTTGTTCTACATTTCAGGATAAACGAAGGAGTTTTTCATGGCTAATCATAAGTCGGCGATAAAAAGGGACAGGCAGTCAAAAGTGCGTCGTATGCGTAACCGCAGGAATAAATCCAGGATGAAGACGGCGATACGCCGTATTGAAGAGGCACTGGTGGCCGGTTCAGAGGAACAGGCCCGCGAGGCTTTGAAAATTGCCGTGCCGATTATTCAGAAGACCGCCAGCAAGGGAACCGTCCACCGGAAAACAGCATCCCGCAAGATTTCCAGGCTGACCAGGAGGGTCAACCGCATGCTCCCCATTGGCTGAGCCGGATACTGTTTATCCTGCAGAACACAGTTGAAAGTATATAAGCCATGGAAGCACGGTGCTTCCATGGCTTTTTTTATTGAGGGCACCTTGAACAAGCCTTTTTTTCTGAGTTGATGACCATGTATTTGCCTGATCTGAAAACATTTTTCACTATGATTAAGCAAGCCGGGCTTGTACCGCTTCATCGAACTATTATCGCAGACCTTGACACTCCCCTGACCATTTTTGCCAAGGTTGCCGGCAATGAAGAGCATGCCTTTCTCTTTGAGTCCATGGAAGGCGGGGAAAAATGGGGGCGCTACTCCTTTATCGGTCTTGATCCGCTGCTGACCTTTGAATCCTGCGGCGATCAGGTCGTGATTACCGGTGCAGATTCTGGTGCCGGGGAGGTTCGGGACGGGGTTGACCCCCTTGCTGAACTGCGTACCCTGCTGGCTTCGTTCAATGCCAGCAAGGCACCGGGCCTGCCGCGATTTTATGGCGGTGCGGTCGGTTTTTTAGGCTATGACATGATCCGTTTTATCGAGGATATTCCCGATTCCCATGAACCCCTGGATATTCCGGATTCCTCCTTTATTGTTCCCCGGCTGGTACTGATACATGATTCAGTCAACCAGACCCTGACCGTGGTCTGTAATATTGTTGCTGCAGAAGGTGATGATGAAGCAGCGCTCTACCGGGATGGTTGCCTGCGAATTGATGCGGTCATACATAAATTGAAACAACCGTTGCCCGACTCACTGGCAGCAGGTTCAGCAGCCGGCGGCAGCCACGATTTCACATCAAATATGGATGAGCAGGGATTTTCTGCCATGGTTGAGCGTGCCAAGGAATATATCCTGGCCGGAGATATCATCCAGGTGGTCCTGTCCCAGCGTTTTCACAGCAGGACGGAACTTGATCCTTTTCTGCTCTATCGTTCGCTGCGTCATATTAATCCCAGCCCCTACCTCTTTTATCTCCGTCTGGGAGGCGTGGTACTGATCGGTTCTTCGCCGGAGATCCTGGTACGTCTTGAGGGGAGTGATATTGAGCTTCGCCCCATTGCCGGTACCCGCAGACGCGGTGCAACCCCTGAAGAGGACAGGGCGCTTGAGCTGGAGCTGCTGGCCGATCCCAAGGAACGGGCCGAGCACCTGATGCTGGTGGACCTGGGACGAAACGATGTGGGCAGGGTGGCCAAAAGCGGAACGGTCAGTGTCAGTGACCTGCTGGTCATAGAACGCTACAGCCACGTTATGCATATTGTCTCCGGTGTCCATGGCGAACTTGCACCGGGTAAGGATCAGTTTGATGTCCTTGAGGCCTGCTTTCCGGCCGGTACGGTCAGTGGTGCTCCCAAGATCCGGGCCATGGAGATTATTGACGAGCTTGAGGTTGAACGGCGCGGTCCCTATGCCGGTGCGGTGGGGTATTTCGGTTTTTCCGGCAACATGGATTTCTGCATCACCATCCGTACTTTTTTCATGAAGGACAATGACCTCTGGATTCAGGCCGGTGCCGGGATTGTTTCCGATTCCATACCTGCCAGGGAGTTTGAGGAAACCATCAATAAGGCCCGTGGCTTGCGTCGGGCTGTGGAACTTGCGGAACAGGGGTTTTAGGCTGTGATAGTCATTATTGATAATTACGATTCGTTTACCTATAATATTGTTCAGACGCTTGCCACTCCTCCGCCGGACAGCTCAGTTGACTGGCAGCCGCCTGAGATCAGGGTGTTTCGAAACGATAAGATCACTGTTCAGGAAATTGCCGACATGAATCCTGATCGTCTGCTGGTCTCGCCCGGACCCTGTACCCCGCAGGAGGCCGGCATCTCCATAGAGGCGATCCAGTACTTCAGCGGCAGGATTCCTGTGCTGGGAGTCTGTCTCGGCCACCAGTCCATTGGTGAGGCTTTTGGCGGCAGAGTCATCCGGGCGTCCAGGGTGATGCATGGCAAGACCAGCCCTGTGCACCACGATAACCGGGGTGTTTTCAGCGGTCTTGACAACCCTTTTGCTGGAATGCGTTACCACTCACTGATCGTGGAAGAAGAAACGCTGCCGGACTGTCTTGAGGCTACGGCCCACACGGATCAGGGAGAACTGATGGGGCTGCGTCACAGGAGTCTGGAGGTGGAAGGAGTGCAGTTTCATCCTGAATCCATTATGACCGAGGTGGGGATTGTGCTGCTCCATAATTTTCTCAGGCCCGATTATCCGGAGATGTTGAGAAAGGAAAGGGAATAGGAACAGGGAACAGAAACAGAGAATCGGGAACCCACAACTCAAAACCCAGAACCGGGAACCCGGTACCGAGAATATTCTGGAGATTTTTTATGATCAAGGAAGCAATTGCGCTGGTCGTTACCGGCAGGGATCTTGATGAACAGCAGATGACCGCTGTTATGCAGGAGATCATGAGCGGAGAAGCAACCGATGCCCAGATCGGCTCGTTTATCACCGGACTTCGCATGAAAGGTGAGACCATAGACGAGATTGTGGGCGCGGTCCGGGTCATGCGGGAAAAAGCCACTTTTGTTGATACCGGTGTGGATACGGCAGCCGGAGATATTCTCATGGATATCGTCGGTACAGGTGGAGACGGTTCCGGCACCTTTAATGTCTCTACCACGACCGCCTTTGTGGTTGCCGGGGCCGGAATTCCCGTGGCCAAGCATGGTAACCGTGCGGTTTCTTCTTCCTGCGGCAGTGCTGACGTGCTTGAGGCCCTGGGTGTTGATCTGTCCATGCCTGCAGACAGGGTGGCGGAATGCGTGCGCACGATCGGCATTGGTTTTCTGTTTGCTCCCATGCTGCATGGCGCCATGAAATACGCCATTGGTCCGCGCAGGGAAATGGGCATCAGGACTATTTTCAATATCCTGGGGCCGATGACCAATCCTGCCGGGGCCAATGTGCAGCTCACCGGTGTTTTTGATAAAGAGCTGACCAGGATACTTGCCGAGGTTCTGGGCAGGCTGGGCATGAAACGGACCCTGGTGGTCTGGGGAGAGGGCAATCTGGATGAAATGACCATCACCGGCACCTCCCATGTGGCCGATGCCCACGACGGCAAAGTGGAAACCTACACGGTTGAGCCCGAAGACGTGGGTCTTGCCAGGGCAACGCTTGCGGATATCAAGGGTGGTGAAACCGTACAGGAATCAGCTCTCCAGGTTCGCGAGGTTCTGGGCAATACGCCCGGTGCACGACTTGACATGGTCCTGCTCAACGCTGCCGCCGCCCTCATGGCTGCAGGTAAGGTCGAAGACCTGCAGGCAGGTGTTGCAAAGGCTGGAGAGATAATTGCCTCCGGTGCAGCCCTGGAGAAACTGGACAGGCTGGTCGCTTTCTGCAAGGCCTGAGAGGAATTGATTACAGGTTCCGGGGTAATGAAACTGGATAATTACATGCCCCGAGATCGGTTACGTTTGAGTTGAAGTCATGATCCTGGATACCATTGTAGAGCGAAAACATGAGGAGGTCGCAGCCCTGAAAAGGGACGGGATCCGTCCACCTGACACGGCAATTGATCCGCCTCGCGGCTTCATGCAGGCTCTGCTTGCTGCCCCCGGTGTGGCTATTATTGCCGAGGCAAAAAAGGCCTCTCCTTCCAAAGGGGTGATTGCCCCTGATTTTGATCCGGTCCGGATCGCTGTCAATTACAAACAGGGCGGAGCACATGCCATGTCAGTGCTCACGGATGTGGATTTTTTCCAGGGTTCCATTGATTATATTCCACTGGTCAGGGCAACCGTTGATCTGCCGGTTCTGCGCAAGGAGTTTATCATTGATCCCATCCAGATTGAGGAGGCGGTTGCGTTTGGTGCTGACGCCATCCTGCTCATTGCAGCCATTCTCGATACTGCCCAGTTACAGGAGTTCCGGCTTCAGGCGGAAGAATTCGGCCTGGATGTCCTGGTTGAGATCCATAATGAGGTCGAACTTGAAAAGACGCTTACCGCAGGCTCCAGGCTGATCGGCATCAATAACCGCAACCTCAACGATTTTACCGTGGACCTGGCAACCACTTTCCGGCTGCAGCGACTTATTCCGGCGGAAATACCCCTGGTCAGCGAGTCGGGAATTTCCAGCAGGGATGACATGCTCCGCTTGAAAGAGGCCGGTATTACGGCTGCACTGATCGGTGAAAGCCTGATGCGCAGTCAGAGGCAGAATGAAACGCTCCAGCATTTTTTGAGGTTATGAAATCGTCTCGAATAAGAATAAAGATGTGCGGCACCACCAGTCTTAAAGATGCCATGGCTGCCGTGGATGCCGGTGTGGATGGACTGGGTTTTATTTTTTATGAAAAGAGCCCGCGTAATGTTGATCCTGAAGTTGCCCAGGTTATCATTGAACAGCTGCCGCCTTTTGTGGATACCGTAGGTGTGTTTGTCAACCGTGATCGTGAAGAGGTGGAGGAAATTATCCGTTACTGCCGTCTGGGCTATGCCCAGCTGCACGGAGATGAGTCAGCAAAATACTGTGAACGGCTGGCCCGTTTTGCGGCACCCTGTCAGGTACTGAAGGCGCTTCGGGTGGGGGAACATCTGCAGGCCGGGGATATTGCACCCTATAATGAGCATGTAAAAGGTTTCCTGCTCGATACCTTTCAGAAAGACCTGGTGGGGGGAACAGGCAGGAGCTTTGACTGGTCCATCATAGAACGGCTGGCCCTGAAAAAGAGTTTTATCCTGGCAGGCGGCCTTGATGCGGACAACGTGGCCGCTGCCATTGAAGCGGTACACCCTTACGCTGTTGACGTCAATTCAGGAGTTGAAAAAAGTCCGGGGAAAAAAGACCATGAACTGATCAAGGCCTTTGTCCGTACGGTACGGCTGCTGGAACAGGAATAACGTATCCTGTCCATTGGCAGCATTAAGGGGTGCTGCCACGTTCCGACTCCACAGGTCCGGAAAGGAACTCCTCATCCCTTGTCCCGCGCAATTACCAGTGCATTCGGGAACCCGTTTTTTTCCAGGTATGTTTCATGCTTTCTGGCCTGCTTAAGCGAGGTGCCGCTGTATATCATTACCCGGTACAGGCTGATTCCTGCTGCAGGGAACTGCTGGATAATGACGTCACTTCCTTGTGCAGCAAAGCGTTGAGCCAGTTTTCTGGCATTGTGTTTATGCTCAAACGCTCCGACCTGAATATAGAATTTTCCCCTGTCAAAATCCTGGTGGATCAACTGTTTCCTCTGCCTGGAACCTGTTGATTGTTTAGCTGCTGTTTTTACCTCTTCACCCAGAGCAACAATTTTAACCTTTGCAGTGCCATTCCTGATCATGTCCAGTTCTTTTGCCGCAGTGTAGGTCAGGTCAATAATCCGGTTGCGGACAAAGGGGCCCCGGTCATTGATCCGGACAACGGTTGACTTGCCGTTGCTCAGATTTGTCACCAGCAGCATGGTATTCATGGGCAGGGTTTTATGGGCAGCAGTATGACCGTGCATGTCATAGGTTTCGCCGTTGGCTGTCTTGCGGCCGTGAAATCTTTTGCCGTACCAGGAGGCAAGTCCCTGCTCACTGTATCCTTCCGCCGATGGAATCGGATAATAGGTTCGATGTTTTATGACATAAGGCCGCTGGGTGGCGCGTTTTTTTGTTGTGTCTTTGGCCGGTATCGTCTTGTCTGGAATTTTACTGGTACAACCGTGCAACACAACGAGCAGGCAGAGGAGCGGGAGGAT
>CAZKBZ010000005.1:9397-11928 GCA_964551175.1 uncultured Desulfobulbus sp.
GAATTTTACTGGTACAACCGTGCAACACAACGAGCAGGCAGAGGAGCGGGAGGATAAGACCGGTTTTGTTCATTGGGACAAAATTTCTGTTTTCAGTCCGGAAACAGCCGTACCTTCCTGTTTTTTCAGCAGGTGCAGAAAACGCTGTTCATAGAACAGACCGGCCGGACCCGTGGTATGCGGCGTATACGGGAGCAATCCACTGGTGTTTCCCTGTAAGTTGTCAAAAAGGAGTGAGCCGTCTTCATCAACAGCTGAAACTCTCAGGTCGAGAATGGGTCTGAACACCTTGATTATTCCATCACTGTCCCGATCAATGAGCAGATCTTCCCAGCGACGCTGAGTAAAACCCAGGTACCAGACTCCCGGTTTTTGCCGGCCGCTGATGGAATCGGGCATGGCCGGTTCCAGCTCATCCTCGTCACTGTACAGGTTATGCTCAAGAAAGGTTTCCACCTCGGAACTTGACTGCACGGTCAGCCGTTCCCACGCATCTATTTCATCGGAATAACTGAGCATCAGGTGGGTGGGACGGTCATTGAATCCCCACTGTCCATGACAGACCTGGCATGCCACCCTGTCCATATATTTGCTGTGGGCCGGGTGCACGAGCCGGGGTATGGGGTGACTGCTGCCGTCTGTAACGGTTGTCAGGATCAGCTGATCTCCCTGTTTGCGTACATTGTCCAGTGGAGGCTGAGAGTCAGGTTCCGGAAAATGACAATCCACGCAGCTGACCGGTTTTTGTGTGCCGGCCATTTCACTGCCGGTATGGCAGTCAAGACAGGTGAGGCCGCGTTGTTTGTGGATGTCCGGGGCCAGTTGATGCAGTTCAACACCATAAGGACGGGCAAAGGGTTGGCTTGTGGTGTACGGGGTCCGGTATTCCCAGTTGTAATCGTTTTCATAGCTGCCCTGGAAATCAGAGCCAACGTGATTTGAGTAATGGCAGCTTAAACACTGCCTTTCAGACGGAGCCTGAAAGACGTGGCTCTGCAGGACACCGTCAATAAATTTCAGGTGACAGGCAGCACAGCCCGTACCCCTCTGTACGTAAGGGTAGCTGTCACCTTTCGTGTAAACATGACAGCGCAGGCAGCGGCGGCGCAGCATATCATCAACAATTTCTTTTTTATTCTGTGGATGCAGGCTGTCCGGGATGTCTGTCAGCCCGCTGAGAGCAGGTTCAATACCAAAATGGCTGCGAACGCGGTTAACTACATTGGCCAGAGTAAAATGCAGGGACCGCGAACAGCCTGATATCTCTTTCTCATGACAATCACCACAGGTGTCAGCCATGTTTTCCGGGGCGGCAGGTGCTGTGATTAATCCCTGGTGGGCAAGAGTTTTTTCAGTTGTGTTGTCACGGCCCTGGTGACATTGGGTACAAGCAAAATCATGGTTGTCATCCGGCTGCAGATTCTGGTGACAACCTTTGCAACCGGGTAAACGGGATTTTGCGGGTTTTTCCTTCACCGGTTCAGGTGCGGTTGCCGGGGGGGGTGTTTTTTCTTCATTTTTACAACCGACCGCCATCAGCAGCAGAATACTGAACAAGATAATGAAATTGCTTTTCATAATCTTGACACTATACCATAAAGCTGCTACATCAATAAACCTCAAATTGCTGTTCAGTCCATGGCAGCTGCTGAACACCCTGTTTCATCACAAACAGTGTTGCAGCCGCATCCGACAGACGGAAAAAAATACCAGGCCGATATAGCTCAGATTGGTAGAGCGGCTGATTCGTAATCAGTAGGTCACCGGTTCAAGTCCGGTTATCGGCTCCAGTATAAACAGGCATCCGGCGGATTGACGCTGAATGCCTGTTTTCATTTGTATTGCCTGCCGGACCATTCATCGTCCCGGTTCGCTCATGAGGGCGGCAAGGAGTCTGAAGTCTTTGCGCATTGCAGCAGCTGTCCGGGGAAAGCGCATACCTGCAGCCGGATGAAAAGTGATAAAATAGACCTGTCCGTTCCGCTGGTATGTGCTGCCATGAATTTCGGTTATCTTGACCGGTATTCCAAGGAGCTGACCTGCGGCAATGCGTCCACAGAGCACGATAATTTCAGGCTTGATCAGCCGTATCTGCGGCAGCAGCCAGGAGCTTACGCAGGTATCAAGTTCATTGACCCTGGGATTGCGGTTATCCGGCGGACGACATTTCAGGCAACTGGTCAGGTAGAGGGAACTGCGTCGGATGCTATTGTCAGCAAATAACTGATCCAGAAACTTGCCGGCAGGTCCGATAAACGGTCGGCCGGTACGATCTTCCGCAGCACCCGGGGCTTCTCCGACAAACATGACCCGGGCATCAGGAGTCCCTTCTCCAGGGACTGCATGGAGCCGTTTCTTGTACAACCCGCATTGACGGCAACTGCGAATCGCCTTTTCCAGTCTATCAATTCTGTCTGCTGTTTGGGGCATCATGTTGCCTGAGAGTAGACCCGGCTGCAGGATCTCTGCCCTTGCCGCTATCTCTGTTTCCGGTAAAGACCGATCAGGCGGGCCCGGGCAAGGATATGGCC
>CAZKBZ010000005.1:12028-59178 GCA_964551175.1 uncultured Desulfobulbus sp.
GCTATCTCTGTTTCCGGTAAAGACCGATCAGGCGGGCCCGGGCAAGGATATGGCCATCCATGGCCTGGAGAAGACGGTCTTTATCAGGGTTGCCGAGATCGGGCAGCATCGTATCCAGGGCGTAGAGTTTGAACATGTATCTGTGTTGGCCGATGGGTGGGCAGGGCCCTCCGTAGCGGGTACGCCTGAAGTCATTGGTCCCGTGCAGGGTGGGGGCGGGAAATGAGGCAACAGCCTCTTCAAGCCCGGCAGTATCAGGTGGTAGATTGTACACCAGCCAGTGCACCCAGGTCATCCTGGGTGCTGCCGGATCCGGAGCATCAGGATCATCAACAATCAGGACCAGGCTTTCTGTACCCTCAGGAATTCCGGAAAAATTGAGAGGCGGGGAGATATCGTCCCCCTCGCAGGTGTAACGTTCTGGAATGGAATCTTCATGCGTAAATACAGGTGAAGAAATGGTCAGTGTCATGGTGCCTCCCCGGCCATGGGCCATGGTATGAGAGAAACAGAGAATAAGAACAAGTGAAAAGGACAGGAAGGAGGTTTTCATTTTTTCTGTTCCGGTACGTTGAATAAAAATTTTGTAAACAAAATCAATTATACCAGAGGATATGCTGATCTTCCAGTGGAACCGATGCCAGGGGATGGTTCGGAATAATCCTGGGGGTATAGGCAGAAATGGGTCGTCTGGCCGGAACTGTACCCTGGTAGTTGAAACCATTCACAGTGCCGGAAAGCGGTTCACCTGATTCCATGGGAATACATTCCGCTGCCTGTCCCGGCTCCTCAGGATCTGCATACAGTTCTACTCTCAGGAAATTCGGATCCAGATCATCACAATAAACCGGCACTGAAAAATGATGGCTTGAATCAGTTGATCTAACCTGCAGTCTGCCGAAGTGGACATAGGACCAATGGGCGGCAATTCGCTCACCCCACTCGACAATTTCTTTTCCGCCCTGCCCATGGTTTCCGCTTCTTCTGTTATAGGCTTCTGCAGCCGGCAGGTAAAGTTTTTCCACGTATTCACGTACCATCCTGTTGGAGGAAAACTGAGGCGTCAGCAAAGACATGGAGGCCCACATCCTGGCCACCCAGAGATTGGATATACCGTGTTCATCCCTGTCGTAAAAAGTTGGGATGACTTCATCTTCAAGGAGCTGATACAGTTGTTCAGCCTCGGTCGCATCCCAATCGGGATCACGATCATGTTCTCTGCCGTCACCCAGGGCCCAGCCCACCTCGGCACACCAGGCCTCGGCCCACCAGCCGTCAAGTTCCGAGAGGTTCAGGCCGCCGTTAACCAGCACCTTCATGCCGCTTGTACCGCTTGCCTCCCAGGGACGACGCGGAGTATTTATCCAGAGATCTACTCCCTGCACCATTTTACCGGCCACTTCAATGTCGTAATCCTGGAGAAAAATGACCTTGCCTCGAATATCAGGCCGCAGGGAGAAATTGATCCACTGCCGTATCATATCTTTCCCCTCCATATCACGGGGATGGGCCTTACCGGCAAGAATGAGCTGGATGGGGTGATCGGAACTGGAGAGCATGGCGGCCAGTCGTTCAGGATCATGGAGCAGAAGATTTGTGCGTTTATAGGAAGTAAATCGACGGGCAAAGCCGATGGTCAGGGCATTGGGATCCAGAAGCGCATTCTCGGGAACAGCATTTTTTTCCCAGATTAATCCCATTGATTTACGTTGGCGGACGATACGCTGACGGACAAAGCTGATAAGTGCCTGTCGGTTTTTTGCTCGAAAATTCCATATTTCATGATCGCTGAGTCCGCCGATCTGTTCTTCCATGGTTTCCAGTCCTCCGCGCCAGGGTCTCTTGCCGCAGGTGTCTGTCCAGAGCTTGTCAGTTATGGCGGAATCCCAGGAAGGCATGTGTACGCCATTGGTTACATGGGTGATGGGCACCTGGGACTGGGGCCATCGCGGGAAAAGGGGTTGAAATATTTTTCGGCTGACCTGTCCATGCAGGCTGCTGACGCCGTTAATAATTCCGCATCCCTTCAAAGCCAGGTATGCCATGTTAAAGGGTGCATTGTTCTCATCAGTAGCACGGCCGAGAGAGAGAAGCCGGCTTGTATTAAGGCCGATTGTGGCGGCATATTCCTGACTGTAATGGAGAAAGAGTTCCACCGGAAACCGGTCAAAGGCGGCATCGACCGGTGTATGGGTTGTAAAGATATTTCCGGCCCGGGTACAGGCGAGCGCGGTCGCAAAAGATGTGTCGTTGGCGGCTGCAAAGGAGGCAGCCCGTTCCAGGACGGCAAAGGCGGCATGTCCCTCGTTCAGATGGCAGATTTCGCAGGAGATGCCCAGGGTTTCCAGAAGACGCCAGCCGCCGATACCAAGGGCTATCTCCTGCTGCAGCCTTACCTCATGGCTGCCGCCATACAGTTTTTCCGTTATACCGCGGTCACTTGGCGTATTTAACGGGTCATTGGAATCCAGAAGATAGAGTCGTATCCGGCCGACAACGACTTCCCAGGCACGCAGTGAGAGAACTCGACCGGGCAGGTCAACCTCCACCTTGACCCAGTTATCGTTGTCATCACGCAGGGGCAGGATCGGCATGATTGCCGGATCATTGTAGGGATAGAATTCCGTCTGTTTGCCGGCAGCATCAATGGATTGCCGAAAGTATCCCTGCTGGTAGAGCAGGCCGACCCCGAAGACGGGAACACCGAGATCACTGGCTGTTTTCAGGTAATCTCCTGCCAGGATGCCCAGACCGCCGGAATACAGGGGAAGGGCCTCGCTGAGTCCGAATTCCATACTGAAATAGGCAATGGTTTGCAGGCCGCTGTCTCCATGCTGGTCGGCAAACCATGTATGCCGGCTTAAATCAGTGTTACGCCGTTCAATCTGTTCTTCAAGCTGTTGCAGAAAATGCTTGTTTTCCGCCAGTTCAGCAAGGCGATCCTGGCCCACGCTTTCAAGAACAAACCAGGGGTTGCCTGTAGCCTCCCAGAGGTCGGCATCGATAGTTCTCCAGAGAACATCACAGGCATGATTCCAGCTCCATCGGGTATCAACAGCCAGATCTGCCAGCCCGGCAAGTGGTTGGGGGAGAGTACGCAGCATGTATCGATTGGCAAACATGGTTAACTCCTTGGCTGGTGTCGTTGGGCAACATTGTTTTCAAGGTGGCCTGCAGCTGTATCCGAGGTATCATACCGGCTGACAGGTTTTTTTTACAGGATTCCGGGTTAACTTAATTTCATAGTTATATCCTGCAGGGTGTTTGCTGCCACGTGAAATCGTTTGGCAATGGATTTAATCTGGGAGAGAATTTCTTTATGTGTAAACATCAGGTGAATATCTTCTCCCTGCGCAACTTTTGCCATTGCCAGCACATAGGTTTCCGTTACCTTATGAGCCAGATCCCTGGTTTCATCAGAGTGTCGGGAAGTGCGCTCCATATTTTTGTCCTTCAGGGCGGCAAAACCCCGGCAGAGGAAATCAGCGCAGTTACGGAGCTGGAGCAGGATATGTTCATATTCACGTAACTCACTGATTTCATATGCCTTTGTTTCCATGACCAAGTGCTTGACCGAGATCACGATCCAGTCCAGATGGGTGATAACCCGGAAAATAGCCTCCCTGTCCACCGGTGTCAGGAAGGCCCGGCCAAGGTCGTTCATATTCCGCTCCTTTAAAGACCCGGCCTGGTGTTCATCCGCAAGAATTGCCTGGCAGCTGCTCTCCTTTCCCTCGGCAAGACAACTGTACAGATCATTGAGCATGTTTCTGGTGGCTTCGGCCTGTTCACACAGTTCTCCGAAAAAATCAATCTCTTCAGGAAGAATATACTTTTTTATCATATTCAACAGATTCATGGCATACTCCACAGGTGCATGAAAATCATGGTAAACAGTGCGCCGATTGCAGCTGAAATCGGTAGATTTAAAAGCCAGCCCTTGACAATGGACAAGGCTGTTGACCAGTGTACATGACGGGGTTTTTCCCGGGCCCCGACTCCGAGCAGGGTGGAGGTGACCACCTGGGTGGTGGAAGCCGGGGCTCCGATTGCCGTTGCCGCAGATATCACAAGAGCTGATCCTATCTGATCGGCAACGGAGTGAATGGTCCTGATTCTGTAGAGACCAAATCCCATGGTCTTGATGATCGACCAGCCGCCGAACAGGGTACCCAGGGTGATGGATGAGGCGCAGAGCAGGATTGCCCAGTGTGGGATGGTGAAGACCTGGTAATGACCAGCGGACAGGAGCAGCATGCCGATGATCCCCATGCCCTTCTGCGCATCATTGGTGCCGTGGGTAAAACCGAGCCAGGCCGTGGTCAGATACTGGCTGAAAATAAACAGCTTACGTGATGTAAAGGAAAGTCTGCGGAAAAGACGCATGAAAAGGCTCATCAGGAGAAAGCCGCCGATGAATCCTGCCAGGGGAGAGAAGAACAGACCGATAATAATTTTGACCACGCCTGTTAACTGTCCCTGCAGCAGAGCGGAAAATCCCCAGTTCACGCTGCCGGCCCCCATGGCATACAGACCGGAACCCACCAGGCCGCCGACCAAAGAGTTTGATGAAGAGGTGGGCAGGCCGAATTTCCAGGTCAGGAGATTGTAACAGACTGCAGCAAGGACTGCGGACAGGACAATACTTTCGGCAAAAAGAGGTGGCTGGCCCTGGATACGGACAAACCGGCCCACCGTGTCTGCCACGGCCAGACCACCGACAAAGGGACCTAAAAAGGTAAAACAGGTAACCAGCAGAATTGCCATTCCCGGTTTCATGGCCCGGGAGGCAATGCAGGTGGCAATCATGTCGGCAGAGTCGTGAAAGCCGTTGGTAAAATCAAAGGCAACCACGACACCGATGGTAATTATCAGAAGGATACTGGCGATATCCATGGACGTTAATACATTCGTTTTCTGAACAGCACTGCCGCCATGGTCAGGGTCGTCATCCCGATCAGCAGCATGGGCCAGTACTGGCTCCAGAGGAGATCAAAAGAACTACCCTGCAGAAAGACCGAGCGGACAATGACCAGAAAATAACGCATGGGATTGAGATAGGTGATCCACTGCACCAGCTGGGGCATATTTTCAATGGGAGTGGCAAAACCGGACAGGATAACGGCGGGCACCATGAAGAGAAAAGCTCCCATCAATCCCTGCTGCTGGGTTACGGAAAGGGAGGAGATCATAAGCCCGATACCGATGGATGAGAGCAGAAAAATAAATAATCCAAGGTACAGGGCACCAATATTACCCCGCAGGGGAACATGAAACCAGAGGACAATGAGACTGATGATAAATGAAGCCTCCAGAACACCGATAATAAGACCGGGCAGTGATTTTCCCACCAGTATTTCAAAGGGTGTCATCGGAGTGACCAGCAGCTGGTCAAAGGTGCCGGCCTCGCGTTCACGGGCAACGGACAGGGCTGTGACCTCCAGGGAGACCACCAGGTTGAGCAGGGCGACGATGCCGACGATAATAAACCAGTGCGAGTTCAGGGTTGCATTAAACCAGGCCCGCTGCACGAGGACTGCCGGTGGTGGTTTGCCGCCATGACGCCGGTTCCACTGGTCATCAAAGGAGAGCACAATATTTTGAGCATAGTTCAGGGCCAGCAGGGCCGTGTTGGAGTTTCGCCCGTCAACCAGTATCTGTAGCGGAGCCGGTCTGCCAAGGTGAAGGTTTTTGGAAAAATTTTCACCGATATGCAGAACAAGCAGGACTTTGCCGGTATCAAGCAGTGGTTTAATCTGACTGTCATGGGTAATACTGCCGCAGCTTTCAAAAACCTCTGAGCCGGCAAAGCCCGCCAGCAGTTGCCTGGACTCCACACCACGATCTTCATTATACACGGCATAATTAATATGGTTGAGATCAAAACTTGCTGCATAGCCGAAGACAAGCAACTGGGCAACGGGCGGTATAACAAGCACCATTCGGCTTTTTTTATCGGTGAGCAGGGTACGAAACTCTTTGATCATGAGCGAAATAATCCGCCTGAGCATCAGCAGCATCAACGCAGCCTCTTGTTGGATTTCCTGCGGATAATACCAAAAAAGACAAGTGCCATCAGACCGAGCCATGCCGAATTGACCAGAACAATCGGCCAGATGTCACCGGCAAGAAAAAGCGTCTGCAGGATGGCAACAAAATAGCGGGCAGGAACCAGGTGGGTCAGCCACTGGATTACAACCGGCATGGAATTGATATCAAAAACAAAGCCGGACAGGATAAAGGCGGGCAGAAAGGTAATCACAATGGCCATCTGACCGGCAACAAACTGTGAGCCTGCTGCCGTGGAGATGAGCAGTCCCATGGCAATGGCAGTGAGCATGAACAGGGCTGATGCTGCAGTCAGGGCAGGCAGAGAGCCGTGCAGCGGCACATGGAAGAGAAAAACCGCCATGATAACAGAGAGCAGCATGCCGCCCATGCCCAGAATAAAATAGGGTATGATCTTACCCAGCAGGATCTCCTGCACCCGCACAGGTGTGACCAGCAGGGCCTCCATGGTTCCCCGTTCCCATTCCCGGGCAACAACCATTGAGGTCAGCATGGCCCCGATCAGGGTCATGATCACTGCAATAAGGCCCGGTACCAGGTAGTTGCGGCTGCGGACAGCAGGATTGTACCAGATTCGGTGTTCCACATTGACCGGGATATGAAGGGGACGGCCGATGCCTTCTGCTGTTCTGGTCAGCCACTGCATCCAGACCCCGTTCACGTAGCCTTCAACAAGACGGGCCTTGTTGGCATCAACTCCGTTGACGATAACGGAAACCCGGGCACTGTGTCCGGAACGCATCTCTTTGGCAAAATTCGTGCGCAGCCAGACAATACCGTCCACTTTCCGTTCCATCATCGCCTGTTCAGCCTGCTGAATGGACAGCATGACCTGCGGTGCAAAATAATCAGAATGACGAAATCCACTGACAAGTGAGGATGTTTCAGGGCCGGGTTGTTCCACGACCAGGGCAATGGAAACATTGCGGGCATCCAGGGATACCCCGTAGCCGAAGAGGAGCAGGAGCAGAACCGGTAGAAAAAAAGCTATACCGATACTGGATGGATCCCGGATGATCTGCAGGCTTTCTTTGCGGATCAGGCCTCCTAAGCGCATGGAATTGATGTTCATTCCTGATCACCAAAGTTTTCAATCAGAGCTATGAAGGTATCTTCCATGGTCGGATGGGCCATTTCATCTGTAACTGCATTTTTTTTCAGCTGTTCCGGATCACCTGCCGCCAGTACCTGGCCCCGGGCCATAATCACCAGTCGGTCACAGTACTCTGCCTCCTCCATGAAATGAGTGGTTACCAGCACAGTGACACCTGCTTCGGCCAACCCGTTTATCCGGTGCCAGAACTCACGGCGTGCCAGCGGATCAACCCCGGAGGTCGGTTCATCAAGAAAGAGTATTTCCGGATTGTGCATCAGGGCAGCAGCCATGGCCAACCGCTGCTTGAAACCCAGGGGCAGCTCTCCACTGATGTTATTGCGCAGGGACTGCAGTTCGAATCCCTCAAGGGCCCAGCTGATCCGTTCTTTCTGCTTTCTGCCAAACAACCCGTAGGCGTTGGCAAAAAAACTCAGGTTTTGCTGGACGGTCAAGCCTTCATACAGGGAAAATTTCTGGGCCATATACCCGATTCGTCCCCTGGCGTGGGCACGGGCTACCCGCAGATCCTGTCCCGCAACCTGCAATGTACCCCCTGAGGCCGGCAGCAGGCCGCAGAGCATCCGGAAGGTGGTGGATTTACCGGCACCGTTTGCTCCGAGAAGCCCGAAAATTTCACCCCGTTTGACACTGAAAGAAAGATTTTTCACCGCATAAAAATCACCAAACCTGCGCTGCAGGTCCTGGACAACAATGACCTCTTCATCACCGGTATCTTTACCCCGGTCAGGCAGGATGAGTGGGCGGTTTCCATTCTTCGCATCTTCTTTACAATCGTTGAGCAGAGAAATAAATGCATCTTCAAAACGGGGAAGGACTGCTTTTACCGTTACCCGTTCACTGCTTGTTGAAAATTCCTGTCCAAGCTCTTCCGCCTGCTCAGGATTGCGGGTGACCAGTCGAACCTGATCTCCCAGGATAATGGCATCAACAACCTTCCTGCTTCGGCTCAGACGTTCCTGCAGAGCGCGCCGGTTGTGCTGACTGCCATGGGCTTCAAAGGTATAACCAGCCAGCTTTCTGCTGAATTTTTCAGGTGGATCCTGGCCAAGCATCCTGCCCTCGTGGAGAAGCACCACTTCACCGCATCGTTCCGCCTCGTCAAGATAGGCAGTGGAGAGCAGGACGGCCATTCCCTCCTGCTCTACCTGGTGATAGACAATGTTCCACAGTTCACGCCTGGAAACCGGATCAACTCCCACCGTGGGTTCGTCAAGCAGCAGAAGACGGGGTGGACGGATCAGGGTGCAGGCCAGTCCCAGCTTCTGTTTCATGCCGCCGGACAGGCGGCCGGCAAGGCGGTCGGTAAAAGGAGCCATCCCGGTCATCTCCATCAGCTGAGCATAGCGGGCCGGCCGGTTTTTTTTTGCGACACCCTGCAGATTGCTGTACAGATCCAGATTTTCCTGAACCGTCAGGTCTTCATATAACCCGAAGCGCTGCGGCATATAGCCGATCATTTTCTGTACAGCCAGGGAATCGCTGGTGGAATCGTGTCCAAGCACCGATATCGTCCCGCCGTCCGGAATCAGTAATCCTGCGGCAAGACGCATGAGCGTTGTTTTACCGGCACCGTCCGCTCCGATCAGACCGGTGACAATGGACGGTTTAATGGTAAAGGAGAGATCCTTCAGGGCCGTGACGTTTCGTTTGCCGACCTGGAAGTTTTTACTGATGTTGTCAGCCTGCAGTGGAGAAGCAGTATCTGCAGGTCGGTGTTCTCCGGCAACCATCAGGTTTACTGGTTTTCCTGACAAATATCCTGACCACGGACAGTCCCGCCCGGTTTTGGCTGGGTCAGGTCAACATGGACAGTTGCGGGCATTCCCAGGCGCAGTTCATTTTCCGGATTACAGACAAAGACCCTGGTCTGGTAAACAAGACGGGTGCGCAGGGCAGGCGTTTCCACGGTCTTGGGGGTAAATTCGGCTGTGGGTGAAATATAGCCGATCCAGCCCCTGTACGTTTTACCTGGATAGCTGTCCGTGCTGATATCCGCCTTCATGCCGGGAAAGATTTTACCCAGCTCTGTTTCCGGCACATAGGTTCGTACCCAGAGAGGATTGGTCAGTGCCAGGGTCAGAACCGGGGTCGAAGGAAAGGCCATATCTCCCGGTTCCATGATACGGTCGCGGATGACCGCATCTGCAGGGGCGTAGAGTCTGGTATCTGCAACTTCTTTTTCCGCATGGGTCACAGCCGCTTCAGCAGCCATCACCTTTGCCCGCGCTGCAGCTATATCTTCCTCACGCGGTCCTATCTTTGCAAGATCCAGAACCAGGCGTGCGGCCTTCAGCCCTTCCACTGCTGCCTGATGGGCAGCGGCAGCGTCATCGACCTGCTGCTGGGAGGTCGCCCGTTCTTTGATCAGCTGTCGCAGCCTTTTCAAGGTAATTTCTGTATCTGTAACCTTTGCCTCCAAAGCCCGGACATCAGCCTCAGCCCTGGCAATTTCCTGCGGCCGGGAGCCAGTAACAAGCCGGTTGAGCAGCTGTTGCTCAGCAGCCAGCTCAGCCTTGGCCTTTACAAGGTTGGCTCGATAGCGAACTGCGTCAATCTCGGCCAGCAACGCACCTGCCTTGACATGATCCCCTTCCTGTACATTAAGCTTTTCCAACCGGCCGCTTTCCTGAAAGGCAAGTTGTACCTGGCGGATATCAATATTACCATAGAGCTGCAGCACATTGTCGGGGACCTGCATTCTGTTTTGATAAAAATAATAGCCGCCGCCAGCCAGGACAGCAGCCAGCAGGAGGATAATCAGTCGTTTTGATTTTGTTTTCATTGGCTCTGCTTCTCTACATTCAATTGCATCTTTACATCAGTCAAGTGCCGGTAGAAAAGATTCCCCCTTTGCCTCGTACCAGCTGTGCAGTCCCTGCCAGATTTCTTCTGCTGTTTCCGCAAACCAGAACAGATCCTTGTCCTCGGCATCAATGACTCCTTCAGCAGCCAGAAAATCAACGTCAAAAGCACTCCGCCAG
Organism: uncultured Desulfobulbus sp.; assembly: GCA_964551175.1. GTDB lineage: Bacteria > Desulfobacterota > Desulfobulbia > Desulfobulbales > Desulfobulbaceae > Desulfobulbus_C. The sequence goes on from CAZKBZ010000005.1 coordinate 22,196, forward strand.
AACGATTCACCCACCAGCACAACGGGTAGAGGAGAAATTGTACGGGTCTGGATCAGGGTCAGGGTTTCAAACAGTTCGTCAAAGGTGCCGAAACCACCGGGAAAGGCGACCAGGGCCCGGGCACGGAGAAGAAAATGGAGTTTGCGAATGGCAAAGTAACGAAACCGGAAACACAGCTCCGGAGTAATATAGGGGTTTGGATACTGTTCATGGGGCAAGGTGATATTGAGTCCGATAGATTTAGAATGTACGTCAAAGGTTCCGCGGTTTGCAGCCTCCATTATACCGGGCCCGCCGCCGGTGATCAGCAGGACCCGGTTGTCGGCCGGTCCCGGGCCGACCTGGCCTGCAATCCTGCCAAACTCTCGGGCAACTTTGTAATAGCGACTTTTGGCCAGCAGCCGTTCACACACGGCCAGTCGACATTTGAGTTCGGAATTTTCCGGATCTTTTTCAAGGCTGGTTCGAATATAGGTGAGTCTGCGTTTAATGGATTCAGGTTCGCGGATACGGGTGGAACCAAAAACAACAATGGTATGTCGGACATCGTGCTGTTCAAGCAGTGATTCCGCTTTCAGATAATCAAGCTGCAACCTAATGGGGCGGGTTATGTCGGATCGGTCCAGGAAATCAACATCCGCATCAGCCTGCCGGTAGCTGGAACTCTGCATGATTGCCTGTACCCTTTCCCATGCATCAGGATCATCTGCCGCTTCTTTGGGTTGGTGCCACGGGAGAGGTTCTTTACGGGAATGGACCAGGGGTGGTGATGGGATGTGCTGTTTATGCTGCATGATTTTTTACCCGGTATTCTCAGAGTCTTGCTGATCAACAGGAGAAACGGGGAGAATAAAATAAAAGTTATTCCCCTCTTCAGTTGCTTCGCAACCTACTTTTCCCCCATGCACCTCAATAACCCGGCGGATGAAATTCAGGCCATGACCGGAGCCTGCAATGCCTTCACTGTTTTTTGCCCTGCTTCCTTCCTCAAAAATATCCCGTCGTTCAGTTTCTGAAAGGGGTGGTCCGGTGGTAAAGACATTGAACTTGATTCCCTTTCGGCCGGGTTCGGGGAAGTCCTGTATTTGTTCAGCTCCGTAGGCCAGGGCCTTGCGCGGTTTTCCCTGATGGTCAATGACCTCTTCGGTGTATTTGACAGCATTGGAAAACAGGTTGGCATAGACCTGGGAGAGGAGGCCTTTATCAACCATTAAAGGAAATTTCTGCTGATAAAGATTGATTGGTTTTTCCACGGAGATGTTTTTCTGCTCAAGCTTCTTCTTATACAGGTCGAGCTGTGGCAGAATAATATCCCGTTCAACAAATGAGCCGGTCGGTTTCAATACAAGATGGCCCTGACTGAAATGCTGTTCCCTGAACAGGCTTTCAAGAAAGAGGGTGATCTGGTTGTGATGCTTGAGCAGTTCACGATGCGATTGTTCCAGGGCTTGGGCCTTTTCACGGCAGTTTTGTAGAAAACTCATAAACTGCCTGGTTGTTATCCCCCTTGATTTTACTGCTTCAGCCTTGTGCTCAATTTCCTGAATACCCTCGATCTGTTTTTCCACCTGTCGCAGCAGATGTTTGAGGTACATATTGGGAACAATGATGTTATGACCGATATCCCGGCCCAGGTCGTTTAAAAACTTCAGATGTTCAAGGTGACGAGCGGCGATGAGCCTGTTGTTGAGTTTGTTGCCGATCCAGCGGGTTAGAATCTGAAAAAATGCCCTGTCCTCTGTGTTGAGTTCCTGTACCGGGGAAACGCCGAACAGACCAAGCAGGGAGTGACTGGCAAAATAGGGGTCAGGATCATACAACCCAGCCCCTCCATGAGCTTGCTGAAATTCCAGCTGTGTGGTTCCACTGCGGGGATACAACGGGTAGAGCAGCCAGCCGTCATGTTCTCTGATCTGGCGAATTGCAGACGGCAATTCAGAATCGGTGGCCTGAGGAGGATTGAGGAGACCGTTTTCACTGTCGCAGACACAGAGAAAACGATCTGTTTTTTTTTCATGGAGATAAAACCGCACCTGCAGATCATTCAGCAGCAGGGGAGTGGCAACGCAGATCTGGAAGAAACGGTCAAGTGAATGATCGTCGTGAATAATATCAACAAAGGCCTTGAGAAGAGTGTCGTGGCGGGCATCAAAGTTGATCTGTTCATACAGTTGCATGGATTGGCGCAGCTGTTCCAGAAAAGGCTGCAGTGAATCCGGTATTCGAGGTTGTTGTTTTTTCAAAATGAACTCTGTTTAACGGCAAGTCAGCACATGCAATTCTCATCTTCTGCAGGATGCAACTGTCTGTTTGGAGGCGTTGCAGCGGGCTACATCATATTGAAACTCCACAGCACACCAGCGGCAATGGCAGAGCCGATGACCCCTGATGAGTTGCAGGCCATGGCGTGCATGAGCAGATAATTTGACGGATCCTCTTTCAAACCCATGAGATGAACCTCCCTGGCAGAGCCGGGCACGGCGGATACTCCTGAAGCTCCAAGCAGAGGATTGATTTTTTCTTTAAGAAAAAGGTTCATGAATTTTGCAAACAGTATCCCGGAGGCCGTGGCAAGACTGAAGGCAAAGGCGCCAAGACAGAAGATTAAAATTGATTTTGAGGTTAAAAAGACATCTCCCTGGGTACTGGCACCAACCGTGAGGCCTAAAAATATCGTAGCCGTGTCGATAATGGCATTGCGTGCGGTATTGGCCAGTCTTTCGACAACAGCGCTTTCTTTCATGAGATTCCCGAAAAAGAACATTCCCAGCAGGGGAATTGAGGCAGGTGCCAGAAAGCAGCAGAGCAGTATTCCCACAACTGGAAAAATGACACGTTCTTTTTTACTTACCTGCCGCGGTTCAGACATTTTGATTAAACGTTCATTCCGGGTGGTAAGCAGTTTCATGATTGGCGGCTGAATGATCGGGATGAGGGCCATGTAGGAATATGCGGCTATGGCAACAGGGCCAATCAGATGCGGTGCAAGTTTGGCGGTTAAAAAGATTGATGTGGGACCGTCAGCCCCACCGATTATCGCTATGGAGGATGCTTCCTCGGGCAGAAAGCCGAGGGCAAGGGCGCCTATGAGTGTAAAGAAGATACCCATCTGGGCGGCTGCGCCGAGTAGCATCAGCTTAGGCCTTGCAAGCAGGGATGAGAAATCCGTCATCGCTCCCAGGCCCAGGAAGACAATTGATGGATATATGCCGGTCGTTACACCGAAATAGAGGTAGTGGAGAACACTGTTGCTTTCGTAAATGCCGAGACCGAATCCTTTGAAAAAAGGAACATTGCCCACAATTATTCCACAGCCGATGGGAAGCAGCAGCAGAGGTTCATATTTTTTGGCAATAGCGAGATAGATAAAGAGGATGCCGACAAAAATCATGACTATTTGTCGCGGGTCAGCCAGGGCGAAACCGGTGTTTGCCAGGAATTTCAGTAATAGATCCATGATTAGTCAGCCTTGTTGCACAGCTTGGTTAATTGTTCCTTGTCCCACGTAAAAACGCCCTCACCAAGGGGAACAAGAATGGAGGCTTCCCTGAAAGCGGAAATGGTTAAATGCGGATGAGGGATATTGTATTCTTTTGTCTGTACATAGAGATCCGTCAGCGGAAAATCAGAGCCCAGTTCCTCGATTATCGGTTCAAAGAGGGCAGCCTGCACCTTGAGGTCTGTGGGACACGCCTCTCCGTGCTCAGGTTTCCCGGAGGGCAGGGGTTCCGGCTTCTGTGGACTTGTATCTGTTTTTTCAATCACAGGCAGGAGTTTGTGCAGTTGAGAAATGATCAGAGAGAGGAGGGCAAGACCCGTAAAGACGATCAGGATCCCGACAAAAGCCATGGACCAACCGTTTGCTCCATTAATTGCTTCTAAACCGTACATTGAGCTATCCTCTGGTAAAAGGGTGACAGTGTCGTACGAACTGGGATTTTATGTATCGTAGCGTATGTTGGAATTTTCAACAAACCAAATCAATGCATCCCGCACTCTTTATTTCATGATTTCTTTTTCTGTTCAGCAGTTATGGGCAGTCAGCAGAGTTTCGATATCAGTGCTGCATAACAGGTGCACAATGTAAAGCCACCGGTATTACCGGTGGTTACTGACGCCAGGTTCCTTCTACGTAACGACTATGCCCACCGGTGCATCCACAACGTCGCCGATTTTAACAGCAGCGGTTACTCCTGCATTGTGAAGAAGCTTTAAAAGATTATCAGCCTGGGAATCAGGCAGGGCGAGCAGAAGTCCTCCGGAAGTCTGCGGATCGTACAGCATCTCTTCTTCCGCTGTATCGAGCCGGGTACGTATTTCAAGATTATGGAGATGTACCATGGTTCTGTTGGGCCTGTTGCTGCCGGTGGTTTCACCTTTTCTGTACATATCAAGGGCATACGGGAAAAAGGGAAGAGCGCGGTAGTTCATCACAATCTGTGCATCACATCCGTGAGCAACTTCCAGCAGATGGCCGAGAATGCCGAAGCCGGTCACATCTGTGCAGGCATGCAGATCAAATTGCAGGGCAACATCCATTGCAGGTCCGTTCAAGGTCGCAAGCAGAGGCAGAATATCCCGTTCCAGATCCGTATAGGGAAGCCTCCTGGATCTGGCAGCATTGAACAGGACGCCGGAACCCAAGGGTTTTGTGAGGATCAATGCGTCACCGGGCTGCGCGCCTGCATTGGTGATGATGCGGTCCGGATGGACTGCTCCGTTTACACAGAGACCGTATTTGGGTTCTTCATCGTCAACCGTATGCCCGCCAACGAGACAGGCCCCGGCTTCCATGGTCTTGTCATGTCCGCCCCGAAGGATCTCACGCAGCATGCCCATGTCAAGTTTTTTGGAAGGAAACATGACAACATTGAGAGCAGTTAACGGTTTTCCTCCCATGGCATAGACATCGGAAATGGAATTGGCCGCTGATATCTGGCCGAACCAGTAGGGATCGTCCACAGGCGGAGTGATGAAATCCACAGTGTTGATCATGGCAATCTCATCTGAGAGACGGTAGACAGCCGCATCGTCAGAGGTTTCAAAGCCGACAAGGAGATTGGCGTCAGCAGGCGGTTCAAAACCTTTAAGCGCGTCCGACAGATCCGCCGGACCTATTTTAGCAGCTCAGCCGCAGGTACGGGCCAGGCCGGTCAATGTCTTTTTTTTAAAAAAATTCATATAATTTAATATGTTAGAGAGTTTTCAGGGTCAAGGCAGCCTCTACCTTTTTCTCAGTTTCACCAGCTGTCGGGCCGCGTTTTCAGCCCCCTGCAGATTGATATCAGTTGCCGGAGGAGCTGTTTTAAGTTGAGTCCGTAAACCGGTTTCGATAATGGTTGCATTCAACTCTGTTTCATCAATGATGAACAGTTGATCAGTTGTATATGTCTGCAGCAGATGAAGGTGCTGCTGCTGTTCGTTGTCCTGCATGGACCGCAGCAGGACTACTGCAGGCAGACCGGCAGCCAGTACGTCTGTCAGACTGTTGTATCCCCCGTAAATCATCGCTGTTCTGGAACGAAGCAGGGTTGCTATGTAGTCGGGGCCTGGTGGATGAAGTGTACACCAGGGAAGCTTTTGCAGGCAGGAAATTCTCTGCCCATGAAGGTCCGGGTCGAGGTTTGCAAAGATGTGCCAGTTTCCGTATGCCGGACCAATGTTTTCCAAGGCCCGGGTAATAGCTGACAGGACCTGCCGGCTGTGTTCTCCGGGCCAGGGTATGGCAATGGTGCCTGCCACTGTTTTCGCACTCTGTGCCGGATCCTGGAGGCAACGCAGTTCCCTTAACCTGGAGACATAACCGCATTCTACGGGCTGGATACTGTACTGACTTTCCAGCTGCTCCAGCTGATCAGACCCCAATACGCGGCTGTCACCATACCAGAGCAATGTTGTATAATAGTCGGAAAAGAGCTGTCGTGAAAGCGTTGAACCGGACTGAGGGACAGTTCCGACCACACCGCGTACACCAAGAGTCCAGTGCGTGCCTGTCCGGGATGAAGCTTCAAGGGCCGGCAGCAGTTCCCGGTGTTTGCCCTGGGGGGTATGGTCTACCAGAACGATTCCCGGCCGGTACTGGAGCACGATCTGTCGTAATGTTTCAGCCCGCAGAAGACCAAGCTCTTTATCTGTAAAGCAGCTGCTGCCGTCAATACCCCGGGATTTGCCGTTTATTACTTCAGTCCGGTAAGAGGGGAGTTTTAGCCAGTCCAGGGAGATGTTGTGGATAAGCTCCTGTGTGCAGGCGCAACCGGTTACCACCAGGATCCGCAGGTCCGGATACAGCCTGCGCAGGGCCATGCCGATGGCTACGGTCCGGCTGGTATGGCCGAGTCCACGCCCGTCATGTCCGTAGAGCAATATATCTAATTCAGGCAGAGTCATGGGTTTTGGGACAACAGCAACACTTACTTTTTCTCTGTTTCACGACCGTCCAACAGCTCCTCAACCCTGGCTCGGCATCGTTTACCGCCGCACTGACCTTCACCGATGCCTGTAATCCGGGCCACCTTCTCAAAGCTGTCAGCACCCTGGTCAATGGCGTCAAGCAAGCGGATCAGCTTAATTCCTTTGCAGATACAACCCGGCTTGAGACGGGCCATAATTTTTTCATCGGGCTGCATGTTATTGTTCATGCAGCTGGTTAAAGATTGAAACGGCCAGCTTTTTCCCTATGCCGGGTACTGAGGACAGTTCATCGGCTGTTGCCTCCAGAATCCGTTTGTAACTGCCCAGGGTTGCTAGCATGAGTTTTTTCCTCTTTTTCCCTACACCCTGCAGGTTGTCCAGCTTTGAATGCAGGGTCTCCTTGTTGCGCAGTCTGCGGTGAAAGGTAATACCAAACCTGTGCGACTCGTCCCGGATGCGCATCAGGTACAACAGGGCCGGGGAGTGAGCAGGCAGCAGGATGGGATTCTTTCTGCCAGGTCGAAACAGCTTTTCTCCCTCTGCCTGTTTCTCCTTGGCAATGGCCACCAGATCGATACGGTCCAGCAGGTCAAAGTCTGCAAGCACATGAACGGCTATGTTGAGCTGTCCCTTGCCGCCGTCAAGCAGCATCACGTCCGGCAGGTTGTTTTTTTTGAGCCCGGTTTCCATTCGCCTGCGCAGCACCTCGTCCATCATTCCATAGTCATCCGGTTCATCTTTTAACCGAATTCGGTAATGGCGGAAACGTGATTTTTCCTTTTCTCCTTCTGTAAAACAGACCAGCGAACCGACAGCCTGCTTGCCCGCCAGGTTGGAGATGTCAAGACATTCAATGGTGTCGGGTCTGTTGCGCAGTTTCAGTCTGTTCTGCAGGGATCCGGCCAGGGTGTCCCAGGATTTGCGTTTTCTGCTCCGGTCGGCAAAGATCTGGACCGCATTGTCAGAGGCCATCTGCATAAGCTGCATCCGTTTTCCCCGCTGCGGAATAACCAGCTTAACCGGTCCTCCCTTGAGCTCACCCAGGCGTTCACGGACAAGGTCGTTGTCTTCCGGGGCAAGAGGAAGCAGCAGTTCGCGCGGCGGCTGGCGCTGGGCAGTGTAGTACTGAACAATGGTTTCCCTCAAGATACGGTCATCCTCACCGATGGGGTCGGTAATAAAAAACGTCTGGGCTCCGCTGATCATGCCGGAGCGGACAAATAAAATGGCAATACCCACCGAGGCACCCTGCCGGGCAAGGCCGAAAACATCCTGGTCCATCCGGTGGTCGGCCACAATAATCTGGCGTTCCAGGGTTTTTTTCAGCCCGTTGATCTGATCCCGGAACAGAGCAGCCTGTTCAAATTTCAGCTCAGCTGCTGCTGTCTGCATCCTGGCGGTCAGCCGGTCGATCACCTGTCGGCTTTTGCCTTCCAGGATAAGCAGGATTTCTTCGACCATGGCCTGGTAGCGGGCAGGGTCAACCAGTCCGGTACAGGGAGCCAGACAGCGCTTCATCTGATAGTTGAGACAGGGCCGGTCGCGTTTCCTTACGGTTTTGCAGCGGCGCAGGGGAAACATGGAAAACAGGAGTTTCAGCGATGCACGCATGGCCGATGTGGACGAGTAGGGGCCGAAATAACGGTTGCCGTCATTCAGACGCCTGCGGGTGACCAGCAGTCGCGGCCACTGTTCCCTGGTTGTCACCTTGATCAGCGGGTAATTCTTGTCATCACGCAGGATGACATTATACCTGGGTCTGTGTTTTTTGATCAGCGAGGCCTCAAGGATCAGGGCCTCTTTTTCCGTGGTGGTGAGGATAGTCTCCACCCGCCGGACATGGGAGAGCATGACAGCGGTCTTGGAATGAGCGGATCCTGAAAAATGGGCATATTGGGACAGCCGCTTGCGTAGATCCCTGGCCTTGCCCACATACAGGACTTCTTTCCTGGACAGCATCTGGTACACGCCGGGACTGTGGCTGACGGTTTTCAGGAACTCGGAAGATAGTGGGTCCCTGCTCATCTCCTCTGACTTACCCGTGCCCATCAGCCGCATTCATATCCATTATTGATAAAATGCTGCCTGAAACAGCCTGCGGGTATATTCATGACCTGGTTGGGTAAAGATCCGGTCAGCAGGTCCGGATTCAACAATCCTGCCCTGGCGCATAACTGCCAGTTCATCGGCCAGGGAGCGGATGACGCGCAGATCATGGGTGATGAAGATATAGGTCATGCCATGCCGTTTCTGCAGATTTTTCAGCAGCTTGATGATCTGGGACTGGATGGTGGTGTCCAGGGCCGAGGTGGGTTCGTCAAGGATCAGCAGTTTTGGCTTTAAAATGATTGCCCGGGCAATGGCTATCCGCTGGCGCTGGCCTCCGGAGAATTCATGGGGGAAACGTCCGGCCATATCAGGATCAAGCTCCACCTCTTCCAGGGCCTGTTGGACCAGGGATCGGAGTTCTGTACGGGTGCCGGCAAGTTTGTGTACCTGCAGTCCTTCGGCAATAATCTGCTCAACGGTCAGTCGTGGAGAGAGGGAGGAAAAGGGATCCTGGAATACAATCTGCAGTTCCCGGCGCAGGGGACGCATCTGGTGGTTGCTCAGTTCCGAGAGCAGGATGTCTTTGTCGTCATTGTAAAAATGAATGGCTCCCTTGAACTTGGTCAGCTTCAGCAGACACATGGCCAGGGTGGATTTACCGGATCCGGATTCCCCGATTATGCCCAGGGTTGTTCCCTGGCGGATGGAAATATCAACATTGTCCACTGCCTTGACCACGGATTTCTTTCGTTTGAAGAATCCCTGCCAGGATGTTTTCAGGATAAACTCACAGTTGATTCCCTTCATGTCAACCAGCTGTCTGCCGCCGGGCGAGGGAACGTGGCTGGAATGGGGAACGGCACTGAGCAGGTGACGGGTATACTCTTCCCTGGGATCTGCAAACAACTCCCGGCTGCTGTTCTGTTCCACGATCCTGCCCTGGTACATGATGGATACCCTGTCTGCAGCCTTCTGCACCATGGGCAGGTCATGGGTAATCAGCAGAACCGCCATGTTGAATTCCTGCTGGATATCCTTGATCAGCTCAAGGATCTGGGCCTGGATGGTCACATCCAGGGCAGTGGTGGGTTCATCGGCAATGAGCAGGCTGGGACGGCAGGCCAGGGCCATGGCAATCATCACCCGCTGCCGCTGACCTCCGGACAGCTGGTACGGGTAGGAGTTGACCCGGTACTCCGGATCCTTGATCCCTGTTCGCTTGAGAAGTGTAACAGCCCGTTTTCCCGCCTCTTCCCTGGACATGTTCCGGTGCAGCATCAACGGTTCGATGAGCTGGTTGCCGATGGTATAGACCGGGTTCAGGGAGGTCATCGGTTCCTGGAAGATCATGGCAATGTCATTGCCGCGGATGGCCCGGACTTCATCCTTATCCAACTGCAGCATGTCCCGGTTGTTGAATACAATCCGGCCGCTGGTGCGTACGGTGGCAATATCTTCCAGCAGCCTGAGAATGGACATGGCGGTCACGGATTTTCCGGAGCCGGATTCACCCACCAGGGCATGGGTTTTTCCCTGCTCAAGGGCCAGGTTGATATTGTACAACACCTGCGTATCACCGCCGATCTCCTGATCCGAGCAGAAGGTCAGCGAGAAGTTTTCTATTTTCAGCAGTTCATTCATGACCGGAATGTACCCCATGGTGCAGAGGAGGGCAACATGGAATAGGGGAGTAAAATCTGAGACAGAGAAAGGGACTCATTCAGCTGCAGTGGTGTCTGCATTTCGGAGGCAGGTCGGGATCGACCGGGTCATGCCAGACATGATTTCAATTTGCGGCCATTGTCGTTAGGTGGTATACCTGAATACACTCAGCTTACAAGACAGCGTCAGAATTCCATAAACATTGAAAAGACATACATGACAGATTCCAGGCTTCCTCTTGTCCGGATTATCTTGATTCCCTACCTGATCCTGTTTTTTCTCTTTGTCGCAGTCAGTGGTGCCGGATCAGCGTGGCTCTATTTTAAGGCCAGAGAGGCCCAGTCGCAACTGCTGGTGCACGGGTTGCTTAAAACCGTCACCCCCCTTGTGGAACAGCTTGCCGGCTCTGACATCGGTTCTCTTATAACTGATGATCAATCTTGGCTTCATCTGGAATTAGACAATTTTTTTGCCAGGCTGCCGGATCTGAAACAGGTTCGTATCCGTTCTGAGAATGAAGGGTTTTCCAAATTTCAAGATGCTGAGCAACACCTGGTAACAAAAGCAATTCCCGGCAGGGACGTTGAGGTCGAGAATGATCTGGACCTGCGTGGTTCAACGGCCCCGGAGAGGCTTTATTCAGAGTCAGCGCCTTTGTTGCGGATTGAATTTCAGCTTGCTGGAGGCGACGATTCCGGCCCGGCAACCCTTGAACTCGGTTTCAGCCGGGTCGCTCTTCGTGAGTCTGTCGGACGTGCCATGGCAACACTGGTCAATGCCATTTCCCTGTTTTCTCTCATCGGTGTCTCGGCCCTTGGTATTGCCTTTGCTGTAACCTTATGGGCATCTGACAGAATCAGGAAACTGGAAATTCATTTTCAGGAATTGTACAGGTTCGCCACTATTGCTGAGCTGATGGCGGGACTGGTGCATGATCTGCGAAACCCGCTGGCCAGTTTCAGGGCCAATATTGCTTCCCTCCGCATTTCCGACGATGATCGTGAGCAGATTCTGGTGGATATGGACAGGGACATTGTCAGGTTTGATGAAAAGCTTTCTTCCATACTTGATCTTACCCGAAAGCGCGAAGAACCTTTGCAGAAGGTTGATATGGAAGCACTGCTTGCAACAGTTGTCAGACTGGCGGGACCGGTTTATGAGCGACAGGGACTGGAAATCAAAACCAGTTGCAGGCTTGACGGTCCTGTCGAGCTCATGGAGAATTCCATGCGTGATGCGCTGCTGAATATGGTCCTGAACAGTGCGGAAAGCGGTCAGTCGGAAGGTGCTGTGGAGATCGAGGTGAGAAGGGACAACAGAACAGATGAGCTGGTTGTGGAGATTCGTGACCGGGGCTGCGGCCTGCCTGAGAACACGGAAATCTTTAAACCGTTCGTCACCACCAAGCCCCATGGGCACGGCCTTGGGCTGGCCATTGCCAGGCGGACCGTTGAAGCACATGGCGGTACTCTTGTCGCCGGCAGCCGTGAAGGTGGCGGGGTTGTATTTACCGTAAAGGTACCTCAACCGGTTATCAGGAGAAAAGGGTGAGCAGTCGGGAAAATATGCCGGACCTCAGTGGGTTGTGTATCCTGGTGCTGGATGATGATCCGGCTATTGTCCGGAGTCTGTCCAGGGCCCTGCGTGCTCTCGGTGCGGAGGTGCTGACAGCGGGAAGCGTACGGGAGGCCGGACTGAGGCTTGATTCCGCGTCGGTGGATGTGATGCTTGCTGATCTCAAACTGCGTGACGGTACCGGACTAGATCTGCTGCCCCTGTTTCAGGAAAAACAGCCGGATGGACATTTTTATCTGATTACCGGGCACGGTTCCGTTGACAACGCGGTAACAGCGCTGAAACATGGCGTACGGGATTATCTGCAGAAGCCGGTGGATCCCATTGAGCTGGCCAGGCAGCTGCATCGTGATTCCCCTGCCCGCAGGCGATCCGTTCTGACGGCCAGGCTCAGCCCATATCTGCTCTTCCGTGATCCGGTCATGACCGAAGCCCTGGCTGACCTGCCACGATTTGCCGCCCTTGACGAACCTGTTCTCATCCGGGGAGAGACTGGAACAGGCAAGGAACTGGTCGCCATGGCGGTCCATGGGATCAGTCCCAGGGCAGCAGGCCCTTTTGTGGCGGTGAACTGTGGTGCTGTTCCGGAAACCATGCTGGAGAGTGAACTGTTCGGCCATGAACGGGGCGCTTTTACCGGTGCCGCAGACAGGCACCGCGGCCGGTTTGAGCAGGCTTCCGGCGGCACCCTGTTTCTGGATGAAATCGGTGAGATGCCTCTTCAGTTCCAGGTCCGGTTGTTGCGCGTTCTGGAAGAGAGAACCATCCAGAGAATCGGCGGAGAGCAGGCCATACCGATTGATGTCCGTATCGTGGCAGCCACACACCGGGACCTGCACGAAGATGTAGAGGCCGGGCTTTTCCGCCATGATCTTTTTTACCGGCTTGATGTACTGCCGATCTATCTGCCGCCCCTCAGGAAGCGTAAACAGGATATTCCCCTGCTGGCAACCCGTTTCCTGCATCGCGCTCTTCAGGAAATGGGAAGAACCGGCAGGATGCCCACCTTCTCAACCCGGGCCGAATCATTGCTTGTCTCCTGTTCCTGGCCTGGAAATATCAGAGAACTGCGCAATACCATGACCAGGCTGGCTGTCCGTATGCCGGAAGAGATGAAAGAAATCTCTGTGGATTTTCTGCAGCCCTTTCTGACCGGTACAGGCGATAAACAACAATTTATTGATACAGAAGTAATCCCCGTCCCAGCCAGCTCTACTCTGGCAGCGGCTGAACAGATCCTCATTGATGCCGCCCTCAGGCGGACCGGTTTCAACCGTAAAGCTGCCGCCCGTGAACTCGGTATCGGTGAAAGAACACTGCGGCGAAAATTAAACAAAAAGTAGAACACCGGCCAATATTGCCGCCTGTTCGTCCCTCCTTGCGGCCATTTCGGCCTTTTCCGCTCTCTCCTGCTTCTCTTCTCTTCAGCATATCATATTGTAATTAAAGGAAAAGACATGATGGCATATGATTTGCTATTTGCTGAAAACAGATGAATAATTTTTTTCAAAATCCCAATAAACAGGAGGTGTAATATGCGAGAGTACAGAAAAATAGGTCGTATGCTGGTGTGTCTGCTGGCAGCGGGAAGTCTGTTGATCGGCACTGATGTAGTGGCAGCCGGGGCAGGTAAAGCAGCAACCGGCACCAAAGAGGAGGCGAAAAAGGAAGCGACAAATGTAGAAAAGCAGGTGCAGAGCAGCACCCGGAAACAGGCCGGCAAGCACCGGGAAACCATTGTCAAGGATGCTGTGACCGCTCTTGAACAGACCAAAAAGGCTGTCGAAGCCCTGGAAAAAAAGGATAAGCAGGCAGCCATAGATGCTCTGGCCGTGGCAACGGGTAAGCTGGAGGTAGTCGTTGCCAGGGAACCGGAAATGGCCAATGCCCCTATTGATGTCCGGGTAGAGCAATTTGATCTCTATGCAACGGTAGATGCCATCAGGAAAGCGGTCAAATCGGCCGAAGAATTTCTCGAAGATGGCGAGGTTCAGCAGGCCCGCATGCTCATCAGCGGTCTGGCCTCGGAAATCAACATCGTCGTCACTTCGCTGCCGCTGAAAGGGTATGCGGAAGGTCTCAAGACAGTGGCCAAACTGGTGGATGAAGATAAATTCCAGGAAGCAAAAGAGGCTTTGTATGAACTGCTTTCCACTACTGTTATCACCCGGCATATCATACCGTTGCCGATCCTCAGAGCAGAAGAGTTGATCAACAAGGCGGAGAAATTGACTGAGACAGAAGGGCGTTCCGGGGAGCAGAACAAGGAACTGACTGCCCTGCTGGATGACGCTGTGACCCAGATTGAACTGGCTGAAGCCCTTGGTTACGGTGACAAAAAGGAGTATAAGGAATTTTACCGTCAGATCAAGGAGATAAGGAAGAGGACCGAAGGCGGCAAATTTGGCTCCGGTTTTCTTGACGAGTTGCAGGATTCACTGAAAAAATTCAAGGAGAAAATTTTCAGCGGTTCTGACGGCTCGGAAAACTGATTAACAATATTCTGATTTCGGGCAGGGACTCCGGTAAGGAGTCTTCTGCCCTCGTTATTGCAGGAGGGAGCAATGGATACAAAACAGCAGGAAACATCTTCAGAGATGCTGATCATCGAATTGGAGGAACTGCCCCGTAAGTGGGGTTGGATGCTGGCCCTTGGTGTTCTGATGGTTGTGGCAGGTTTTTTCGGTCTGTATATTGCTGTGGCCGTTACTCTTGCGACTGTTCTTTTATATGGAGGAATGCTCATGGCGGGCGGCATTCTTTCTCTGGTTCACTCTTTTCGGGTTAAAGAGGAAAAATGGTACGGCAGGATTCCGGGGATACTGCTGGCACTGCTTTATATAGGTACAAGCATCATAATTTTTCTCAATCCCGTTGCTGCCTCAGCAGCATTGACTCTGGTTCTGGCAGCACTGTTTATGGGTATTGGTGCATTGCGGATCGGCCATGGCTTTCGTTGCCGGAAAAGGGGCTGGAAGTGGCTGTTACCCGTTCTGGTCGGTCTTGCGGATTGTGTTTTTGCTCTTGTTATTGCGTTCAGCTGGCCGGTCTCGGGTTTGTGGGTTATCGGGTTGTTTGTCAGCGTTGAGCTGATCATGAACGGTTGGATAGTAACCTTAACCGCCCTTGCTGTCCGGAAAATGGTCAGCAGCGGAGCAGGAGAAAAATAAGCGGTTTTCCTGAAAAGAGGAGGATGATATGGTTATGGGAATAAAGCCATTGCAGAGGTTGTTTCGGCATGTTGCAGGTCTGGAAATTGATAAAAGCGATGTTAAAAGATTGAATGATTTTATCGGTGAACGTCTGCGCGCGCTTCTTGTACAGGGGCAGGTGGCTGCCAGTGTCAATGGTCGTGATATTATTGATTATCAGGATATTCCGATTACCAACGGGCTGCAGCAGGCCATCCGTGAATTCAGGGAAATTGACCAGGAAATTGCCCTGGCTTCCATCCTGGAGCAGCAGGCAACACTGCCGCCCCTGCGGATGGATCTCTCAAAACTGCTGGAAAAAAAGCTGCCCTTGCTGGTAGGGGGTATCACAGTCAGTCTGGCCAGGGTTTTTCGGATCGTGAACAGGGATGTGAAAAATCCCACTGCCCGGGAGTGGGAGCAGGTGGAAGAGATTTATCATGTCCTGCTGTGAATGAATACGGACAACCAGACCCTGCAGTAAATATCATTGCCGGTACCTGAAATTATCTTGACCCGGGATGACCCTGTCACATATAATAATTAATAATACTACTCAGCATAAGAAAAAGCTAAACCTGTCGTGAGACAGGGACGGAAAGCCACGGGTCTCAGCAGATAGCCGGGCTGCCTTTCACCAAGGTAGTCCGGCTTTTTTTTGAAGCTCTGTTACCGGGCGAGAAATGCATAAAGGAGGGTATAATTATGTGTCGTTATTCTATCCTGTTGCTGGCCGGACTTCTATCTGTTTCTACACTTTCTTCCTGTTCCAGTCCTGTGTCGACCGAAGCGGACAGCGCCCATCAAACGGTTTTTTTAGAAAATATGGGTAATGGTGTCTGTCGCCAGCATCCATCCGGGCTGATGTGGCAGATTAAAGGCAGCAAGAAAATCGCCACCTGGGAAGAGGCCAATGAATATGCGAACAGGCTGGATCTTGCCGGCTTTGATGATTGGCGTCTGCCTACACGTGAAGAGTGTCTTCTGCTGTCGGAAATACTGTTGATGAAAAAAGGAAACTGCCCCATAAAAAACAGGGGAAGTCACTGGGTTAATACTCATTGGAGTACAGGCAAGTCCGGCCATTGGGAAGATTATCCCCTTTGCGGCGGGTCCGAGTTCCGCTGGGTAGACAGTAAAGGGGGATATGTGCGGGCAGTTCGTCCCTGAAATTTCTCCAGCACCGAGATTTTCAGACGGACCTCCGGGAGGAAGCTACCACGGTTATCCTTGATCCCGCTCAAAAGCCATTTTTGTCGTGTCTCCGTTCTGGAGCAGTTCGTTAAGTAATTCCATAGTCTTCTGCCAGCTGTACTGCGGGAAGTTTTTTTCAGCCTGGCTGAGCTTTTCAGCAAGCATCCCTTCAAGGATCTGTACCACCTTCTTTGCATGAGTGCCGATCCCCTCATCAGTGATAAAAACCAGGGCATCAATGATGTCGGCCAGCTTGACGACCAGCAGGTACTCGGGGTTGGTCCGGCGGATCGATTCTTTCATCTCGGACAGCCAGGGTGCAATTTCATGTTCTATAGCCTCAATGGGGTTATCTGCTCCGCTGATATGCTCGATATGTCGTTTAAGCGGGCTGGGCAGATCACCCATGAGCAGCTCCGGGGTATCGTGCAGGGAAGCGTATTCCATTATTTTCAGCAGGCCTGAATCATCCAGGTCATCCCCCAGTATATCCTTGGCCAGCCTGTTGGAAATCCTGGTCACCATGTAGTGATGTTCCGCCAGGGTCTGGTCCCGGGAGGTACGTACGGAATGCCAGCGGGTAACGTGGCCGGAGCGGGCAAGATCGGCCAGGGTAAGTTTTGGGAGCGTCATGACACTGATGATACCGCAAAACAGTTTCCGGGCCAATGCAAATTCATCAGTTTACAAAGATGAATAACGGGAAATATTCTTGTCCTCAACACCTTGTGAAAAACAAGTTGCATATTATAGTATGAAAAATCATACTCTGAACCTGATTTTTTTCTATAATATTAACATAATCTGTGACCATGGCTGAAGAAATACCAGACGATATCAAGAAAGACCTGGCAATAGCGTGTGACCTGCATCAGCGCACGACTTCTGATTACGAAAAATGTAAGGAATTCAATAAATTGATGTCAAATGTGCTGGGAAGGCTGGAAGATGCCCATTGCTATAGACTTGCTGACAAGGTGATGGGAATACTCATTGAGTGTAATCCCAAAGATGGTACGAACTGTGAAAGTACCAACCGGGTAACTGAAAAAATGAAGGGGCCCCTGTGTCCCGGTAAAAGTTGATCTGTTACTGTCCTACCCTTCCCGGTTGGTGTAGAAAACAGGTGAGCGTAGAGTCCGTGAAAATCTGAGGACGCTTGTACAGGAAACAAACCATTGCCTTTCCCCTTTTTCCATTAATTGGGTTGCGGGCAAAGCCCGCCTTAGTTACATTACAGCAATGAATATCATTCAAAAGTCGGGGAAATACTCTTCGCTTCTTGATATTGCCAAGTTCGGCCTGCTGGTGGCCGGGGTGGTCTGGCTTGTTCTGCGCGGCAGCGGACGTGTCGGTTATAACTGGCAGTGGTACCGGGTTCCCGACTATCTTTTTACTGTTGAAGATGGTGTCTTTATTTCCGGCCCCCTGCTGGACGGGTTGTGGGTGACCCTTGAGATTACCATCTACAGCCTGGTGCTGGCTTCGTTCATCGGCCTGGTCACAGCCCTGCTCCGTTTATCAGGTTCGCTTGTGGGTCGCTTTATTGCCAGGCTTTATCTGGAGGTTATCCGCAACACGCCGCTGCTGGTACAGATCTTTTTCCTCTACTTTGTGCTGGCACCCATTTTTGAACTGGAACGGTTCACGGCTGCTGTGGTTGCCCTGAGCCTGTTTGAAGGGGCCTATGCCTCTGAGATCTTCCGGGCAGGAATTGTATCCATTAGACAGGGCCAGTGGGAGGCGGCCTACAGTCTGGGACTTTCCTCTTTTGATACCTACCGGACCGTTATTCTGCCCCAGGCCCTGAAACGGGTTCTGCCACCGCTCACCAGCCAGGCGGTTTCCCTGATAAAAGATTCCGCCCTGGTCAGTACCATTGCCGTGTACGACCTGACCATGCAGGGGAGGACCATAATAGCTGAAACCTTCCTCACCTTTGAAATCTGGTTCACAGTGGCGATCATTTACCTGGTTATTACCCTGAGTCTTTCCCTGGTCGTCAACATGCTGGAAAAGCGTTCCGGCGGGGAAATGGAATACGCATGAAAGCTGCGGGGAAAAATAACAGGGAGTTGATTATTGACGTCAGAAATATCAATAAGAGCTATCCCGGTCCGATTCATGCCCTGGTAGACTTTTCCGCACGGGTTCACAGAGGCGAGGTTCTGGTGGTCATCGGGCCGTCCGGGTCGGGAAAATCCACTTTTCTGCGTTGCCTGAACGGGCTGGAAGAGATTGATTCCGGTACGATCATTGTGGATTCCATCCCCCTGGATGAAGATGAAAAGCATCGGCTGGAAATCCGGCGGGAAGTCGGCATGGTGTTTCAGTCCTTTAACCTGTTTCCGCATATGAATGTGGCTGACAATATCAGCCTGGCCCAGCGGCTGGTACGGAAAAAAAGCCGGAAAGAGGCCCTGGTTACGACCATGGACCTGCTGCATAAGGTGGGCATGGCGGAAAAGGCTGAGGCCTATCCTGCAGAACTCTCCGGTGGTCAGCAGCAGCGGGTGGCCATTGCCCGGGCCCTGGCCATGAATCCCAGGGTTATGCTCTTTGACGAGGCAACCAGTGCCCTGGATCCGGAAATGATCGGCGAGGTACTGGAGGTGATGATGAATCTTGCCCGGGAGGGGATGACCATGGTGGTGGTGACCCATGAGATGGGTTTTGCCCGGGAGGTCAGTGACAGGATTATCTTTATGGAAGATGGATCTATTGTTGAGCAGGGAGAGACGGAACAATTTTTTCTGGCACCGGAGAAGGAGAGAACCAGGCGTTTTCTGGATCAGATTCTCTGATGTGTCGGTGTGATTGTGAAAGATGCAGGTTCGAGCTGTAATGAAAAAATGAACAAAAGGAGCAAATCATGAACCGGGGTAAAATCTTTGTCCATGGACTGATTGTAACCGTAATGGTGCTGGGGATCTGTTTAGCGGCTGTTGCCGGTGAACTGCAGCAGAAACTGGTTAAGGAAAGTACGCTCGATCAGATTGCCCGGCGCGGCACCATCCGGGTCGGCATGGATGTGTTTGTGCCCTGGGCCATGAAGGATAAGAAAGGGGAGCTGATCGGATTTGAGATTGATGTTGCCAGACAGCTGGCAGAGGATATGGGCGTGAAGGTGGAATTTGTGCCCACCAAGTGGTCCGGTATTATTCCGGCCCTGCTGGCAGGAAAATTTGATGTCATTATCGGCGGCATGGGCGTAACTCCCCAGCGCAACATGAAAATCAACTTCACCAACCCCTATTATTATACCTACCAGGGGATCCTGGCCAATGTGGAAAAGAGCAAGGGTTTTTCGCTTGCTGATTTCAACAGTCCCGATGTTACCCTGGCCGCCCGGCTTGGCTCAAATGCCGCTCTGGCGGCCAAAAAGAATTTTCCCAAGGCCAGGTTACGGCTCTTTGATGATGAACCTGCCGCCGTCCAGGAGGTCCGTAACGGACGGGTTCACGCCATGGTTGCCTCCCAGCCGCTGCCGGCCCATATGGCAGCCGATAATCCTGAGCTGCTGGTCTCTTATAACGAGCAGCTGATGAAGGAGCCCATTGCCTTTGGTGTACGTAAAGGTGACTTTGATACAGTGAACTTTTTTAACAACTGGATTGAGATGGCCAAGTCCAGGGGATGGATTCAGGAGCGGTTTGCATACTGGTTCCTGAGCCGCAACTGGAAGGATCAGGTCCAGTAAAAAAGGAAGTAGCCTGGATACAGGGCAGGAATCTCAATGATCAGGGCCAGACGCTCATCCGTTCAGCTGGACGCAGTACTGCTGACCCTGCTGTTGGGGGCAGTTGCTTTTGTGGCCTACCGGATTACCGTCGGCCTTCATTACAGCTGGAACTGGGCGGTTATTCCCCAGTACATTCTCCGTTATGATGCAGAGTCGAACCGCTGGGTGGCCAACTATCTGCTGCAGGGGTTGCTGACCACCATCCGGCTCAGCCTCTGGTCAGGCATGCTTGCCCTGCTGTTCGGACTGTGCATGGCCCTGGCCCGTACCGGCAGGAGCCTGTTCTGGCAGATGGTATCACGCTGCTATGTGGAGTTGATGCGGAATCTGCCGCCGTTGGTACTTATTTTTATCTTTTATTTTTTTTTAGCGGATCAGCTGGCACTTCTGCTGGGTATCGATGACCTGGTCAGAAACAGCGGGGAGCGGCTGCAGTCGGTCATTGGACTGTTGTTCTGCAAACCTGAGCAGCTGTCTGCTTTCCTGGCAGCAATCATTACCCTGGCCGTATTTGAAGGAGCGTATATAACTGAAATTATCCGAGCCGGTATTCAGGGCATAGAGCGTCAGCAGTGGGAGGCCTCCCATGCCCTCGGCCTGAGCCGTCTGCAGACACTGCGCTATATTATTCTGCCCCAGGCCATGCGCCAGGTGCTGCCGCCGCTGGCCGGCCAGTTTATTTCCCTGATTAAAGATTCCGCCATTGTCTCGGTTATCTCGATTCAGGAGTTGTCCTATCAGGGCACCCAGCTGATGGCCTCTACGTATCTCACCATTGAGGTCTGGGTAACGATTTCAATCATGTATCTGCTGCTCACCCTGCCGGCATCCATGGGTGTGGGCTGGTTGGAAAAGAAGTTTGCCAGGGGCAGGGCGTGATGGGTTTACATAGGTTTACAGTTGACGGTTTACCGTTTACAGTTAACTGCAGGCTTAGCTGATTTCGGAGGATCAGTGATAGAAAAACTTTTTGTTTACGGGACACTGGCTCCGGATCGTCCAAATGAGCATGTGCTTGACGCTATTGGAGGTTCTTGGGAAACTGCTACTGTATCCGGGACTCTGCGCGAAGAAGGTTGGGGGGCTGCAATGGGTTTTCCTGGTATTGTTATCGATGAACATGGTGGAGAAGTCGAAGGATTTCTTTTTACTTCGGAGAATCTGTCAGGCCATTGGGCGAGCCTTGATGCTTTTGAAGGTGAAGCGTATCGTCGTGTGCTGGCAAAGGTTAAACTCAAAGATGGAAGTAAAGTTGACGCTTACATCTATGCGTTGCGGTCTCCGTGAGGTATCCAATGTTATACTCTTGCGCCGTAGCTGACCAGGCAATTGCAGTCGACCATTGTGTCCCGTCACGCTGTAAACATTTTGCTGAAAAAAACGAGGATGACAGAAAAAGCTGTAACCCGTAACGCGTAAACGCAGTTAATATTTATTTTAATATATTTTTTAATTATATCAACATATTACATCAATTTTGAAAACTCGGTTCAGTTATCTTGTTGGCAGGGCGGTTGTTTCTCTGCTGGTTATCGTTCAGTTGGTTTTGCCGGTGCAGGTACATGGTTTCAGTATCGGCGAGGAGCGTATGGTCGGTGAGCAGCTGCTCTACACCATCCGCTCTCAGTTCAAGATTCTTGATGATCCTGATATTTCACAATATATCAACGACCTTGGTCATCAGGTCCTTGATATTGTCGGGCCGCAGTACTTTGATTATCATTTTTTTGTAGTCAAGAGTGACCAGTTCAATGCCTTTGCAGCCCCTTCAGGGCTGATCTTTTTTTATACCGGTCTGATCAAGACGATGAAAACTGAAGACGAGTTGCTCAGTGTTCTGGCCCATGAGATCGGGCACGTGGTCAGTCGTCATATTGCCAGCCGTATGGATAAACAGGGCAAGGTTACGACCGCCACCCTGCTGCTCGGGCTTGCCAGCCTGGCCCTGGGCAATCCGGCCCTGTCCCAGGGATTGCTTACAGGGTCCATGGCAGCTAATCAGGCTATTTCATTGAGTTTTTCAAGGCAGGATGAGGAGGAGGCAGACAGGCTTTCCTTTGGCTGGCTGCGTGCCATGCACCGCAATCCCAAGTCCATGGAGGGTATGCTCAAGACCATGCGCAGGATTACCCGGTACCGGACCAATAAACTGCCTGCCTATCTGCTGACCCATCCCAATCCGGAGGCCCGGCTCAGTTATGTGCAATCCCTGGTTGAGATCGACAAGGATCAGTCCGTGCCGGGCTATTATAAAAAAACGGATAATTTTTATTTTCTCCGGTTCAAGTACCGGGTACTCAGCCAGGCCGATGATCCGGAGCAGTTACGGATTCACTGTGCCAATACCCTGGCATCCGGCAGAGATCCTGAACAGGTGGCTATGGCCCATTACGGCCTGGCACTCTTAAACGCCGGGGACACGAATTTTACAGAGGCTATCAAGCAGCTGGAGCTGGTCCGCAAAAAGTATCCCCGTAAATCCATTCTCAATGTTGACCTGGGAACGCTGTACATGCAGGCAGGGCAGCTGGATAAAGCCCTGGTCATTCTCCGCAAGACCTATAAGCGGGATCCGACTGATATGTACGCTGTTTTTCAGCTTGCCCAGGCATTGGAAAAAAAAGGACAATTTGCTGAAGCGGAACGACTGTACAATGAAGTGGCAAGGACCATGCCCGAATACTCCAGGCTCTATTATGAGCTGGGTAGAATGAAGGCTGACCAGGGGGCGCAAGGGATCAGCAATTTTTATCTGGCAAAATATTATCTGTACGAGGGACGCATCAAGTATGCAAAACAGTACCTGAAAAGGGCTGCCAGGGATAAGACAGTCCCTGCGTCCATGCAGGCGGAAGCGAAATCCATTCTGGCTAACCTGAAAAAATTGGAGGAAGAACTGTAACGCCATGTTGAAACGATTTTCAGTGTCCCTGGAGGAAGACCTGCTGGAAAAGTTGGATGAACATATCTCCAGTCATGGCTATTCAAATCGTTCCGAGGCCATTCGTGATCTGATCCGCAAGGAACTGGTCAATAAGGAATGGGAACAGGACAGTGAGGTGGTGGGCGTAGTTACTCTGGTGTACAATCACCATCAATCCCAGCTGCAAGAAAGGATAACAGAATTGCAGCATCGCTATTATGAGCTTATTACCTCAACGACCCATGTTCACATGGATCATCATAACTGTCTGGAGGTAACTATTGTCAAGGGCAAGGCCTCCAAGGTACGGGAACTTGCCGAGGGGATGATTGCACTACGTGGTGTCAAGAACGGTAATTTGACGATGTCCAGTACAGGAGGTCATCTTCACTGATTTTTTTGCCATGTCAACAACCGGGCTGTTAAGGCCTGCAACTGTAATAAGGAGGAACACCATGTCTGAACAGAAAACGAAAGGTCCGGCCCAGCATTACCAGGATCTGGCAGCATCCTTTCCAGAGGTGCTGGCGGCGGTGGAAAATCTCGGTGAGACTGTACGTTCCGCCGGTCCGGTTGACCAGAAAACCAGTGAGCTGATTCAGCTTGCAGCCGCAGCGGCAACCGGATCGACCGGCTCCGTGCGTTCCCATACCCGCAAGGCTTTGCAGGCCGGTGCAAGCAGGCAGGAGATACAGCATACCCTGCTGCTGCTCATCTCAACCATTGGTTTTCCGCAGGTTGCCGCGGCCCTGTTCTGGGTGAAAGAAATCCTGGGGGATGCATAGCCTGATCGTCACTCTTCAGGATAAAGGTTTTATCCTGTGGTGCAGCCTGAAAGTAACGCCTTCAGCCGTGAACAGCACCAGTGCTGACCAGATAATTGCAAATCCGATCATCTTGGCCGCTGGAAAAGGCTCGTGAAATATGAACAGCCCGATCAGAAACTGGATGGTCGGAGCCAGGTATTGCATGAGTCCAACCGCGGTCATGGTAATACGCTGGGCTCCAAAGACAAAGAGCAGCAGCGGCAGAGAGGTGATCAGACCGGTGCCGACGAGCAAAAGGGTGATCCAGCCCCCCTGGCTTGCAAAACCTGACGTGCCCAGGTGCGCCAGGTAGATCAGCGTTAATCCTGCCGGAATGGAGAGCAGGACTGTCTCGCAGAATAATCCTTCCAGGGAGTGCAGGGCTGCAGTTTTTCTGAGCAGGCTGTACAGGGCAAAGGTGACGGCCAGGGTCAGGCCGATCCAGGGAAACCTGCCGTAGGAAAAGGTAAGATAGAGTACCCCGGCCAGAGCCACTCCCAGGGCGATCCACTGTCCGATCCTCAGTTTTTCCCGTAAAAAAACCACCCCGAACAATACGGCAATCAGCGGGTTGATAAAATAACCCAGGCTGGATTCAACAATATTGCCGTTGTTTACTGCCCAGATATAGACCAGCCAGTTGGCACCCAGCAGGGTGGCCGTGGCCATGGTCGTGAGCAGGGTGCGACGATTTGTCAGCGCCCTGAGCAGGGCATGCTGTCGTTTCTGCAGAATAAGCAGGAAAAAGGTCAGAACCAGGGACCAGACAATGCGATGGCAGATAATTTCCCAGGACGGGATGACCTGCAGTGCTTTCCAGTACAGAGGGAAAACACCCCACATGCAGTAGGCGCACAGGGTCGCTGCCAGACCGATACGGCTGTTTCGTATGTTTGTTGTCGATTCCATGCTGCAGATCATCTCCTGTGGTTGAGAAACGATACAGAACACAGCAGCCGATGACATGCAACAGAAATCGGCTGTATGACAGAGCTGTTGCTTCCGGTTGTATTGACCGGTACATTTCTGACAACCAAGCGAGCCCGGGAGACGCAGCCCCCCCGTACGAGTGTCCCTTTCATGCTTCATTGATCGATAAAAAACCAACTTTTATTTGTATTCTCCAGGTATTTATGAAAAAATCATATAAGGACAACAGTGATTTTCGGGGTGGGAAAGAGAAACAAACTGAGATACATCTGCTATGGACAATCAATCTCTTGTCTACGTGCTGACAGTCAGCCTGTCTCTTGGCCTGGGGACCGGTTTTGTCATGCACAGGTCAGATTTCTGTTTCGCCTCGATGTTCCGGGACTTTTTCCTGTTCCGGGATGCTTTCATGCTCCGCATGCTGCTGCTGCTCGTTACTTCAGGCATGCTGTTTATCGAAATGGCCAGGCAGACTGGGCTGGTGCCCCTGTATCCTTTTTTTCTGCTTCAGCCGCCGACATTTGCAAATGTAATCGGCGGTTTTATTTTTGGAATCGGCATGGTCCTGGCCGGCGGTTGTGTGGTGAGCACAGTGTATAAGATGGGTTCAGGCTCCATTCTCAGCGGAGTTGCTTTAACTGGTCTTGTTGTCGGCAGTGGAATCTATGCGGAAATACACCCCTGGTGGAAAGCGGTCAGCGGCCATCTTGATTTTCCGGGAGAGGAGGTCACGATTCCCCAGTTTCTGGGGATTGATCCGTTGCTGCTGGTTGTTCTGGTGACAATCCCCTGCCTGCTGCTTGTATTCAGGTGGCAGAGAAAAGGTAAAATGGTGCGGATTTCCCATGCCGAAGGCTACCTGCAGCCATGGAAGGCAGCTGTTTTTCTTTCTTTTGCAGGTCTGTTCTCATGTATTCTGATCGGGCTGCCCATGGGCATAACCACTGCCTATGCGAAAATGGCAGCCTACATTGAAACACTCATCATTCCCGGACATATGAAAACCGTGCAGTTTTTTCATATCGTTCCGTTTAAACTCACTGTCCCCCTTACCTCAGGCTACATCGAGGGAGGACCGGGAGTCGGTTTTGACGGGATTTGGGCCAAGGAATTTTTTCTCTTTATCGCCATAGTCCTTGGTTCGGCCTGTTCTGCGATAGTGTTGAAAGAGTTCAGATTTCATTTCCGGGTTCCGCCACGGCAGTACCTGTCTGCCTTTATCGGCGGGACTGTTATGGCCATGGGCGCAAGACTTTCTCCTGCCTGTAATGTTCTGCACCTTATCGGTGGGGTACCGGTTTTTGCCGTCTCAAGTTTTCTGTTTCTTGCAGGTCTTGCCGGCGGCAGCTGGCTGGGGAGCAGGATACTAGTCAGGTTAGTGATTTAAGGTACCCTTAAATTCAATGAACGTCTTCAGGAACTTCTCCATGAGATCAGAGCATCAAAAGCATATAGAATATGACATCCGGGGTCAGATATGTCCCTCTTCCCTGCTGACAACTTTAAAGGAGATAAACAGTCTCAGCGAGCAGCTCAGTTCGGGATTAATTGTTATCAAAGTCAAGACCGACAACAGGGATGCCACCGCTACTATTCCGGAAACAGTCAGAAATATGGGGTATGCGGCAACAGTGAACAAGAAGGAAGGGTATTACCAGATTGTTATCAAAAAACGGCAGTAAGTATGACAAGCATATCAGAAACTCAGCAACTGACTGCTGAGATCCAGCGTCTGCGGGAGGAAAACAGAGCACTTCGCAACAAGGAGAGAAGTGCCATCCGCTATATCCGGGACAAGGTGGACCAGCTCCTTGTCCTCATGGGAACCGTACCCCTGAAGCCTGAAGAGCTTGAAGACGATACCCTGATTGATCTCGATCCCATCGGCATTGTCAGTGACTCCTTTACCCAGGTACTGGCCAATTTACGCAGTACCAATGAGAGCCTGCAGGTGGCAAAGGATGAAATTGAAGCAATCATTGACGCTGTACAGGCGGGCATACTTGTCATGGACGGTGAATGCAGAATTCTGTCATACAACCAGAAAATGGAGGACCTGTTTCTTGAAAGCGGGAAAACCATCATGGGCAGGTCCTGTAACGAGGCGCTGTGTGAAAAAGACAAGCCGGATGCGAACTGTGTTATCAAGAGAATGCTCGCCGGGGAAAAAAATCCTGTCAGCAAGAGCTGGTTCTGCAGGGGAAGGTTCTATGACGTGACTGCAACCCCCATCACCGACAGCAGTGGCAAGCTGAGTCATATTGTTGTGCTGTATATCGATATAACCCAGCGTAAAAGAGCTGAGGAGGAAATCAAGCAAAGCGAGGAAAGATACAGGGACCTGTTTGAAAACGCCAGTGATCTGATACAGATTGTTGATCCGGATGGTCACATCGATTATGTCAACCGGACCTGGCTGGATACTCTCGGCTATGATGAAGACGAGATCAGAAAGCTGACGGTTTTTGATCTGATCCATCCTGAATGCGTGAACCATTGTCACGATTTGTTCAAAAAGGTGATCCAGGGGAGGCAGGTTGAAAAGTTTGAAACAAGGTTTCTGACCAAGGATGGCAGAGAGGTCCTGCTGGAAGGGACCACAAGCTGCAAGTTTGAAGACGGCAGACCGGTTTCCACGCGGGGCATTTTTCGTGATATTACGGAAAAACGAAGAATGGAGGAGGAGCTGTATAAAGCTCAGAAACTTGAATCAGTCGGTATCCTTGCCGGAGGTATTGCCCATGATTTCAATAATCTGTTGGCAGCAATTCTGGGCAACATCTCCCTTGCTGAAATGGAGGTGCCTGGTGGCAGCACGGTTTTTCAACGACTGAGCGATGCAAAAAAAGCCTGCTCCCGGGCCACGGATCTTACCCAGCAGCTTCTTACCTTTGCCAAAGGAGGCGCGCCTATAATTCAAAGAACATCGGTCGCCGAGCTGATAAGGGACTGTGTCGGTTTTACCCTGCGGGGTTCCAATGTTAAATGTGATTGTCTGCTGCCCGACGATCTCTGGCCGGTGGCGGCGGATGACGGTCAGATCAGCCAGGTATTGCAGAATCTCCTGATCAATGGCGCCCAGGCCATGCCGGAGGGTGGTATCATCCGGGTACGAGCTGAGAATGTGACACTCTCCACAAGGGAATTGTCCCTGGAGCCGGGCAGATATGTCAAAATTACGGTGAGTGATCACGGGCCCGGTATTGCACCTGAACATCTTGAAAAAATTTTTGATCCATATTTTACCACAAAGGAAATGGGCAGTGGTCTTGGCCTGGCCATATCCTACTCCATTATTTATAAGCACGGTGGACTGATAACAGTAGACTCCGAGCCGGGCAAAGGCAGTTCTTTTACTCTGTACCTGCCGGCTTCGCACAATGATGAACCCGAAGTTGAGGTTTCGGAAAGTGCAGCGGCAGCACCGAACACCGGCAAGGTACTGTTTATGGATGATGAGGAAATGGTCAGGGATATGGCAACTCGAATGCTCACCATCCTGGGCCATGAAGTCCATTGCGTAGAAGACGGGGAAGAGGCGATTCAGACATACAGGGAGGCCATGGATTCAGATTCTCCTTTTGACCTGGTTATCATGGATCTCACGATTCCCGGCGGCATGGGCGGCCGGGAAGCGGTACAGGAGGTTCTCCGGATGGATTCGCAGGCACGGGTGATTGTCTCCAGCGGCTACTCAACCGATCCGGTCATGGCCAGTTATGCTGATTATGGGTTTTGCGGCATGACAGTCAAACCGTATTCCCTGGCTGACCTGAAAAAAGCCGTGTCTGATGCTTTAACTCTCAAACCTGAATGAGGAATTTCAGAACATGCTGAACGTGCAGGCCATGTTGAGGACGGTCTGATTTTGTCTGAAAAATTTTTTGAGACTATTGTGAAATGCTGCTGTGCTGTTTGTAACTCGAAACTTTTATCATAGTAATAACCTAGGTATTCATGATCCTGCTTGATGATGTCAACACATTCTTTGCAGAGCAGAACACGTCCTTCAATGAGGAGAGCATCCGGACAATGACGGCTCTTGCCGATCAGGAGATGATTCGGCGTTCAGTACCCGGGAATTTCATTTTTATCGTTGTATTCATTATCACGGCATTTATAAGCGATTTTCCCGTCAGCTGTCCTGCAGTTTTTGCTGTTTTTTCCGCTCTTCTGGCTATTGGAATAATTATCCGTATAATTTCCGTTGTCACCGCTGACACATGGCGGCAAAAAAATGGTGATAAGTGGAGATTGTTCTTTTTCAGCGGTCTGTTGATGACAGCTGTTGCCTGGGGGGGATATCTGGCGGCAATAGTTTTTGTCAATGGCATTTCCCTTGAATCTTTTATCCCTCTGCTCTACACGGCGGGAATAGGTGCCGGCAGTGTATCCAGTTTCTGTATGCGCAGGATAGTGCTGAACTGTTATGTAATTTTTATCTATGGTCCGGAAATTATAACCGGTTTTCTACTGCGGTCTCCCGAGGCAATCAATGTCAGTCTTGCCATTTTGATCTTTGCCGTCTGGTCGGTTATGCACGGCAAACGGTTATTTCTGGATTACTGGCATTCCCTGGTCAGTAACCACCTGCTGGCACTGCAGACGGAAAAACTGCAGCAGGCAAAAGAGCTGGCCGAGCAGACAAGCGGACAGTTGGAAGTTGCCGGAGCGGAAATGACAGCGATTCTGGAACATTCGCCGGTGGGCATCGTATTGATGGATGCAGAACAAAAGATCAGTCACGTTAATCCGGAAATGATCCGTTTATCCGGTTATTCGAGGGAGGAACTCATTGGTGGAGCATTGAAGAAACTGTTCAGCTCACGGGAGGAACGTGATGCATTTAATGCGGAAGCTGCTCAAAGCCTTGAGCGACACGGTGTCTACGAAACAGATAAGGAGTTGCGGTCAAAAGACGGCTCATTGACCTGGTGTCATTTCAGTGGCCGTCCTGTTGTGCAGGGGAACAACAGGCCCGGGGTCATCTGGACTGTCCAGGATATCACCAAACGAAAAGAGACGGAAGATGAACGGCTGCTCAGAACCAGGCATCTGGAACAGGCGCAACGGCTGGAAAGCCTCAATGTCATGGCCGGTGCAGTTGCTCATCATTTCAATAACATCATGATGGGGTTATCCGGTAACCTGGAACTGCTGGAAATGCAGGCGCTTCCCGGCTCAACAGTTGCCCAGATGGCAGCCAATGCCAGAAAGGCGGCGGCAAGGGCCTCACAAATCTCCGACTCCATGCTCACCTATGTCGGCCAGCGTCCCATAAACAAAAAGGCAGGAGATCTTTCCTGCCTGGTGCAGAACTTGGAGGAACTGTTGAGAAACAGTGTAAGCCATCGGGTAACCATGTATTTTCACCTTGACTCTCAATCACAGACCAGAATCTGTGCCTTTGATGCCGTTCAGATCAGGCAGGCCCTTGTCAACCTGGTTAAGAATGCCAATGAGGCCATCGGCGATTTCCCCGGTGAGATAACTGTTCGTACCGGCTGCAGGCAGGAACCGACAAGCGGACTTCCTCTGCCGTTTCGTGAAGACCATTTCCCTTCGGGACAGTATGTTTTCTGCGAGATTACAGATACCGGGGCAGGAATGGACACCTCTACCCGTGAGCGGATGTTTGATCCCTTTTTCTCAACAAAGTTCACCGGCAGAGGAATGGGCCTTGCCGAGGTTACCGGGATTATCAAAGCGCATAATGGAGCATTGACGGTCAGAAGCTGTCCCAAAAAGGGTACAACGGTCACCCTGCTGCTGCCTCTCTTGGAGCAGAAACAGGCACCGACCGAGGCTGCGGAGTATGTTGATCCGGCAGGGGAGCGGCTGCCCGTTTTTTCCGGTGTTGTCCTGCTGGCGGACGATGACGACATGGTTACTGCCGTGGGAAGCGCAATGCTCAAACGGTTTGGTTTTGAAGTTCTCACTGCTGCAAACGGCCTGGAAGCTGTTGATCTCTACAGGTTGCATGGTGAGAGGATAACCTTGGTTATCCTAGATGTTTCAATGCCGAAAAAAGGCGGTATCCCGGCCCTGCAGGAGCTGAAAGCAATCAACAATAAGGTAATGGTTATTCTGGCAAGTGGTTACGGGGAAGAAGATGTTCTCCAGGAGAACAGTATGCAACAGCCCGATGGCTTTCTCCATAAACCATTCAAGCTTCAGGAGTTAGCCGATACGGTTGACAAGGTGCTGGCCGGATCAGAAAAAAGGGGATAGGAGCTGTTGCGAGCAGATCGTTTTTCAAGGTGGCCTCAAGGGCAGCTTTCCCCTACCGGTAAGTTCATTGCTGCATGCAACGTGCTGACCTGTATTATTTTTTCATACCGCAGAACTCCAGTATCTCGCTGTCCGGTTTCCTGAGACAGTTGACTGTTTTTTTCTGTTCAGCCCTGTTCACAGCCGCACCATGACGGATCATGGATTTAATGGTTGCTTTCCAGGAGCTTTTTCCTCTTCGTTTTTTAACTTTCCGGCAGATTCTGGTTTCAAGGTGGCAGGCAAGACATTTGCTTTTCACAAGCTCACCGCAGCCGGGAAGTGAAGCAGCAGGTGAGACAGGTACAGCAAAAAACTGCAGCAGAGAAAAGGAACTTATCAGGACCAACGGGGCGGGATAGATCAGTTTCATATTTTCATGCCTTTATCTGATTATTTTTTTTGAGGTATAGGTAATCGCTGTTCCATAGGCAATGGCCTCAACGGAACCGATTGTGCGGCGCTGGTTGGCGTGCTTTCCTACAGCTGATGTCTCGATTCTGGTGCCCACAATAATGTGGGCATCTTCGGCTGCCTCTTTCATGCGCAGGACAGCCTCCCTCCGTGCCCTGTCTACAAGGGACTCGTAGGATGTAACCCTGCCGCCAAAGACATTGCGGAGCCCGGCCATGATTTTTTTAAAGTAATCAGTAGAAATAACAACACTCCCCTGGACAAGTTCCACCTTGTTAATCTGTTTGTCCGGGTGGTCAACTGTTTTTATGGTCACAGCAGGAAGGGGCTGCAGCTGTTTTTCACGCTGCCCGATGGAAGCATAATGGCGGGACTCGGCTCTGGAACCGAAAAAATAGCCCAGGGCCGGCAGCAGGAGCAGGAAGAGAATCTGTTCCATGAATCCCTCTTATTTCACCCTGACGGCTGTCCCATAAACATACAGTTCCGCAGCACCCTGGGCAACGGAAGAGGTGGCAAAACGGACGTTGATAATAGCGTTTGCCCCTAACTGTTCCGCCTGTTTGATCATCCGTTCGGTTGCCTGTTGCCGCGAGTCCTGCAGCAGTTCAGTGTAGCCTTTCAGTTCCCCACCCACCATGTTTTTCAGAGAGGCCATAAAGTCACGTCCCACATGTTTTGCCCGGACCGTGGACCCGGATACAACTCCGAAGTGTTCAACAATGGTTTTTCCCGGTACGCTTTCTATATTGTTGAGCAGCATGTTTTCACCATCATGACAGCTTGTTTGAATTTCTTTTGTTTTGCCGTTGTACTTGGAAAAAAACTACTCGCTGGGAGGATACCTGCACTGAACCGGTTGGTTGCCGGTGAACAGCGCCCGGGCCAGCAGGGTGTCGCGTCCGTAGATATCATCATAAAAGTGAATGGTGTTGTCCCTGGGATCCACAAGCACGGTGCGGTAGAGTATATGCACTGGAAACGGTTTTTTCAGCGGTATAATCAAACGTTTCCCTGACGCTATCAGGGCGTCTATGCGTTGCTTCGACCATCCTTCGCCATCCTTGGCCAGGAGATAGAGAGCCAGCCTGCGTGGGTCACTGACCCTGATGCAGCCATGGCTGAACGAACGATTGTTCCTTTTGAACAGGCTGTGGGCCGGAGTGTCATGCATGTACACGTCATATTTGTTGGGAAACATGAACTTGATTGTTCCCAGGGCATTGTCCGGACCGGGATCCTGGCGCAGCCGATAGTTCCTGATGCCTTTGCCGATGGTCAGCCAGTCAATGGACGATGGTGATACCTCCGGGGCATTTTCCTGCCACCCTTTAAAGATCCTGATACGTTCCTTGGCCAGGTGTTGAGGATCTTTGATCATTTTTGGGACAATTTCGTTTTCTGCTATAGAATTCGGGATGTTCCAGAAAGGATTGAATTCTATGTAGCGCATGGTATGAGTGAATACAGGGGTTTTGTGATACACCTTGCCGACGATCACCGGCATGGTGATTTCCAGCTGTTCATCCTGGATACCGGCAAGATAAAAGCCGGCAATGTTGACCAGCAACCGCTGGCCGTCAAGTTTGTGGGGCAGCCAGCGCCAGCGCTCCATGTTGATGATTATCCTGCGGATATGATCCTGCACCGGGATATTGAGGGCAGCAAGAGTTGCCTTGCCGATGATACCGTCCTGTTCAAGGTTGTAGCGTTTCTGAAAATGCTTGACCGCTGCGACCAGCTGGTCGTCATAAACGGCTGTCCGGGAAACAGGCTGCTGTAAATCTCCGGTTATGGTCAAACGTTTTACCAGCAGATCAATGCGGTCGTCCTGCATGCCGGGTTTCAGAACCTTTCCCTGGGGAATGGCCGGCCAACCACCCTGTTCCTCCAGGTTTCTGTAATAGGCCAGGGCTTTTTTCAGAGACTGATAGCCCTGGTGCTGCGGGGCCTGCTGCCGCAGAAACAGCACAATATCCGGGGCTGCCAGTGCCTGGTGGATGACCTCGATGATGTCGACTTTATGATCGCGGGCAGCGGCAAACAGCTTGGGATCAAGCCTGCAGGTGATTGCCCTCCCTTCACGCATGTCGGCAACATAGGAACCCATAGCCAGGGTGAGCATGACATCAAGTTCGGCAAGGTCTTCAGGTTTTCTGCTCTGCCAGAGATTATGGATATCAATGAGTCGGTAATGGTCCGGGTTCAAGCCGTCTTCATGGGCGGTATTCAAGACAGAGAGCAGGGCTTCCGCCTTCTGTCCGGGACCTTGAGCACGAACCCAGTATGGCTGTATATCGTTTGCCAGATACATGCTGAGCAGAACACGGTCCACGGTGGTGGGTTCAGCCTGGAGTTCAGAAAAACCGAGTCGTGTTGTCGGCAAATTTTCAAGGAGCGTGTTCAGGCTCTGATGCAGTTTGTCCCGGGCAGTGGTTGCGTCTGCCCGGGCTGACTGAGCGACAGGTATGCAGCAGCAGAGCAGGACAACAAGGAGAAGAAAAAGAGATTTATGCTGGTTCATTTGTCCTGGAGTATTTTAATGGTTTCAAGTTCAAAACGGGCCACCAATGGATTGTAACGGGCAAGATGGTCCAGTGTTTCACGAAAGTTGTTTCCCAGAAAACCGTCCCGCCCCGAGACTGTGAATCCGGACTGGGCATGGTTGATGGCGTTAAAGGCAGCAGAAACCGCAACATTGCCGCGCATGGAGCAGGATCCCTTGGCACCGTCGCAGAAGCCGCCGCCAATGGCGGACACAAAATTGTTGTAGGCTCCGTTAAAGAGATCCAGCCTGTCTTTCAGGTAAAGAATACCGCCGATCACACCTGCTCCGGCTGCATACTGAGCCCCGCAGACCGATGAGACTTCACCGAAACGGGAAGTAATCAGGTTGGTGAGCAGAACAGACATCAGCACTGCCCGGATTTCCTTTTCTTCGCCCAGGGTTCGCTCCCGGGCCCAGGAAACAACCGGCACCATGCAGGTCAGTCCCTTGTTGCCCGATCCTGCACAGCTCATTACCGGAATGGGATCACCGTTCATCCGTGCATAAATGGCCCCCATGACCAGGTTTTCCAGGCCTCCGCCATCGGTGTGTACATATTTATTGCCGTGCAGAGCAGCGGCCATGTTATAGGCAATACCCTGGCGGATGGTCTGCTGCAGTTCATCATCCCCGTAGAGTTCGTCAATAACCGGAGGCCAGTTTTCCGGATCAAAGAGGTTGTCACTGAAGGGTTCAACCAGCTCCTGAGAGCTGGTCTCAAGGTCCAGCGGCAGGTCTTCTTCATTGCGTTTCAGCAGATCAACCCGGGTATGCCCGGAGCGGATTCGCGCCTGGACCGTATCATGTTTTCCTGTGGCAATAATGTGAATAAGTAATCCCTCGGTATCGATCAGTTCAACCTTGATCAGTTTGGCGGCATGGAGCTGGTCAGCCCGGGTCAGTGCTTCCGCATCCAGTCCGGCAAAGATGGACAGTCTGTTTTCCGGGCAGGCCATGACAAAGCCGAGCAGCAGCGCCCATTCCGAGCCCCGCCGCTCACCACCACCGGGAATGCCTGCAGCAAAGGCATTTTTATAGGTACGCTGGTCAATGGCCAGAGTGAAGTTGACAGGAGGTTCCTTGAGATATTTACCGGCAAAACTTGCGCAATAGGCAATGGCTGCCGGTTCAGTACAGCCGGAGGTAACTTCAAGGGATTTGAGAATCGTATTTTTCAAAGATTGCATGGGAATCGTTGTACAAGATTATTGAAAGGGAAAACCGTTTTTGTCAAAGTGCAGGTCCATAAATCCAAACATGTAAGGATGGTTCTGGTGGAGGAAATGCCACTGGTTTTTATGGTTCATGCCAATGACCCGGTTCATGGTGGCAAAATCAAACATCCAGCCCTCGTCACTGCGGATAAGCAGGAAAGGAGACAGTGCACGCTGCATGACCGGATACCTGATAACCGCACGGGAATCATGGATAATGATCTTTTCCGGTTCCTGGGACAGAAGCTCCTGAAGTACATTGTCAAACTGAGCATCTGTGACGGTCCATTTGCTGAAAAAAATCCTGGATTCTGGACTGTAGAGCCCGAGATCTGCTCTTTTGTTATGATCCGCGAGTATTTTTTTATAGGCCTCCAGCGCAGCCTCTGGAGAGGGTTGGGCAGAAACCTGTTTTCCCGTTTCAGCGGGACGGGGCAGGGTATCACTTGTGCCATATCCGATATCCGCACCAGCGCCACCGCTTAAAAATCCGGGACCGATTTCTTTGATCGGATCAAAGGGCTCGCCGGCAGTTGCGTTCATGATCCGGGCAACCAGCAATTCAATGACCGCCTCTATACCGTGGCCGATCTGGTTGGTGTTGAAGTAAGGCAGCATCTGTCGGCGCTGAATATAACCGACAAAGGAATCAGGAAAAACAGGTTCCAGAGAATAGCTGATCTCGATCCTCACCTGTTGCTGTATCGGGTCCACCAGCAGAAGCACGCCCTTGTTCTTGCTGCTGTTGCACCCGACCTTGTGTGTGTTGAACCATTGTGCGGCGTCCCGGTCTATCTCCGGAACAGGGCTGTCAGAGATAACCAGGGAAAAGTCAGTATCCAGTTCATCAAGCAGCACCTGATGCAGCTGTTCAATCCGGGATTTCTGATCAGCAGACAACAGTCCGGCCGGATCATGGACACCCGTCGGATCTGTACTGCATCCACAGGTCATGGCCAGCAGCATGACAGCCGTCAGTATGCCGGGTGCTGCTCTTTTTAGGCCACCTTGCAAAATTGCTATTTTTCCCGATTTCTGTGTCACAGCGAAAAACAAAATGCTCACATATGCCCAATATGCTGCGCTTTTATTTTTCACTGTTCCTTGAACTCGGGCAGATAGCGTAGACTTCGAAATATCTAATTTTTCAAGGTGCCCTTAAGGCAGAAAGCGGCGGGCAGGAGCTCAGTCAAACTTCACCTTGGGAGCTTCTTTCTGACCTTCCGGAACCTGGAAGTATTCGGCAGCTTCTACTCCGGCAAAGGCGGCGATAAAGCGGCCGACAACAGTTCTGCGATAGGTGTTCAGGACTTTGACCGCATCGTTATAGCGTTTACGTTCAACGGCTATCCGGTTTTCAGTACCCTCCAGACTGTCCATGAGTTTCAGGAAGGATTCATTGGCCTTGAGATTGGGATAGTTTTCCTGCAGCATCAGCAACCTGGAGAGTGCGCTTTCAAAACCGTTTGCCGCTGCAACCTTTTCCGGAATTGACTTTGCCTGAAAATAACTTTTGCGGGCATTGGCTATATTTTCAAAAATTTCCTTTTCATGCTTGGCATACCCCTTTGTAGTCTCCACCAGGTTGGGAATAAGGTCAAAACGGCGTTTGAGCTGGTTCTCCACCTGGGCCCACTGGGCAGTGACCTGTTCATCCATGGCAACAACTCTGTTGTACTGGCCGACACCCCACAGCAGGACGCCGACAGCGATTGCAACAATTACTCCCAGTACCATCAGAACAGCTTTGATTCCCTGACTCATGAATTTTCTCCGTTAGTGACTTTCCTCTCAACTTCTGTCATGAAAAACAAAAAAATGAGAGCGCATTTTATGCAATAAAACAAACAGTGGAAAGGGAAAAGGGAACAGGAAAAAGGTAAAAGTTTCCAAAATGATCTTTTCCAGTTCTCAGTTCCCTTTTCCCTTTGTCTATTAATCGGGTTGCGGGTAAAACCCACCTTGGATGAAATAACGCATGGTGTTTGCAATCCCAAAAGTTACCAGCCACCAGAGGCTCCACCTCCGCCAAAGCCGCCACCACCACCGCCGAA
>CAZKBZ010000006.1:0-4864 GCA_964551175.1 uncultured Desulfobulbus sp.
CCAATCAGGTTTGTTCTTTACCATTCGGCAGGGGCAAGGTGAGAAAATCGATCTTGTTCTCATTGGGCTTCATGTCCGGGCGTGGAATGATATCTATGCTTGCGTGGTGCTTGGATTCCAGTTCAGCAAGCTCACTCCGCTTTTTGTTCAGCAGATACTGGCCGACATCAAGAGGCAGTCTGGCCTCCACCCGTTTAATTTTTTTCCGGCTGATCCCGGTCTGAATACGGCGCAGGTAGTAGAGAGCCAGCGTTTCAACGGAACGAACCACGCCACGACCTTCGCAGTATTCACAGCGGCGATAACTGCCCTTTTCAATGGGAGCACCCATCTTCTGGCGGGAGATCTGCATCAGGCCAAATCGCGAGATACGGCTGATATCCACCTTGGCCTTATCCCGCTTCATGGCGCTCTTCACCTGTTTTTCAACTTCCCTGATGTGTTTTTTATTGCGCATATCAATAAAATCCACCACGATCAGGCCGCCCAGGTCACGCAACCGGAGTTGACGGGCCAGCTCATCGGCAGCCTCCATATTGGCCAGGAAGATAGACTTTTCAAAATCACCCTTCTGGGAAGTCCGGCCAGAGTTGACATCAATGGCTACCAGAGCTTCGGTGGGATCGATAACAATGGAGCCGCCCGAAGGTAATTGCACCTGCGGCTGATAGATCGACTCGATCTGCTCTTCAATGTTATTCTGATTAAAAAGAGGTTTGGCACCACGGTGCAGCTTGACCTGTACCTTGCGCTGTCTGGCAGGGAGCAGTCCAACAAACTTGGTCACCTGCTCAAACGACTCCTGGGTGTCAACAATGATCTCCTGGATATCCGGGACAAAATGATCCCGCAGAAAACGGACCACCGTGTCCTGTTCTTCATAGATCAGGGCAGGCGCCTCGGTGGTCTGGCCGCGTTTTTTGATATCCTTCCACAACCCCAGCAGATAGCGGAGATCCTGCTGCAGGGCGGTCTTGGTGATCTCGGCACTTGCCGTACGTACGATATAGCCTATTCCCTCGGGGATACTGAATTTACTCATTATCTCCCGCAACTGACCACGCCGTTCCTCTCCTGAAATCTTACGTGAAAT
Organism: uncultured Desulfobulbus sp.; assembly: GCA_964551175.1. Classification (GTDB taxonomy): domain Bacteria; phylum Desulfobacterota; class Desulfobulbia; order Desulfobulbales; family Desulfobulbaceae; genus Desulfobulbus_C. The sequence continues at coordinate 1,094 of CAZKBZ010000006.1, forward strand.
GCCTGCACTGTCACTGCCGGGCATCAGGACCAGGCACCGTCCGGGCAGGGAGAGATAGGTGGTCATGTTTGCGCCCTTGTTACCGGTCACCTCTTTGACGACCTGAACAAGTACCTCCTGCCCCCGCTTGACAACATCTTCAATTTTCAGTTTCTTCCACTGATGCTGGCTGATCAGCTTTCGGCTCTGTTCGCTTACATCTTCTTTATAATATTCCGGATGGATATCACTGAACGGCAGAAAACCGTTCCTGCCGGTACCGATCTCCACAAAAGCAGCCTGCAGGCTGGCTTCAACCGAAACAATACGTCCCTTGTAGATGTTATTTTTTGTCCTCTCCCGGACAACCGTGTTAACGTGGAATGATTCAAGGCGACCGTTTTCCACCAGGGCGATACGACACTCTTCAGGCTCTTCGGCATTAATCAGCAGCCTGGTAACAGTTTTTTTGCTTCTACTCGTTTTCTTTTCAGGTTGTTGATTCTCCTGCTTATCTTTAGGATCTCCTTTACTGCGGCGTCCAGCCGGTTTTTGCTGCTGACGGGATTTTTCTTTTTTTCCCTTCTTAGTTTCATTCTTTTGAGTGTTTTTTTTCTGTTCTTCCGCTTTTCTGTCCGATGCTGCTGCTTTCGTTTTTCTGCCACTCCGGCCGGACGTTTGTTTTTTGTTTTTTGCAGCAGACGCGGTTTTGCCGGTTTTTGATTCTTTTTCAGGTGAATTAACAACCACCTTTTTTACCTTTTTTACCTGAGAAGGGATTACATCTTCCTCTTTAGCCGTCAACTGGACACCACTCTTCCACCAGGCACCGGTTGTTACTTTGGTCACGGTTTTCCCGGCCTGTTTTTTCCGAACAGCTTTTTTTGACTCATCTGTCATACATTTTTCCTTATCTGAAATATTTTTTTCAAAGCAGCTATCCCTTCTCCTTGTGTCACTGATAGTAAAGCCTGTCACCATGGAACCGTTTCTGCAACGTTCCGGCATGGACAAGCGGATCAAGAAGCTGCTCAACCTTGTCCGGACCTCCCAGATGGAAAGTCCGGTTAATATCTGCGGCCGTACACGGCCGCCTTTTTAACATCTCTACGATCTCGCCCAGTAATGCCTGCCTTTCCGCATCACTCTCAAGATCAAATTCCCTTTGCCGAGGATGGTGATCCTCCTGCCCGGCCCCCTGGGCCAGAAGATCAACAGGCCTGGATGGCTCTGCTGCTCTGAACTTTTCGACTATGTCCTGCATCCTGCTCTGCTCAAGAGGACGGGCAAAAGACTCCAGCGGCGGCCGGGCAACCGTGTTGAGCTGAATCCGATCAACACGCATCCGGGCGGCAACCCTTAAGAGTGCCTCCACATCCTGCTCTGAATCATTAATACCCCGGGCAAACAGAATCTCCAGCCATAACTTTCCCTGGTACTGGTGAGAAAAGGTGACAAGCCCCTCGATTATCTGCTGTAAAGTCAGACAGGCTGCCGGTCGATCAAGCCTCCGGAAACTTGCCGGCAGAGCCGAATCCAGAGACGGAATAACCACGTCTGCCAGGGAAAGTTCTGCACAGACCTCTTTATCGGAAAGCATCGTTCCATTGGTCAGAACGGCAACAGGTTTTGCCACTGTCTTCTTTACATGTTCCAGTATCCTGCCCAGGCCTGAATGGAGAGTCGGCTCACCGCTGGCGGTCACAGTGACAAAATCGAGCTCACTCACCCGCTGCGGATTGAGACAGTATGCATCAATATCGGCAATAATTTCAGCAGTGGGCGTATACTCAGCACGCTCACAGGTTAAACGGGTTGTCGGACCGACCTCGCAGTATATGCAGTTTAAATTACAGATCTTTTCCTGAAAGAGATCAACGCCGAGAGAGCGTCCGAGTCGCCTGGAATTCACCGGGCCGAAGATATGATTCATAGAAAACTGCGGGGCGATACTGCATGGTTATACAAACATCACCGGGTACAACCATGAAGACTCTGCTGTCGTTTACAGTGGATGCTGCAGAACTCTTCCTCTTCGGGAAAAGACAACATCATGGTATTACATTAATAATATACGCTGGATACATAAAACAATTTGATAGGCACCGCAAGTCTAATCTGCGCATTTTTCCTTGACTTAAAAGGCGGGTACGCGTACATTTCACTCAATTGCAGTCCCGTATTTTTTTAATTATTCCTTTCTCTTTTCAGTATATCACAGGAGCTGGTCGAGGTGAATTACAACAATCCGCTTTCCCCGATCCTTACGCTTGTTGCCCTTATTATCACAGCCTGCCTGTTTTCCGCGACAGACGCGGGTGCAGGGGCTGTCAAGGCTCAACAATGGGAGATCACGGCAGATAAATTAACCCGTTATGAGAATCCGCCCAGCGTTATTGCCGAGGGCAACGTTATCCTGGAAAAATCCGAACAGGTAACCAGGCAGCAGAAAGTCAAAGGAAAGACTGACTGGAGCTCTCTACTGGAAGAAGTACCAGGGGCGGCAATCGAAGAAACAACTGATACGGAAAAGACGAAAACGGTTACAACCACCAAGGTCATCACCACCATTAAGGCTGACTGGATGGTGTATGACATGGACCTTGGTACTGTCAAGGTTCGCGGCAATGTCCTGATTGATGTCGGGCCCGACCAGTTGACGGCTGAGGAAGGGGTGGTCAATCTCAACCGGGAGACGGGTTCCTTTACCAATGCAACGATAATACGCCAGTACAAGGATATGCATTTTGAAGGCAGGGTTATCGAAAAAACCGGTGACGTGAGCTACCATATCGAAGACGGCTGGCTGATCACCTGTAAACTCAAGGACGGTGAAACACCTCCCTGGAGTTTCGGGGCCTCTGAAGCCGATATCACCGACGGCGGCTACGCCTTTCTCAAGCATGCGGTCTTTCGGATTAAAAATGTGCCCATACTGTATACTCCCATTATGATTCTGCCTGCCAAGCGAACCAGGCAAACCGGCTTCCTGTTTCCCTCTGTTTCCATATCTGATCGGGACGGATTCGGTATGGAATTTCCCTTTTTCATTAATCTCTCTCCCAACAGCGATATCACCCTGTATCCACAGTACATGGTTGAGCGTGGTTTTATGGGTGGTATTGAGATGCGCTATGTCCTGGACCAGGAATCCAAGGGTGGCTTTATGGCCAACTTTCTTAATGATGAACTCAGCGACATTGATGATCCCGACAATGCAGACTATTTCAATGACGGCAACTATACGCACACCAACAAAAACCGTTACTGGATACGAGGTAAGGTCGACCAGGATATAGGTGAATGGACCAGCAGACTTGACCTTGACATCGTATCTGACCGGGACTATCTGACAGAATTCAACTCCGGTCTGACAGGCTTTAACATGAGCAACAGCCGCTTCTTTGATGTTTTTGGCCGCGGCTTCCAGAACAAAACAGCCGATGAACGTAACAATACCCTGCGTGTGCTGCGTTCCTGGGGAAACGGCATGTCTCTGCAGGCAAACCTGCGGGGAATCAACGATGTCAGACAGGCAAAAAACAGCCCCACTCCGCTGTGGAAACTGCCTGAAGTGAACTATCGCGGGCTGTTGCCGCTCTATGATTCCGGCGTGGATCTTTCCTGGAACGCTGATTATGTTTACTACTGGCGCAAGGAGGGCGTTGGTGCACACCGGCTAGACCTGTTTCCACGGGTAACGGTGGCGGTTCCGCTCAGCGACTACCTGGAAACCGTTGTAGCCGCCGGCGTCCGCAATACATCGTACGCCATTCAGACCAATGGTGATTC
>CAZKBZ010000006.1:4964-7067 GCA_964551175.1 uncultured Desulfobulbus sp.
GCAGAAATCGGTACAACCATGATTCGGGATTTCGGTATTAATGTTGGTTCCGCCACCGGTTTCAGCCATACTTTCCGTCCCTATGTCAACTACAAGTATATTTCCGACGTTGATCAGGAGGATCTTCCCCAGTTTGACTCAGTTGATAATGTTGCTGATCAGAATCTTATCACCTATGGATTAGACAACTTCTTTTCCCTGAGCGGGCAGGACGGAGACAAAAAATATGACCGTGATTATGGATTTATAAAAATCAAGCAGAGCTATGACATCCGCAGTTCCCAAAGCGACACACCGTTTACTCCGGTAAACATGCGGCTGGAATATTATCCGCTCTCCGAATTACGATTTGTTTATCGTACCGATCTGGATGTGTATGGTGATGGTTTTCTTAAACACGTCGTCGAGGGTGATTACCTTAACAGCCGCGGGGATATTTTTTCCCTTGATTACCGGTATGACAGCGGAATCAACTGGGAGAATGATAATAATTGGAATAATGAAAAAACAAGCTCTATCAAGGCTGCTGCCCGGGTTGGTTTACTCTACAACTGGTCTGCCGGTTTTTCCTTTGAAAGCTCCATTGAAGACAGTAAAATTGTTGAACAGACATATAACCTGATCTATCACCCCTCCTGCTGGTCAGTGGAATTTGCAGCAAACCAGACGCCCGGGAATGAAAAGTACACTGTCATGTTTCGACTGGCCAATATCGGCAATCCTCTTGGTCTGGATCTGCCCGGGCTGTAATCGGTTTATGAATTTCTGCAGCACCGTATAATGCAATACATTGATGTCTTCAACGGTGATGCTGATGGTCTCTGTGCACTGCACCAGTTGCGACTGCATGAACCCCGTCCGGATGCCCTGCTTGTAAGCGGCGTCAAACGTGATATCACCCTTCTTAAGCAATTGACAGATGTGAGTGATGCGCAGCTCACCGTTCTGGACATCTCCCTTGACCGCAATCGTGACAGCCTGGAGACAATTCTTACCAGGGGTAATACTGTTTTTTACGCAGATCATCACTATGCAGGTACTCTCCCCTCTTCAGAGAGATTAACGACCCATCTTGCTCCAGACCCGTTAACCTGCACATCCCTGATAATCAACTCCCTTCTCCAGGGAAAATACAGTTCCTGGGCTGTTGTCGGAGCCTTTGGCGACAACCTTGATGAACCGGCTGGAGAGCTGGCAACCAGGCTGGGTTATACCAGGGAAGAAACGAAACAGTTGAAGGAAGCCGGCATTTTGCTCAACTACAATGGCTATGGCGCTGAAATTACGGACCTGTTCTTTCCTCCGGATGAACTTTTTCGCCAGCTGCAGCCCTACACCGATCCGCTTGCCTTTTATGTCGACTCTCCCGCACTGCAGACACTTCGCAACGGCTACCGGGATGATATGGCCAGGGCCATGTCGTATGGACCAATACATGAAGATGAAAATGGGAGGATATTTCAACTGCCTCCCAAACCATGGGCACGGCGGGTGGCAGGCGTCTTTTCCAATACCCTTGCCCGGGACAAGCCGGAACTTGCCCATGCCCTGCTGACTGCCAACAGTGATGGTTCTTTACGAATCAGTGTCCGGGCCCCGCTTCATAATCGGAAAGGTGCCGACACTCTCTGCCGTAAATTTGCCACCGGCGGTGGCAGGGCGGCAGCGGCTGGTATCAATGAATTGCCGGCAGAGCAGCTTGATAAATTTACCGAGGCCTTTTCCCGCCAATTTGCAGACTGAACTGGTTCAAGATGGACAGCCAATTGACCTGCAACAGCAGGAATTAAAGGGCATGCAGCGAATTATTCTGTCCAGCCTCTGGCCCATGGCAGTGGGTTTGCTCTTGTTTCTGCCGGCAAGCTGTACAGTAACTCCGCTTATTCCTGTCAGTTCCAGGTCCCTGCCTCCTTTTCAGGATGACCTTGATCGACAGGGACTGATCCAGGCTGTTCAGCGCAGTCTTGATTACCTTCACTCCCGACCTGCTGATACCACAGTGGTCACCATTGCTGATCAAGAAATTTCTGTAAGACGTCTTGCCCGGTCTCTTACCGCCTTCCGGGCCCTGCTGGCTGCAGGACTCACGGACCAGGAACTGCA
>CAZKBZ010000006.1:7167-54605 GCA_964551175.1 uncultured Desulfobulbus sp.
GAGCTGGTCTGGCTTAAAGATCCTCTGGACGTATTCTTCCTGCAGGTGCAGGGCTCGGGACTTATCCGTCTGCGTGACGGCACATTACGGGGGATACACTATGCAGCCAAAAACGGCCATCCATATCGCTCCATCGGCAAATACATGGTACAGACAGGTCGTATCAGCCTGGAGGAGGCTTCCATGGAATCTATCCGTCAATATATCAACAACCATCCGCAGGAGCGGGAGCAAATTCTCTTTACAAATCCGTCCTACGTCTTTTTCAACTGGACCAGAACATTTGGCGCCATCGGCAGCCTGGGGCAGGAGTTGACGCCGGGCCGCTCCATTGCGACTGATCAGGGCTGTTTTCCAGCTGGAGGTCTTGCTTTTCTCAAAACTAGGCGGCCGGTTTTTAAATCAGGGAAAATTGTTGATTGGACACCTGTCCACCGTTTTGTGCTGGTACAGGATACAGGTTCCGCCATCCGCGGCCCTGGCAGGGTTGATCTGTTCTGGGGTGCAGGTGAGCAGGCAGGCCGGATTGCGGGAATCATAAAAGAAACCGGAACGCTTTACTTTCTCATCTTACGGTCCGATAGCCTATGACTGAATCAAAACAATCCCTGCAGAACAACTGGCAACAGGCTGCTCGTGTTTTCCATGAACGTGCTGCAGAATATGACAACTGGTACGAAGACAGCTGGCTGTTTGCAACGGAACTTGCCGCCTTACGCGAGATTTCCTCTCCCCTGCCCGGCCCGAAAATCGAGATAGGATCCGGTCCGGGCAGATTTGCAGAGCAACTGGGTGTAACCGCAGGCATTGATCCTGCACCTGCAGCCTTGCAACGTGGCCTGAAGAGAGGTATTATAGGAGTAGCTGCTATTGGTGAACAGCTGCCGTTAAGGTCAGAGAGTGTCGGAACACTGTTCCTGCTCTTCACCCTCTGTTTCCTGGCTGATCCGGATCTGGTCCTGGCTGAATGCCAACGGGTACTCAAAAGTGATGGTCGCCTGATTATCGGACTGGTTCCAGCCCGCTCTCAGTGGGGAAAACAGCTTGACAGCAAGAAAAAACAGGGAAACCTCTATTATAAACATGCCCGCTTCTATACAATAGAAGAAACATTGACCATGCTCCACCAGACAGGATTTTTTCTGCTGGAAAGTCACTCGACCCTGCTTGAGCCTCCTGGAAAGGCAAATAGAGAGGAAAGGGCTCAACAGGGCATCAATGAACAGGCCGGATTCTGTGTCCTGGTTACCGGAAAAAAGGAGAGAACCTGATGCAAATTGCCAACATTGTTACCTTGACAACGGATTTCGGTCTGGAGGATCCTTATGTCGGACAGGTAAAAGGGGCTATCCTCAAGCATAACATTGCTGTTCGTATCATTGACATCTGCCACTCCATCCAGGCCCATGATATCCTGACTGCAGCCGTGACCATCCGTACCAGTTACAGCTATTTCCCGGAAGGAACCATCCATCTGGTCATCGTCGACCCGGGCGTCGGCAGCCAGCGTCGCATACTGACGGCAACAGACGGGAAGCATCTGTTTATTGCACCCGACAACGGGATATTATCCCTGCTCTTTACAGACGACTTGATTCAGACCGTGCACCGGGTTGAAAACGCGTCCCTTTTTCCCACTGAAATCAGCTCAACTTTTCATGGCCGTGACATCATGGCCCCGGTTGCTGCAGCAGTGGCAGGGGGAATGGAACTGGACAAAATCGGTCCGGCTACAGATATCCAATCCTGCACACATCTCAACCTGCCTGAACCGACTCTTTCCAAAAGCGGAATAGGAGGCCAGATTCTGCATATTGATCGCTTTGGAAATATCCGCACGAATATTACCACTGCAGACTTGAGTAAATTTCAACCGGCAAGCTTTTCCGGAATCAGAATCAAGGGCCATACGGTCAACAACATTTCCACCACCTATTCTGATTCACCCTCCGGCAGTCTGGTTGCAGTCATTGACAGTGCCGGCTATCTTGAAATCGCGGTCAACAGAGGCAGTGCCGCCAAGCTGACAAAATGCCGCATCGGAGACCCGCTGACCGTCCTGATGGAAGGAAACTGATGGTTTTTTCCCCGGCTGCCGGCTACCTCGTCATTCCCTGAAATCGCTGCCAGAAGTCTGGAAAAGATTTTGCCACGCAGTTTTCGTTGTGGATTCGCACACCGCTAACTTTTAAAGCGGCAACTCCGAAACTCATGGCAATACGATGATCTTCATAGGTTTCTATCTCTGCGCCATGCAGATTTGAACCACCGGCCCGGCCGTGAATATTCATCCGGTCAGCTTCTTCTTCAACATCAGCACCCATTTTGCGCAGTTCAGTGACCATGGCTGCCAGCCGGTCGCATTCCTTGATCCGCAGATGGCCAACATTGTTGATAACCGTAGTTCCCTCTGCAAAGGCCGCCACCACCGCAAGAGTAGGTGCAACATCAGGCATGTCAGCCATGTCAACCTCAATACCCTGGAGCTGTTCCGGTCCCTGGACACTGATGCCGCCGTCGACCAGCTTCACGCTGCAGCCCATACGAGCCAGCAGGGGCACCAGCTGGGCATCCCCCTGCAGAGAGGGGACCGGTACATTGGCCACCGTGACCCTGCCACCGGTGACGGCTGCAGCTGCCCAAAAGTATGACGCACCCGAGGCATCTCCTTCAATCCGGTACTCGGTTGCCTGGTAGCATCCCTGCGGAATGCGAAAATAGTTGAGCGAAGGTGCCGCCTCAACCCGAATGGAGAAATCCGCCATTATTGCCAGGGTCATCTCCACGTAAGGTCGAGACAGCACCTGGCCCTGCACTTCAAGTTCCGCAGGTTGGGCACTATAAGGGGCGACCAGCAGCAAAGAGGAAAGATACTGGCTGGATTTTGCCTCGGGCAGCACTGTCCGACCGCCGGACAAACCGTCGGCATCAATACGCAGGGGTGGACAGCCGTTATCCGCCTCACTCCTGATTTTCACGTTCCAGCCCTGCAATGCCTCCATAAGCGGTCCAATGGGGCGCTGGGCCATCCGTTCATCCCCGCTGATCCTGAAGCGGCCATGACCAAGAGCAGCTACAGAGGTCAGAAACCGGGTGGCGGTTCCATTATTGCCTAAGTATATTTCCTGCTCCGGCTGTTGGATTCTGCCTCGTGTTCCTCTTACCTTCCACTGGTCGGGATCAGTATCATCCACTTCAATGCCCATCAGGCGAAGTGCTCCTATGGTATAGGCAGTATCATCACTGGCCAGAGGACCGATCAGGATGGACTGCCCGTCTGCCAGTGCAGCAGCTATCAGGGCCCGCTGGGTAAGGCTCTTGGAACCGGGAACTGTAACAACAGCGTCAAGGGTCTGTACAGGTTTCAACTCAATCATGTGAACACATCATGCTGGTTAATGGTTCTGGATGACTGCTGCAGGAGCGCTATTGCTCCCGTCCGGCAAGTTCAGCCAGCAGTGCCTCCCGCATCACATCCTGCGGCGGCTGCTGACCGGTCCAGATCTTGAACTGGACAGCACCCTGGTACAGGAGCATGGACAGGCCATCAATGGTCCGGCAACCGGCAGCAGCAGCTTTTTTGAGCAGGGAGGTAGCAAGGGGTGCATAAACAATATCCATAACCACGCTGAAGCCGGAAAGCAGGTCCGGGTCAATGGGAATACCATCAACATCGGGTTCCATACCCACGGAAGTGGTATTGACCAAGCCGTCAGCCTGAGCCCCGGCCAGCTGACCTGTGGAACAGAAACCACAGCCCAGCCAGCGGGCCAGTTCCTGTCCCCTCTCTTCACTGCGGTTGCAGATGATGACTTCGGCACCGGCCTCGACCAGCCCGAATCCCACCGCCCTGGCCGCACCTCCTGCGCCAAGGATTATCACCTTGCTGCCCGGAAGTTTCATCTTCTCTGCAAGTGCCAGGTTTGATCCCAGCCAGTCGGTATTAAAACCCCGGCTGACCACGGCTCCGTTGTCGGGATGCGTACGAAAGAGCAGGGTATTGACCGCGCCGATCCGACGGGCCACCGGGTCGACTTCATCCAGAAACTCCATCACGGCCTCCTTATGGGGGACAGTGACCGACACACCAATAAAGCCGAGAGCTGCCAAACCCTTCACTCCATCGCCCACCTTCTGCAGTGGCATAGGGACATATATCCCGTTCAGACCAAGAGCGGAAAAGGCGGCATTATGCATTATGGGACTTAAGGAATGGGCCACAGGATTGCCGATAATGCCGTACAGAGAAGTCCGGCCGTTAACCATGAGCAGCACCTCCCTCAAATTCCCGGCAGAGAGCAAACAACCGCTCTACTGACAGCTGGCCCGGAGCGGTCGCATGTTCATCACTCAACGCTGCGTAGGTCATGTATCCCCCAAGATAGAGGGTAGCCAGCCGGCTGATTCGACCGGCCTCACCCATGCAGAAACAGCTCAAGGGAAAATCTGCTGCCAGTGCCTGTTCCTGCAGATGAAGAACCCGCAGCACATCCGCAGGACTGTGGGCAGTGGTTACGATCTTGCCGATATGGGCTCCACTGTCCATCATCTGCTGCAGAATGCCCGCCAGATCCTCTGCTGCAGGGGTTGATTTGAAATCATGCCAGGAAAGAATCATTCGGGTGGCTGAATGCTGCATGACCTGCAGGAGTTGGTTGCGCAGCCCGGGATCAGCCCGCAGCTCAAAGTCCACATAGGCTGTCTGCAACTCGACTGCAGCAAAGAGCGGGCGGACCCGATCATCTTCAAAACTGCTGAATGCTCCGCCTTCCCAGACCGGCCGGTTGGTGAAAAGCAACGGCTTCCGAAAAAGAGAACACCATTGTGTTACCTCCGGCTCTGCCATTGCGTCCAGACGGATCTCAATCACATCTATCATCTCAAGGACCGGCTGCACCTCAGCATAAATTGATGCCGCATCATCTCCGGCAATGGATATGCAGATCTTTCCCCTTGCCATCAGGACAGTCCTGTCTGCAAGGTACCGATAATATCCCGGATACAGTGGACGTCCTGTTGCTGCAGGTACGCTTTTATTCCATCAATAATCTGCTCCGGAGCCGAAGGATCATAAAAATTTGCCGTTCCGACCTGGATGGCGGTTGCTCCGGCCAGCATGAATTCCAGAGCATCATCAGAAGTGGTAATACCACCAATTCCGATGACCGGGATGGAGACCGCAGAAGCCACCTGCCAGACCATGCGCAGGGCCACCGGTTTGATGGCAGGACCCGACAGGCCGCCAATCACATTGGCCAGCCGGGGCTTACGGGTCTGTACATCAATGGCCATACCGATCAGGGTGTTGATCAGGGACACGCCATCCGCCCCCGCATCTTCAACTGCTCTGGCCATGAGAACGATATCAGTCACATTCGGGGAAAGCTTGATGATAACCGGCAGCCTGGTGGCCTGCCGCACTGCACTGGTAACAGCTGCCGCCATATCAGGAACTGTCCCGAATGCCACGCCACCCTTTTTCACGTTCGGACAGGAAATATTGACCTCCAGTCCGTTGATACCGTCAACCCCGTCCAACCTGCGGGCAATCTCTGCGTATTCCTCAACAGAATCACCGAGAATGTTCACAATGACCGGTGTCTCAAGCTTTTTCAGATAGCTCATTTTCGAGGTAATAAAACGATCCACTCCGACATTTTCCAGGCCGATGGCATTGAGCATGCCGCAGGCGGTCTCAACAATGCGCGGCGGCGGATTGCCCGGCCGCGGCAGCATTGAAATCCCCTTGACCACAATAGCACCGAGGCGCTGCAGATCAACCAGGTTGCTGAACTCCCTGCCGTAGCCAAAGGTGCCGGAAGCAGTCATGACCGGGTTGGGGAGCGCAAGACTGCCGATGCGTACCTGCAGATCCAGTGTCTCAGAAGGTGTTACCATGCGACCTCGTCACTGTAGAGAACCGGCCCCTGCCTGCAGACGTGTACAAAGTTACCGTCCGGACCCGGAACCGTGCAGCCCAGGCAGGCTCCCAGGCCGCAGGCCATATGTGTTTCCAGGGAAACCTGGCAGCGTACATTCGCCTGGAGACACTTGTCGACAACTGCCTTCATCATGGGATGTGGGCCGCAGGTATAGACCCGGCTGACTCCAGGCAGAACAGTATCAAGCAGATCAGGAACAAAGCCGTGGTGTCCCATGCTGCCGTCATCAGTTGCCGTCCGGACCGGGTAGCCAAGGTCAATGAAATCTGCTGCAAGCCCGGTAAGCTCCTCTCGATTGCGTGCGCCAAGCAGGACATGATCCCTGTCAGGACTCCGGTCACTCTCCAGCAGCTGTTCAGCCAGAAAATAGAGGGGAGCAACACCCATTCCACCTCCAATAATACAGATCGAACCCTCACGGGCAAGATCAAACCCCCGGCCCAGCGGACCGATCAGATCAAGAAAGTCACCGACCCTGACAGTGGCAAGAATATCCGTTCCCCTGCCGACAACCTTGAACAGCAGCCCGAGGGTACCATCCGACGACTTCCGATGTATGGAAAAAGGACGTCGTAACAACGGGTCATAGTTACCTGCAACCCGTACCATGACAAACTGTCCTGGCTGGGCAACTCCGGTAATACGGGGAGCATGAATGAGGAACCGATAGACATCGGAACTGAGCCGGTCAATGGAGTCGACTCTGCATTTTTCCTGGAATTCAACCATTGAAAAGGCTACAAGTAAAGAGTGATCGGATAAAAGTACCGGGATGCGGAACGCATCGAAAAAACATTTGAAACGAGGACAGGTAGAGTGGACACCATTGCATATTGTTTCAGTTTTCTGTTCGGGGCCGTTATCGGCTCTTTTCTCAATGTTGTCATACTCCGACTGCCTGATGATGACCAGTCCATAGTGTTCCCGGGTTCACATTGCCCGAAATGCAATACTGAGCTGCACTGGTATGAAAACATACCTGTTGTCAGCTACATCGTCCTGGCTGGAAAATGTCGTTCCTGCAAAACGAAAATTTCCCTGCAGTACCCGCTGGTCGAACTCTGCATGGCATTTCTGACTTTGGGTCTTTATAACCGCTTCGGTCTTTCCTTTGAACTCTTTTTCTATTTCCTCTTCCTCGCCGCCCTGCTGGTGATTATTTTCATAGATATTCAGCACCAGATCATCCCTGACGTCATCAGCCTGCCCGGTATCATTATCGGTTTTGCAGGTTCTTTTATTACATCCCTGGTCAGCTGGCAGCAGTCTGCACTGGGCATCCTGATCGGTGGTGGCATTCTTTATGGTATCGCATTTTGCTACTACCTGCTCACAAAACGAGACGGGATGGGTGGTGGCGACATCAAACTGCTGGCCATGATTGGTGCGTTTTTAGGCTGGCAGAGCCTGCTGTATGTGGTTTTTGCCAGTTCTCTGGCCGGCTCGATTGTCGGCATTCTGGCCATGATCAGGCAGGGAAGGGGCGGACAGACCAGAATTCCTTTCGGCCCGTTTCTGGCCCTGTCAGCTATGTCTTATCTTTTCTTTCAAGATACAATCTATACGTTATGGAACCTCTACCTCTCTGCCATGTCATGATTTCTGTTTTCAAAATTCGTGGATACACCACTGTTCTCTCTCAGCGGGAAAGCTCATCATTGCTTACTGTATAGAGCGGGAACGGTCTTAAAATCCAGGGTGGAGAGATCTACACCCGTGACCAGCGCATGAGCAATTAAGTCACCAAAGTTACGTGCTTCTTCTATCTGAGCCCGAGTATGCCCGTATTTGTGGTAATGTTTTCTCAGCCAGGACATTCGCTCAGGGACCCTGCCCGCCAGTTTCAAAAAGACACCGACAGTACGCCACGGCTCTTTACTGGGATGGGAAAAAACAATCAGATTGGGTACAGTTGCCCCGCACCGGGAGAGCAGCGATTTCAGCCCCCACCAGTGCATTCGCCAGTACCCGCGGCAGGAAATGAGAGGAATCACCACCTGATCATGAAACAACCGCTTTCCGTCCCGGTCAAAGAGAGCCAGTATGGGTCCGCTGGGATTATAGGACCAGGTAGGGCCGGCCAGGATAATAAGATCATACCTGTCAAAACAGTATTCCGGCAGTTCCTTAATAGGAGTCCGCTGGCGAAACAGGGTACACACCATTTTCCAGAACGTCTTGGCAATCGTACCAATGGGAAACTGAAGCCGGCTGGTCGGTTCGATCCGCTGCAGTAAGACATTAACAGGATAATCCTTCATACCGCTGGTCATTGCCTGCAGCAGATTTTTTGTCTGGTGGCTGTACGAAAAATACAGGATCAGTACTCTCTTTTCTGCAGTGGCTGAAGATCCCATGGCTAAAAAGCACGTTTATTTAGATTTTCACTCATTACTGACGGTATATAGCACAGACTTGAACCAAAAAAAAGGCCTCAGATCAAATGATCAGAGGCCTTTCCAATGTATGACTGCTGCGATCAAGCTTCTATTTCATGCTCAACATCGATGGCTATCTTGTAGAGCACGGTGAGGATGAATGCTCCCATGGCCCAGACACCAATGGTAATAAAAATTTCATTGGCCTTGGGGTAATACTCGACAATCTCTTCAAGCGGCGTCGGAACAAAGCCACCAAGAACAAAGCCGACACCCTTGTCAAGCCAGAAGGAGATAAAAATAGCTGCACAGCCAATCCCGATCCAGATATCATTCTTGTTGTTTCTGGTATAGGGAACACAGAGCAGGGTTATCCCGACGACAAAGAGGACGACAAACCCCCACATAAAGGGAACCAGGTTGTTATAGATATGACCATGATGTTCGAGGCCAAAGAACAGATACTGCAGGGTGTGCTTGTGACCTGGAATGTCTGAATAAAAACCGACAAAAAACTCCAAACCGACAAAAAACACGTTAATCAGAGCCGCATAGATGATGATAGTCACCATCTTGTTGAGTGCCTCCTTACCGGCATCAAAATTTGCAACCCGACGCAGAATCAGGGCAACCACAACAATCAGGGCAGGACCGGCGGCAAAGGCTGAGGCCAGAAATCGGGGGGCAACAATAGCGGACAGCCAGAAATGACGGCCCGGCAGACCGCAGTAGAGCATAGCTGTTACGGTATGAATGGAAACTGCAAAGGGAATAGACAGATAGACAAAAAAGTATATCCACTTCGGTGGATGTTCCCCTTTGCGCTCAGCAGTCAGTATGACCCAGCCGCAGAGTATATTCAGAAACAGGTAACCGTTGAGAACAATCATGTCATAAAACAGCATGGACCTGGGCTGCGCATAAAAGATAACATTGAGCATGCGCTGGGGCTGCCCCAGATCAGCCACGATAAAGGTCAGACACATGAGCAGGGCTGAAATAGCCAGAAACTCACCAAGGATGGTAATCCTGCCGAAGGCCTTATAGTTATGGACATAATAGGGCAGAACCAGCATCACACCTCCGGCCGCAACACCGACCAGAAAGGTAAACTGGGAGATATACAGTCCCCAGGATACATCGCGGCTCATACCGGTCAGACCGAGACCATAGTTAAACTGCCGGACATAACAGAACGCGGCAATGGTCATGAGCGCTCCCAGAAAGGCAAGCCATACCCAGTAGTAATTATTTCCTTTTAGCGCTTTTTCAAACATGGCGACCTCATACTATATAAAAGACTGATGGATGGGTGCCCAGAGAGGGCTTACGCTGAATGGTGTAATTGGCTTTCAGCACCTTTCTAATTTCTGAATTGGGGTCATTCAGGTTCCCGAAGATCAGGGCCTTGCTGTCACCACAGGCCTCGACACAGGCGGGCTGCTTTCCAAGCCCGACCCGTTCAGCACAGAAGTTGCATTTCTCAACAACACCGCGCATACGGGTGGGAAACTCTTTGTTGAGCTTGTTCATGTCCAGTCCTGCCCTGGGATCGCGCCAGTTGAAACTGCGCATCCCGTATGGACAGGCTGCCATGCAGAAGCGGCAGCCAATGCAACGGTGATAATCCATGGCAACAATGCCGTCCTTGTTCTTAAAGGTCGCCCTGGTCGGACAGGCCCGTACACAGGGTGGATTGTCACAATGATTGCACATGACCAGCACTTCATTGTCCAGTGTGTTCTGATCTTTATAGAGCTGTGAATGCTCGGTAAAAACATTCTCATACCCGGTCAGCCATGTCCACTTGATCTCATCTTTTTTATCAGGAAAATCAGGGACATTATGGGTAGAATGACAGGCTTCCACCACCTTGTCACCAAGGGCGGGATTTTCTTTGAACTTGCGCAGATCAATAATCATACCGAACCGATTGCCCGACTTGGCGACTTCCGCCCCGGCATCATGGGCCTGGCCAGCCGGTTCATGACCCCCACCATGGGCGGTAGTGACCTCTTTTGCGGCCCTGGAGCTGACAGGACTTGTTCCCGAGACCAGCCGGTCAACGACAGCGGTTCCCCCGAGCCCGGCCAGTGTTGAGACACCGGCAATCTTGAGGAAGTCTCTTCTCTTCTTATCCATCAGTACATATCCTCCTTAGCGGCTCACTCAACAGGAGCTAAATGACAATCCCAGCAATATGGTGAAACAGACGTGTAGTCGTGGCACTGGTCGCAAAATTTCTTTTTTGACGTATGGCACTGCATACACGTATTCATCAGGCTCATCTGGTACTTTTTATCACCGATCTTGACATTAAATGACCGGTCCGCACTACGCAGCACATCATCACGCCACTCGTTGAGCAACTGCATGTGCTCCGCCCGCATCTCATCCGCCGGTAACACACATTCTTTTGTGTCCTTGGGCAGCTCTACTTTTGGTACTGCCCCGGCGTCCCCGTGGTTGTACCAGATGGGAAACGTGACAAACAGGACAAAAATAATCAGCCCTGGTATAATTTTTCCACTGTCATACATCTCTCAATCCTCCACTCCAGCCGGGAAATTAAAAGACCAGGGTCCTGAGACCCTCATCAAGTTCTTGTCTCTTTTCACCTTCAATAACAAGCGCATTACCAACCAGCTCACTGACACCGGCAACCGTAACCTCCGGAACCCAGTAATCCATCAAAGTGGTCAGGGTTGCCCGGTCGATGGCACAGACACAGGCCAGGGTATTGATAGCGTGTTTATCAAATACATGTTTAACAGCATTGGCACGCGGCAGGCCGGAACGCATCCGCAGTTCCATGATCTCGTCGGTATTGAGAGCCGTACCTGAACCGCAGCAGAAGGTTTTCTCGCGGATGGTATTTTCCGGCATTTCATACCATTCATCCAGAACATGATCGAGAATATAACGCGGTTCATCCATAAGACCCATGGCCCGTGCCGGGTTACAGGAATCATGGAATGTTGCCTTGACGTGGGCATTACGGCTCTTATCGAATTTGATCTTCTTATTCTTAATCAGATCAGCCGTAAACTCGCTGATGTGAACCATTTTCGTCGAAGCGGCATTCTCAAATACCGTGCCGGTGATCGGGGATTTCGGCACCTCCAGGAAATCAGCCGGACCGTTCATGGTATCCATGTACTGATGGACCACCCGCCACATATGACCGCACTCACCGCCCAGAATCCATTTCACGCCAAGCCGTTTTGCCTCGGCATACATCTTGCCGTTGAGTTTTTTCATTACCTCGTTGGAGGTAAACAGGCCGAAGTTACCACCCTCAGAGGCATAGGTTGACCAGGTATAGTCAAGGCCGATGGCCTCAAACAGCAACAGGTAGCCCATACAGGTAAACAGACCGGGCTCGGCAAAGACATCAGCCGAGGGAGTTATAAACAGAACCTCGGCACCTTTACGGTTAAAAGTCGGATTGACCTTTATACCGGTCAAATTCTCGATATCCTCGCAGAGAAAATCGACATTGCCCTTAAACGCCTGGGGCGTAAGCCCCATGTGGTTACCGGTCCGGTTGGAATTGGCAACCGGCTCCATGGCCCAGTTGATGCCGCAACCAACCAGATGCAGGAGCTCCCTGAGCATCATGGTGATTTCTGCAGTGTCGATACCATAGGGGCAGAAAACCGAGCAGCGTCGACACTCCGTACACTGGTAGGCGTACATGAACCACTCCTTGAGCACACCTACGGTCATTTCGCGTCCACCTGCCATTTTTCCCAGCAACTTGCCTGCCAGGGTGAATTCCTGACGATAAATTGATCGCAGCAACTCCGCCCGCAGGACCGGCATATTCTTGGGATCGCCGGTTCCAAGGAAAAAATGACATTTATCCGCACAGGCGCCGCAGCGTACGCAGCAGTCCATGAAGATCTTGAGGGAACGGAATTTATCCAGCCGTTCAGCCAGACCGTTGATAATGGTCTCCTTCCAGTCTTCAGGAAGTTTCCAGTCGTCGTCCTCAGGGCTCCACTCCCGGGCATTGGGAAGACTTATACCGGACTGGCTGTCCAGATACTCCAGTATTTCCTTCTTGGTCGGATATGCGTAATTTCCGGGCTTGAATTCAACCGGGAGATCCATCCAGTCCTTTGTTGGAATGGAGCCGGTCATCAGTGAAGGCCCTTCAGCCACGCTCCTTGATAAGGTCTCAATCTTTACAACAGCCATCGCTCTATCCTTATACTCCTGAGGTTATGCAACCGTTAGTCGTCTGCTTTTTTCGGCAACTCTTTTTCAACCGGTATACCCTGCTCAATCATGTCCTCGCGGAATTCATCTTCGTATCCGGCGTAGGAATGAGGTTTGATATCCGGGTTCCAGGGATTGATATGGCGTCGCATCCTGCTGTCGTTGCGCATGTTCCTGGTCGGGCTGAGAAAGACACCGCCCATGTGCATCAGCTTGGAAAAAGGAAAGTAGGCCAACAGGCAGCATACCAGGAAGAGATGGGTGTAAAAAATCGCTCCGATATCACCACTGATTGTCGGCTGAAAGGTCACCAACCCGACTGCCAGGGTCTTGATGGCCACGATGTCAATACCGTCACGCAGGAAGAAACGCATCAGGATACCGGTCAGGACAATGGAGAAAATCAGGTACAGGGGAAAATAATCATTGGCAAGCGATATGTAGCGCACCTGGCGGTTAACCAGCCGGCGACCGAAGAGGAGCAGCAATCCGAGAATAATAGCTGCATCGGTCATATATACGGTGGGGGCGCCGATCTGCAGGATACCGTCTCCATATTCAAGGGCAGTGACCAGAAAGGGAACCGGCTCCAGAAACATGCGCATGTGACGCAGCACAATGACCAGAAAACTGTAATGAAAAATAATACCGAACAGCCACAGCCACTTGGACGACTCATAGGTGAGTTTGGGGCCACTCAGAGCTTCAGACTTGGTATTACGCCACAGAGACCGGAACAGAAAGATCTCCAGGAACATCCGGGCCACCACCTCGGAGGTCTTGACCGGCGCTTCCAACCTGTCATACTTGATCCAGGGCAGTGAATACCCCTGCCCACAGGTAGTGGGGATCTTAAAGGGGACAGGGGACTTGGCCCACTGTATTACCCGATAGCAGAACCCGCCTACAAACAGGGCAATGGCCAAATAGGGTATGGCAACACCAAACAGGTACTGCATACCGGGTATCTGCGACCCTATCAACGCAATCAACACCAGGGCAATGACTGCCGCCAGGGGGAAGGTGTACTTCATCGATCACTCCCTCACTTTCAGGTTAAACGAAAACAAAATGAAAAAATGCGGTAAAAGCCGGAACAGCTGATACAGTTTTTCCCTGCATCAACCGGCCGTTTGCACCGTCATGCTGCCGTATGCGTCAGCTTATCTGCGATATTTCCTGCAGATTCTGCCGGATGACTGCCGAGGCACAGGCTGAATCCGTCAGAATGTAACTGCCGCTCTTCAATTCACGAATCCGGGCCCTGTGCAATCTGTCCCGGCACTCCATATACAAATCAAAGGCTGCCAGAGCAACCCGGTCAACATCACAGTCAAAAGAATCAAGCTCGGAAAGCAGATCTCTGCACTCCTTGTCTGCAGAAAAAACCTGCTTCACAACCCACTTGAGCTCGAGAATTGGCGCAACTGCCTGCGCCGGAGAGAATTCCTGTACTGCACGAATACGGATGACCTGATCAAGAGGTTCCACATATTCCTGCTGGTCCGCCCCCTGAACCAGGAGATTATACAATCGGGTCAGACCTTCCCTGATATTAGCGCCAACCGGATTGGCGAATTTATCCTGGGATCGTTTGAAAAAACCTGATGAGATATAGGAGTCCAGTGTTCTCTCGATCCATGTCGAGAGAATCTTCTCCTTTTTCTTTTTCAAAGCCTCAATCAGGTTCATAACGTTTCAATATATTTAGAGAATAATTACCAGTAAAATGAATGGCGATTCATACAGTCAAATCTCTATCATGGTTGGGATCTGATTTCAAGGGAAAAATTCACTCCGCCTTGCCGACAACCTGTTCACTTTCACTGATACCGTCCATCAAAAAGAGTGTTAGATGGACATAAGGATCATCGGCCAGTTGCTCATCAAGGGTCTTTTTCTCCTTGATTTCCTTACCATCCTGATCCTCTCCCTCGTTTATGATACCGGCTTCCAGAGCCTCTTTTCTGGCCCGCTCAAGTTCTTTTCTTTCTGCCAGCACACCTGCAAGAAAATTTGCCACCATGGTTTCCTCAGTCCGCTGCTTTGCCTTGATACTCTCCTGTTCAATCCTTTTCAACTTTTCGCTTTCGGCAACAAATTGGTCGCTTCTCTTGCGGGTAGATTGAACAGCAAAGCGTGGACCACTCCACGGATTATAGTTCACATCCTTGACCTGATCCCATGGCAGTGAATTATCCATGTACTGCTCCCCGGTTTCCAGGTAGTCCAACATACTGGGCAGTACAATATCGGGTGTCACTCCTTTGTACTGGGTTGATCCCCCGTTAACCCGGTAAAATTTCTGAATCGTCACCTTCAGGGCACCAAGATCATCATATTTTTTCAGATGAAGCAGGGGCAGATTACGGTTCATATCCACCAGAGCCTGTACTGTACCCTTGCCATGGGTGTGAGCCCCGCCGACAATGAGCGCCCGACCGTAATCCTGCAGGGCAGCTGCCAGAATTTCCGAGGCCGAGGCTGAAAACTGGTTGACCAGAACGATCATTGGCCCGTCATAGGCCACATTGGCATCCTCATCCTCAAGTACACGGATCATGCCCTGTGAATTCTTCACCTGTACCACAGGACCTCCGGGCAGAAAAAGTCCGGAAACCTCCACAGCATCTGACAGGGCACCGCCCCCGTTATTACGCAGGTCAAGTATCAGGCCGCTGATTCCCTCTTTTTTCAACCTGGCCAGCTCACTGCGGGTGTCATCGGTAACATTGCGGGGTTGTTCACCCCCTCGACCTCCGGAAAAATCGCGATAAAAGCTGGGAATACGAATGTAGCCTATCTTATTTCCCTTGCTGTTTTTCAGGACGGTTGACTTGACATAGGTTTCCTCGATCTTGACCACATCACGGATAATGGGAATCACAAGCCTGGTACCATCAGGCCTGAGCACGGTCAGACGGACCTCGGTCCCCTTGGGGCCCCGGATGTATGATACGGCCTCCCTGATCCGCATATCAGAGATATCAACGGATTCACCGTCTTTTTCAGACACTGCCAGAATAATATCCTCAGCCTGCAGCTGCCCCTGACGCTCTGCAGCACTGCCGGGTATGATACGCATCACCTTGATGTGACCGTCTTCCTCGCGCAGCAGAGCCCCTATACCTTCAAGTGAACCACTCATGTGGATGTCAAAATCTTCCTTTGATGTCGGAGCCATGTAATTGGTATGGGGATCAAAGGCCCGGGCAACCGCATCAAAGTAGCGGTTGTAATGCTCCTGACGGGTCACCTGCTCCAGCCGGTGCAGATAATTATGGGTCCGCTTGCGGATCTTATCCATGGCACCATTCCAGAGTTTCATATTCACACTGTCGCCCTGCACAGGCAACGGAGGTTTGCCCTCTTTTTCAAGCTGCTTGTTTTTTTTCTCAACCTCAACGAGATAGCTGTCAAGCACTTCCATTTTCAGGGCCTGCCGCCAGCGCTCTTTCAGGGCCGCCTGATCTGCAGGATAGTCCAGTTTTTTCGGATCGGTTTCCATATACTCTTCACGGTTGGGATCAAAACCAGCATCCATGATCTGATCAACAAGCTGCTGTACCTCTGCAACCCGTTCACCAATGATCTGCATGCCCGCATCCGGCAGAATTATCCGTCCTCGACTGAGCTCATCATCGATGTGGTCGGCAAAGGCCCTGAGCTGTTCCACATCACTTTTGAGCAGAAAACGCTTTCTTGGATCCAGCTGCCGCAGATAGAGTTCAAAGGCAGCTTTTGAAAGCGTATCATCAAGGGATTTATGGCCAAAATGCTGGGCCGGAAGTTGATGGCTGAGCATATAGGCGATCAGGCGGTTGCGGCCGCTGTCAAACTCCACAGGCATGACCTTGGCCTGGAGGGCCGGAGCCAGAAGAAGGGCAACACACAGCCAGCCCGCAACAAAACGAAAAACACGCATGTACAAACTCCGAAAAGACTGAGAGGATGAAAGTCCAAAACAGGCCTGCTGAATTGGACCGGTATACTGAAATAATACATTTAAGGGTACCTTAAATGAAACAAACTCCCCTTACCATGCATTGAGAAGTAAGTAAACAGACAAGCTTCAGCTCAAATGGCAACTACACACCTGAAGAAAAGAAGCGCGAAAAGAAAGAAGCGGCAGTCAGCTGAAAAACTGTTTGAAATGGTTCAGAAGGGGCTTGCAACCCTGGCAGCAGTATTGACGGCTGTCATGATGTCATACATGTTGGAAATCTGCCCGACCTTGATTGCAGAGGTAAGTTTAAAGAAGTCAAGGCAGGTGCCGCAGGCCATAATCTCTACACCCTGTTTCTGCAGAGCACGCAGCGCTTCCAAAGCTCCAGACTCTTCAGCAACAAGCCTCACCCCTTCGTTATAAAAAAGAATTTTTGATGGAAGCGGTTCAACATCCTTGATGGTCTGGATATATGTCTGCAACAGGGCCCAGCCCAGTTCATCACTGCCGCGCCCCATGGATGCCGAGGAAATAACATAGACAAGACCGCTGCCGGGCGGCAGCTCACAACGGTACTCATCTGCAGAAAAATCCTGATCTCTGCTGTTCTCACCGGCCTGCAGCAGCAGCTTATAACAACCATCCCCGAGTTCACTGACCGTAACTGCACAGTTCCGGCTGGAGGCAAAACGCATCACGTTTGATTTGGAAGCCTCATTGTCGACAATCACTTCAAGACGAAGATTTCCCTGCTCAAGAGATTCCTTGGTCCTGATAACCGGCTGAGGACAGCTCAATCCTCTGCAGTCCAGTGTTACGATTTTCATGGCTACCTGTTTCCTGAATTAATACTTGCATCAAAAGAATTACAAGGGTAATGACGAAATTTCAACATTCATATTTGGCCAGAAAATCATCTACCAGTTCCCGCATCACTTCCAGCTGGGTACGGCCGCTTTCATGGACCTGGATCCAGACACAACGCTGGAAAGCACGGTAACACTCTTCAGGCACAAAGATTTTAATCTCTGCCAGTTCCCTGCTATCCTGATTTTCCGTTTTCCTGCTCATTGGTTTTCCTGACGGTGAAAGGCAACAACCTCGTCATAGGTACAGCCGGATCCCCCGAAAATATCCAGCGCACTGCCCACTGTTGCATCAAGTCTGCCCCTGCCTGCATCACGAATAAGCAACAGGTCCCGCATGCTTCCTATGCCACCTGCATAGGTTACAGGAATAGTTGTAGAAGCTGCCAGCAGATCAATAAGCCGCTCATCCACGCCCATGCATTTACCCTCCACATCCACGGCATGAACCAGAAACTCATCACAACTCTCTGCCAGCTCAGCCAGCACTTCCCTGCTGATACGCAAGCTGGTAAAGTTCTGCCACCGGTCTGTAACCACGTAATACCCGTCATCTTTCCAGCGGCAGCTGAGATCAAGTACCAGCCTCTCTTTCCCTGTCAGCCTGCTGAGCCGCCAGAGACGATCGTAATCAAGCACACCATCATGAAAGACATACGAAGTAACAATGACATGAGATGCTCCACGATCCAGCCAGCGGCCTGCATTTTTATCGGTGATGCCGCCACCGACCTGCAGTCCGCCCGGCCAGCCCGCCAGGGCATCTGCCGCTGCCTCATCATTGCCGGGTCCTAACATTATAACATGGCCGCCGACAAGATTATCCCGGCGATACATGCGGGCATAGTGGGAAGGGGGAAATGTGGAAGAAAAATTGGTCTGCAGGGTTGCCGAGTCGCAATCCCTGAGAGTAGAACCGACTATCTGTTTAACCCTGCCCTCATGCAGGTCGATACAGGGTCGGAAACGCATAATCAAATAGACTGCGGGAGAAGATTACATGGTCTGCAGGTGCAGATGGAAAGAAGGGCAAGATGCGGGCCACAATACCCGACACCACGTCCCTTCTGTCCTGTAGGCACCTCAGGCTTGCTTCTTGACCATCATGGTGGTGGGATCAAGCGTCAAACCGCTTCCCAGTTCCGGATCCTCACCGTTGTTTCTAATGATATCAAGCTGGATACAATCTTTCTGCGGCTTGAGAAGAACCACCGTATCAAAAAGATCATCAACTTCATGACATGGAGCTGGAACACCTGCCGGAGATACCCGGTCATCGCCACGATGACTCACTGCGGAAAACCAGGCCTGAAGACTCATGGTTTCCAGCAGCTCCTTGATGTCCTCCAGGCTCTCCCGGCTTGCACGTTCAAAATCATAGCCGTCAATGACCAGACAATTCGGTTTAAAGATATCCTGCAGAATCAAATCATTGAGTCTCTCCTCCACACGGGCCCGGCTGAAAGAAGACTCCTTGAAGGTCATGATCATCCGGTGACGCTGAACCATGTCGATCAACTCATGCGGATTTGTAACAGAACCATCCTGAAGAATAATCTGCAGGATATCATCATACCACATCTTGGTCTTTTCAATGGTTTCCCCAATACTGATGTGAATGATACGTTTGCCCCGCAGAATGGAATCCAGTGCAATCTGTACCAGCAGGGCGGTCTTGCCCAATCCTGCCCGGGCCATGATAAGACCCATCTGTTTATTGTTCCGGACCAGGTTCAGAACCCGCAGGGGATTCTGATTTACCAGTGGTTCATATCCCATTGTTCCACCTCATTATCTACTGTAAGTCCATGGCAACCCATGGTTTTCAACATTCAACAATACCTTGAAAAAAACTCAACCCTACTTCTGATCGATTCAACGACCGGAAAAAACAGCTGCTTCCATCACCACCTCGTAAGTGGAACCCGGTTAACTGTTCTTTTTGGCATCCTCAAATTCCTTGATCAGCTCCTCTGATACGGATTTGGGCACCTGCTTGTAGCTGGCAAATTCCATGGTGAACTCTGCCTTGCCCTGGGTGAGAGAACGCAGGGTGGTCGAATAGCCAAACATCTCGGACAGAGGCATCTCAGCTTCTACTACCGTATAGCTTCCCTCTTCAAAGGTACCGACAATCATACCACGGCGCTGGTTCAAACTTCCCATGACTGCTCCCTGAAACTCGGACGGCCCTTCCACAGCCACCTTCATAATCGGCTCCAGAATAACCGGCGCTGCCTTCTGATATCCCTGCCTGAAGGCCCCCTTGGCCGCCTGCTGGAAAGCCATATCTGAAGAATCCACTGAGTGGGAATTACCATCATTGATCACACAGCGAACATTGGTAATCGGAGCACCGATCAATACGCCCTTGTTCATGGATGCCTTGAACCCCTTGTCACAGGAAGGAATATACTCCCGGGGAATGGCACCACCGACAATCTCATCGACAAATTCGTACTCACCTTCTTCCAGCGGCTCCATATAACCGGCAACCCGGCCGAACTGTCCTGATCCACCGGTCTGCTTCTTGTGAGTATAATCAAAATCCGCACGCCGGGTAATGGTTTCGCGGTAGGCAACCCTTGGCGCACCTACTTCAACCTCAGCCTGATACTCCCG
This sequence comes from uncultured Desulfobulbus sp., assembly GCA_964551175.1. Classification (GTDB taxonomy): domain Bacteria; phylum Desulfobacterota; class Desulfobulbia; order Desulfobulbales; family Desulfobulbaceae; genus Desulfobulbus_C. The sequence goes on from CAZKBZ010000006.1 coordinate 27,146, forward strand.
TTTCATGCGCTCAATATACACTTCCAGGTGCAGCTCTCCCATACCGGAGATGATGGTTTCACTGGTCTCATGATCAACAAAGGATTTAAAGGTAGGATCTTCCTTGCAGAACCTGTTGAGTGCTTTGGACATGTTTTCCTGAGCCTTGTTGTCCACAGGAGTAATTGCCAGCGAGATGACCGGTGCCGGCACATGCATGGAACTCATGGACCAGTTAATGGAACTGTCGCAGAAGGTATCACCGGAAGCGCAGTCAACACCGAACAGGGCCACAATATCGCCGGAGCCGGCCTCATCGATCTCTTCCATCTCATTGGAGTGCATCCGTACCAGACGGCCGACCTTGACCTTTTTTCCGGTCCGGGTATTAAAAATAAAATCTCCTTTTTTCAACGTACCCTGGTAGGTACGGATATAGGTCAACTGACCATAACGGCCATCCTCAAGCTTGAAAGCAAGGGCTACCAGGGGATCGTTTGGATCATTGGAAACCTTGACCTCCTGCTCATCATTATCCAGATCCAGGGCAATATTCTCAACATCCGTAGGGCAGGGCAGGTAAGCCTGCACTGCATCCAGCAGAGGCTGTACTCCCTTGTTCTTGTAGGCGGAACCGATCATGACCGGAGCAAACTCCAGAGCCAGCGTACCCCTGCGGATGGCATCATGCACCATCTCGTCTGTGATCTCCTGTTCCTCAAGCATGGCCTCCATCAGTTCATCGGAAAACATGGAAACCGCATCCAGCAGTTCTTCCCGCTTTTCTTCGGCCTCATCCCGCATATTTTCAGGAATTTCCTCGTAACGGACATCATCACCCTGCTCGCCATCAAAGTAGATAGCTTTCATAGTGACCAGATCAACCATGCCTTCAAGATCACTCTCAAGGCCGATGGGCAGCTGAATCAGAACCGCGTTCAGATTCAGTTTATCCCGAAGCTGGCCCACAACCCGCTCAGGATTGGCACCTGTTCGGTCACACTTGTTGATAAAGGCGATTCGCGGGACATTGTAGCGTGTCATCTGGCGATCAACGGTGATGGACTGGGACTGAACCCCACCTACGGAACAGAGGATCAGTACCGCACCATCCAGAACGCGCAGAGCCCGCTCCACCTCAACCGTAAAGTCAACATGGCCCGGTGTATCAATAATATTAATATCCGTTCCCTTCCAGTTACAATAGGTAGCTGCCGACTGGATGGTGATACCGCGTTCTTTTTCCAGCTCCATGGAGTCCATGGTCGCACCCACGCCATCTTTACCCCGTACCTCGTGAATGGCATGAATCCGCTGGGTATAATAGAGGATACGCTCGGTAAGCGTAGTCTTACCCGAATCGATATGGGCACTGATCCCAATATTTCGTACTTTCGCCAAATCTTTATTCATTCCTTATTCCTCAGTTACTGCTACCAGGCCGCTGATCCTGACAGGTCCTTCAACACAGAGGCTGAGCGGCCAGACAAATAATTCTACTGATGTTGCTTAAGCAAACGAAATAAAAAAGGAGTCACAGTAAATTCTGCAACCCCCTAAAAATACATCAGGTGATGCCGGTTTTCCCACTAAAAGAGCAAGTCGCTCGACACATTTCCAACAGGAAGAGAAGCAAACTTCTATTCCGCGGAACATTTCTTAATACACCACAGTGCACGAAATCGCAAGATAAAAACGTGCTGAACAGGATTTATGCTATCAGGTCCCTGAACTGTTCATTCTTCTGATCTGCAGTTCTCAGCACTTCTTGATGGTTTCAACTATCTCCCGTGCGATCTCCCTGGGCCCTTTACCCGTACAGTCTATACGCACGTCCGCATACTGCCGGTACAGGCCAAGTCTCTGATGATAAAGCTCAGCAAAACCGATACCATCCGGATTGACCAGACCGCGGGAGTCCAGGTTGTCAACCCGGTCCTCGAGCTCCGGCAGGTCCACATCCAGCCAGATCAGCAGACCGATCTCCTGCAGATGTTTCATGCCTGCCCGGGAATAGACTGCACTGCCTCCGGTTGCTATGATATGACGATCCAGGTTGAGGGCTGACAGAATCTGTTCCTCCAGAGCCTGAAACCGCTTTCGACCAAGGGTGTCAAGAACCTGTTGCAGGCTTGCCGCACGGGAATCTGCAATCAGATCATCGGTATCAATAAACTGATGTTGCAGCAGCTCTGCCAGCAGAGGGCCAACCGTGGATTTTCCGGCTCCGGCCATGCCGATAAGCACAATATTGAACAAATGATTATTTTCTGACAGAATCATCCAATTATCCCTTGCTGTTCAGTCATAAATACACTAAAAATTTCATAGGAAATAAAAGAGACAGAGAAGTTATACTGCCTAAACTGCACACAGGCACGTGTAAAATGGTTTCGTGGCCGGGCAGACTTCCTGTTTCATTACGGAGGCACGATCCATGAAACAAAATGTCCTGCAGGCGCCGCTCATTAAATCAGCAATCGTTCTCGTCATTTTTTCCCTGCTGTTTTACTTTACCAGTACTACGCCGGAAGGAAGTGTCTGGAGTTCCATAGGCTCAATCTTTATCTTTGTCTTCAGAACCGTCCAGCTGGCCATTGGCCTGGCCATCAGTCTGGCCTTCAGCCTGGCAGTGCTGATCGGCATCTTTTTCGGAGCCGTAGCCCTGGTCAACCCTGCTTCGTCCTCCCGCATGTACGAGGGTCTGCGCCAGACCCTGCTTGACTGGTTTGCACCTGTCGTCGCTTTGTTTAAATCCGACCGGGAAGAAAAACTGGCTGCTGCACTTGATACCTTTGGCCAGGATCTGAAAAATGAATTTGCCTCTGGTATCCAGGCTTCCCAGGCAGGACTATTAAAAAACCAGGCTGAACTGGAAACGAGGTTGAACAGTCTTTCCTCCAGAATGACAGCACTTGAACAGGCGGCAAACGGGATGGCACCTGCTGAGCAGCTGGAATCACTGGCAGGACAGGTTAATGACGTTGTTGAATCCACAACCGGTATCAAAGAACGTGTTGATGGCCTGAAATCATCTGTTGAAAAGGCAGCATCTCTTGATATTTCCTGGCTGGAGCAGAGTATTGCTGAACTCCAGTCTGAACTGGCATCAATGCGTGCAAAGGTCGAAGAGGCTTTGCAGACAGCTGCTGAAGCTGCAGCCAAGGCAGCCCGGCAGCCTGCTGTCCAGGCCCCGGCAGAAAAACCAGCCGCAACAAAGGCAGCAAAGAGCAGCAAACAGGATAAAGCTGCAGCCGAACATGAGGAACATCGTATTTTCAGCTACTTTGACAATGATGCTGACAAGAAAAAAGTCGCAGACCTGGTTGCTTCGACCCTGAAAAAAGACATGAGTTACAAACAGGTCATAGATTTTGTTGCCAAAGAACTTGGCGGCAACAAAGGAAAGATTATTACCTCCCACCCCTCACTGAGCAAGGACTACATCCGTCAGTGCCGCAAAAAAGCATAACCCGGGCTCAAAAAAAATCTGGCAGCCTTTCAACAAACGCCCCTGGTTCCATGGAACCAAGGGCGTTTGGTTTCTGTTGCCGGAGAAACTATCTTGTATGGGAAAGGTCCCAGACGTCCGGGTCATCCTTTTTCATTTTCGGCATCATCCGGTTAACCAGAGCCTTCCACTCCCGAGGTGCATCGACAACCATGAAACCCACATCCATGGACAGACCTGACTTGACCATTCTTTTCCAGCGGGGCCGTACCTTGAGCTTGAGATGGGTTTCTGAAGATTCCCCTGAAACCACAATACAATAAATCCTTCCTTCAATTGCAAACTTGCCCGGCAGATCTTTCAACTTCAAACCATCCATGGAAACATCTTCAATAATGCCGCCATAGATAAAGTTGCCATCGGCAATATCAGCAATATGCCCGTGCAGTTCCATCCGCTTATGTCTGCGTTTTTCATGATGTTCCGCCATAAGCCCTCTCTCCTTTTCCATGCCGGCACAAGAGATGACCGGTATCTACCTGATCTCTGTCTAAAAAAGACTATCGTGGTATCAGTTCCTTAAAATAATCAATGGATGGATATTTTTCCGAATAACGAACCGGTTGTCGACTGGATGACCGGGCGACATAAATTAAACAGCCCAGTCCATGTTCGTCTGCAGAGTGCAGAACCTTTTCCGTATCATCGGCCAGCATGGTCCTCTTTGGATCATAGCCGAGCATCTCCTCCAACCTTCGCCAGAACTCCGGATCTTCTTTGGCAACTCCGACTTCTTCCGCACAGATCACCCGATCAAACCAGGGACCGATGGATGTTTTTTCTAGCTTAATGGACAGCGTTCTGGAATGGGCATTGGTTATCAGATAGAGCTTCTTGCCTATAGTGAGACAGAATTCAAGAAATTCAACTACGTATGGGTGAACACCGATCAGATGATTTACCCGCATTTTCAGCTCAGGAATATCCAGGCCCAGCTCACGGGTCCAGTATTCAAGATCAGTCCACTCCAATGTGTTTTCAACTGCCTGATACCGGGAAAGGAGCTGCTCTCTTGCTTCTTCCACGGAAATATCATGCAGCAGGCTGTAATGCTCGGGAACGAATACCTCCCAGAAATAGTCATCAAAATGCTTGTCAAGCAGAGTGCCGTCCATGTCCAGCATGACGGTATCGATTTCATCCCAGGAAAAATTGGGGAAAATTTTCCCTGGTTGCTTTTCCTCGTTCTGCATGGTCATTATCCGTTTCCCGTGTCCCTCCAGGGGCCTTCAATTCCAGATGCCTTCATCTCCAGGGTGCCTTGAAAAATTAGAATTTTCGTTCGAAATCAAGGAACAGGAAAATTAAAAAGCGCAGCATATTAGTCATATGTGAGCATTTTTCATTTTCCTGTGACACAGAGATCGGACGAAAAGGCAATTTTTCAAGGTAGCCTCCAGCCAGTTGTACTGCCATAATTCCTCACAGGAATTGAAATTATGCGGACAGGAGCGATCTGTAAAACTGCTGTGCCTGTGCGTGACTCACGTTACAACTGCTCTGTTGTTAACGACTGTAACACAGTATCAATCCGAGCAAAAATGTTTTCTTGTTCTTCAACTGCAACAATAAGTCGATGATCCGGGGTCAGGCGGACAGGGTCTGCAGGCGGCGACTCCTGCCCTTTTTTCTTTTTCGCCTGAAAACTGCCTATTAAATCCAGAAGTGCGGCCGGGTCCACCGGCGGACTGTCGGCAAAGGTAAAGACCAGACTTGCCGCCCCCTGTTCCAGTTTGCTGATCCCCAGCTTTCGAAGAGGGTGTTTCAATCCAATCATCACAAACAGGGTATCGGCTTCAGGGGGCAACGGACCGAAACGGTCAATAATTTCATCGCGCAGGTCTGCCAGCAACTCAGGATCTTCATTGCCTGCCCTTGATATCCGTCGGTACAGCTGATAACGCTGGCTCATGTCACGAACATAGTCATCGGGCAGAAAGGCGGATACCTGCAGTTTGACCTCCGGATCAAGTACCGGCTCCGGCAACCCTGCTCCGCCGGCTGCCTGTTTCTTTAAATCCGCCACTGTGGACTGGAGCAGTTCCAGGTAAAGGTCATAACCCACCGCCGCAATATGACCGGACTGGGAAACACCAAGCAGGTTTCCGCCCCCGCGAATCTGCAGATCATTCATGGCAAGCTTGAAACCACCGCCCAGCTCCGAGCAATCCATGAGCGCCCGCAGCCTCTGTCCCGCATCCCCGGTCAACCGGTCCAGAGAGGGGACCAGCAGGTAAGCATAGGACTGGCGCGATGAACGTCCCACCCGACCTCGCAGCTGGTAGATATCAGCAAGCCCCAGATGATCCGCCCGGTTGATGATAATGGTATTGGCATTGGGAATATCCAGCCCGGACTCGATAATGGTGGTGCAGACCAGGACATCGATCTCATGCTTGATAAAACTGACCATGATATCTTCCAGGTTCCGGCCCGGCATCTGGCCATGGGCAACGGAAATACGAGCCTGGGGCACCAGATTTTCAATATGTTCCGCTACCCTGTGAATGGACTTGACCCGGTTATGTACGAAAAAAAGCTGGCCTCCCCGTGCCAGTTCCTGCAGAACCGCCTCCCGGATCACCAGATCATCGTGACGGGCCAGAAAGGTCTTGACTGAACGCCTGCGCCGGGGAGGCGTTGAAATCACGGACAGATCACGAATGCCCAGCAGAGACATCTGCAGGGTTCGGGGAATGGGTGTAGCCGTCAGGGTGAGCACATCTATGGCTGCCCGAAGTTTTTTAATCTTTTCCTTATGCGCCACTCCGAAGCGATGCTCCTCATCAACGATCAGCAGGCCCAACTTATTGAAGACAACATCCTTTGACAGCAGCCGGTGGGTTCCCACCAACAGATCAATCTGTCCATCAGCCAGCCTGCGAACGATCTCCTTCTGCTGAGCTGTGGTGCGAAAACGGTTGATACAGGCCACTTCCACCGGAAACTCAGAAAAACGCTCCAGAAAAGTAGCTGCATGCTGCTCGGCCAGAACAGTAGTGGGTACCAGCACGGCCACCTGGAACCCGTCTTCAATAGCCTTGAACGCCGCCCGAACCGCTACCTCGGTTTTGCCATAGCCGACATCACCGCAGATAAGACGGTCCATGGGCTGGTCTGAAGTCATGTCTTCCAGAACCTCTTCAATGGCCCTGGCCTGGCCTTCGGTTTCATCATAACAGAACGACTCAGCCAGTTCCCGGTACAAGATACCGGGAGGCTGGAAACGATGACCCTTGCGCAACTCACGCCTGGCATAGATATCAAGCAGTTCCTGGGCGACCTGCCAGACCGCTTCGGTAACTTTTTTCTTGGTGGACTGCCAGTGCTCGGAGCCCAACCGGTCAAGCCGGGGCTGCTGATCTGTGAGCCCCTGGTACCTGCTTACCCAGTGCAGCCGATCTACAGGGATGTAGAGTTTATCACCGTCCCTGAATGCAAGCTGCATGAAATCACCGCGCTGACCGGCAAACTCCATATTGAGCAGCCCCTGAAAACTGCCCAGACCATGGTCACGGTGTACGACAATATCACCAACCGACAACTGCTCAAGGACAACAGGTTCTCCCCCGGGTCTCCTGGATTTTCTGCGACGTGTGGAACGGAGTCGTTTTTCACCAAACAACTCGGCTGCTGAGAGAACATGCAGCAGCTCCCCGGGCAGATCAAAGCCCCGGGACAGTGGATACTCCACCAGGAGCAGTTTGCCCGGCTGCGGACTGAGATCAAGAGGAATACCAGTTCCTGCTGTCTCTACCTGATAGCCGGCCAGCATCTCTTCAAAATGGACTGCCTGGCGACTGGAGCTGCAGGCCAGGATAATTGTCTCTCCCGCCTGTTGCCAGTTGATCAGACGATCAGCAAGCGGGGCCAGCAGTCCCCGCTTTTGACGCTGCAGCTCAATTTCCTGCCTGAGAAGTGAATGATCACCCGTCTGGAGCATAATCGGCGGTTGCGCAGCATCGGGATCAGGCAATGTACAGAGATCAACGCGTAATGATTTCTGCAGATTGCCGTCAAGTTCCGTCTTGTCCAGAAACAACGTCTCAGGTCTGAGGACCACCCTGTCATCCCCGGCTTCCCGGAAATTTGCCAGAATCCGGTCCCAGACCAGGTCAACCTTTGCCCGAATTGCCACAGGATCATGCAGCAGACAGGGAGTCGAGCGGGGCAGGTAGTCAAACAGGGTCTGCGGGGCAGGATCCTGGTAGATAAGCGGCAGCAGAAATTCAATGCCGGGAAACCGTATCTGTTCTGCCAGCTGTTCCAGGATCTGCTTTTCCGTCTCCCCGTTTAAGCCAAGTTTTTTCTTTGCGTCGGAGAGTCCCTGCTGCCAGCCGGTGTTTCCAGCAGGCAGGGGAAAAAGGACGTCAGAGGCGGGCAGCAGTACCGCCTCTTCAAGTTCTGCGAGTGACCGCTGGGACAGGGGATCAAAACTGCGGATGGACTCAACCGTATCCCCGAAAAAATCAAGGCGCAGTGGCCCCTGGATATCGGGTCGAAAAGAGGGCGGAAACAGATCGATTATGCCACCACGTACCGCCATGTCACCGGGCTGCTGCACCAGTTCACACATCTGGTAACCGGATGTGGAAAGTACAGCAACAAGTTCATCCCGATCCGTCTCCTCTCCGGCCATGACCAGCTCACAGTGATCAGCCAGTACCTGCCATGGCAGGATACGCCGCAATACAGCTTCAGCTGAAGTCAGGACTATGCAGGGTTTGCTGTTCTCATGGAGAAAATAAAGGGTGGCGAGACGAGTAGCAATGGTGGCCGGATCAGGGGCCAACTGTGTGTAAGGGGGTATTTCAAAAGCTGGATAGGTTACAACAGAAACATCGCTGAACAGACCTATATCCTGGGCCAGCGTGTCAAGAAGTTCATCGCTGGGGACAATACAGCACATGGAACCGGCCAGTTCCTCCTGCAGCCGGGCAGCAAAAAGGGCTGCACTTCCACCGTGCAGCCCGCAGAGATCAACCTTTTTCCTGCCGTCAAGCAGTCGTTTACAGATCGACTGCATGATGCTTACTACGCGGAACTTCCAAGCGCCAACAGCCCTTAGAAGCTGCCACCCATGGCAAAATCCCAGCTGGCGTCTTCGTCCCCATCCTGCTTGTCGAGATTATAGGCCCAGACCAGCCGTAACGGTCCCATGGGAGACAGCCAGTTGATACCGATACCTGCAGATTTTTTGATGTCGCTGAAATCCCAATCCTCATCTTCCGCATACACATTACCAAAATCGGTGAAGACTACACCGTGCAGGCCGGCTTCAGTGAGCAGAGGAAAAGAGACCTCGATATTGGAGTACCACATCTTGTCTCCGCCATATCTTTCACCATTTTCAGGGTCAAGGGGGCTGATGGATGAGGATTTGAAGCCACGGATGGAATTCATGCCGCCAAGGTAAAAATTCTCATACACGGGCAGCTTTCCGTCCTCATTCTCAAAGGCCTGACCGGCTGCAGCCTTGACATGAAAAACGGTTGAAAAGACCATGGGAAAAAACCAGCTGGTAGAACCTTCCAGCTTGGTAAATTTTGCATCTCCCCCCAGACCCGCGTATTTAACACTCAGGCTGTTCCTGGAACCGGAACTGGTGTTAAACAGCCGGTTCCTGGTATCACGGACAAGCGAGACCCGTATTGAACTGATAATATTGATATCAGCTGACCGCAGAAGATACTCTGAAGCATTGGGGGAAAAATCACTCAGGGTAGTATCACTCCAGGTGTAACCGTAGAAAATTCTCCAGCGCTCCCAGAGATGATGACCGAACCGGATCCCGGCACCCCAAGAATCTTTGGTATAATCATCATATTCCCGCTCCCAGTTAAAGGCATCAATACCGGCGGACACGTTGGAATCAAAAATCCTGGGATCGGTATAGGAAAGATTGAACCGGTTGGTCACGGCACTGAGGCTTGCAGACAGGGAGAGCCGGGTACCAAGTCCAAGAAAGTTGTCCTCTGAAATCTCGCCCATGAACATCAGTTTATCAGATGAGGAATAACCGGCGCCTATACTGAACTGGCCGGTGGACTTCTCCTTCACATCCACCAGAACGTTCATCTCGTCTTCATTCATGGTAGGCTGCGGGGTCACATTGACCTCTTCAAAAAAGCCCAGCCGCTGCAGTCGTTCAGTAGATCTGCGAATAGCCCTGGAATCAAAAACTCCCCCCTCTTTTACAGTCAGGTCACGGCGAATAACATTATCCCGGGTGCGTGTATTGCCCTGGATCTCAATCCTGTTGAAATAGACCAGTGCTCCCTTGTCCACATTAAAGGTAATGTTCACCCGTTTCCCCATGCTGGACTTATTGATTTTCGGTTCCACCACTGCAAAGGCATACCCATGCTCAGCATACATATCCGTCAGCTTGAGGGTATCGTCGCGCAGAACCTCACGGTTGAGAAATTTTTCATGTCTCAACTTGAGCAAAGATATCATCTTTTCTTTATCTTCTATCAGGTCTCCCTCAATATCAACAGTTCCAACCCGGTAACGCGGACCCTCTTCAATAACAAAAGTGACATACAGCTCACCTTCCTTTTCTTCCACCTGCGGAGTGGCGACGCGGGCTTCGATAAAACCGTGGTTGTTATAAAAAGCACCCAGGCGGGCTGCATCCTGCTGCAGAACATCCATCTTAAGGATTCCCGCTTCGGTCAGCCAGGAGAGCCAGTTCCAGGATGAAGTCTGAATAACATCTTCAAGCTCGTCATCATCAAAGGCTGTATTGCCCACAAACTTGATGTCTGCAATGGACATTTTCTCCCCCTCTTTGATCGCAAATCGGACCTCTGCCGTCTGGGGAGTGGGATAGCTCAGCTTGGCCGTGGCCTGCATATTGTAAAAACCTTTGGACTTATACAGTTCCCGGATACGTTTAATCGCATCGTTCAGCTTGGCCGGATTGAGAATGGTATTGGGCTGGATATTGGCTGCATCACGGACATCGGTTTCGGAAAGTTCATCAATACCTGAAAACGTGATACTGCTGATCAACGGTTTTTCCTGTACTCTGAAAATGACCTCTTTGCCGGTGGGCGAATCATTGACCTCAATTTCCACGTTATCAAAGTAGCCCATGGAAAAAACCGACTTCAGGTCTTTGCGCAGATTCTCAGGGCTGTAGAAATCTCCCGGCTTGGTAGCAATTTTCCGCAGAATTGCGCCGGAGTCTATCCGTTCATTACCGGCAGGGGCAATGGAAGCAACTATGGTGCCACGGCTGGAGAATCCAAGAATATCAACCAGGGTTTCCTCGATAACTGAATTGATCTCGGCAAGGGACGCTCCATCCCGATAGGAGGAGTGCGGTGTCGCAGGATCAAGAACATCAAAAACCTGCATATCAACCGAAATCTGATCTCCGATCATGGTCAAACTGCCTACGGCAACATAATCAAAGCCGGTGCTGTCGGCTACCTTGGTCAACACGGATGCAGGGGGCGGCCAGGTTCCCTTGTAATCGACCAGCTTCTCCGCCTGGGCCCGTGACAGCATCTCGAAATCTTTCGCTGCAAGTGCTGCTTCCAACGCAATGTCTACCTGACCGGCAACCTGGCTGCTGTTTTCAGCATTGATCTTCAGGGGCAGGAAAGCGGTATTCTGCTCGGCGGCCGACACGGCTTGACTGGCAGCCAGGGTGATAACAAAGATGAGCAGACTGATAACTGACAACGGCGCGTGCCTGGTCTGATTACGCAAGGTCCAATCCATGAGGAAATCCTGTTAGCTGTTTACCTGAAAAAGTGTAATTACTCACAGGCACTGCATATTTGCACGATCGCTCGTGTCCGCATAGGGGGGCTATAGCGGCCAAGAGCGCTTGCACAAATCCGCAGCACCCGTGAGTGATTACATATTTTATGTGGATGATACCACATAGTTACAAATCCTGTGAGGAATTACGAAAAAGTGGGTTCCTGCCGGTGCACAAAAATATAACTGCTTATTATGCCATGTTCGAAAAAATTTGCAAAGCAATATAGATGGGTTTTACAACCCATTACAAAGCCTGTCAATATTAGCCCTGAGACCGGTAACACGGTATTTAATTCTGGACCAGCGGCTGATGGCATTCATCCAGCAGTTCAGCCACCTGCTGCTGTAATTTCAGAGCAAGCTCCTGTTTATCCTTTGCCTTGAAATCCCCGGTCGACAGTGGTTTACCAATACGAAGCACCACATCACCGCCGCGGGCCAGCAGGCTGCCCTTGGGAAGAGCCTGGTGGGTGCCGTTGAAACCCACCGGTACAACCGGAACACCTGCCTTGATGGCCAGCATGATAGCGCCGGTCTTAAACGGCTGCAAATGCCCGTCCACACTGCGGGTGCCCTCGGGAAAGATCAGCACTGAGGTGCCCTCTGCAATACGGGCTGCCGCATCATTTAAACTCTGTACAGCCTGTCTGCCCCGTGAGCGGTCAATGGAGATAAAATCTACTGCCCGCATGGCTGCTCCGAAGATGGGGATGGCAAAAAGTTCCTTCTTGGCTATCCACCTGAAATCATGGGGTATGTATCCCTGGAAGGTCCAGATATCCGCCTGGCTGCTGTGGTTGCCGACAAAGATATATGTCCGGGAAGCATCCAGATGTTCCTGCCCTTCCACCCGCACCCTGATACCCGCAATCCAACAGAGCAGACGTCCCCAGGCACGGGGAAACTGCTGTGCCTTTGATTTTGATTTACGAATCCAGTGCAGATCCACCAGTGCTGCCAGGCAGACCAGAAAAGTCAGGGGTGGAATGGTGAGAAGAGCGAGCAGGCCGCGTATGAATTGTAGAGGAGACATAATGCTCAGGTATCATCGGCAGCCGTACTGAAACGCATCAGCGGCTGAACCCGGAGGATGACTGGTCTGCCTTTACCTCCGTGAAAGGGGCAGTGGAATCGGCATGGATGGAATTCAAAAGATCCCTTGGGTTAAAACGGAAATCCTCTTCCAGCTCATTGCTGCCAAAGAACTCTTCATTAAAGGTGGTGATCAGGTTGAGATGTCCCCAGCGGGTCAGGTAATAAATGACCAGCCTGGGCAGGGTCGTGTAAATAGTTTCCGTCGGGCAGGGATCGATAAAGCTTGAGGCAAGCAGCTTGTCACAGGCCAGGGTCTGGGACTGGTAAAAATTTTCCAAAAACATGAGCTCCGGCGGCAACCAGATCGTGATGCCGAACCAGTTGAGAATTCTTGCGAGTCGTTCCAGAAAATACTTTCCCGCCTTAATGACGGGATAGGGAACATATATCTCCCTGGGCGTTTTAAGTTCAAGATAGGATTTGATGGTCAGAATAAGGTCATCGAGCTCAACCGGCTTCGGATCAACAAAATGATAGGTCTCACCACTGAATTCTTCCCGGTGATTCAGGACATGGTGGACAAAATAGGGCAGCTTGTTGGCATTTGTATAGGAATGCTTTACCCCTTTTTTGGTAAAAAGACAGGGCAGGGATTCATCAGCTATGGTGAAAAACAGCCGATGAAAGCCCTGGATCTTATGGTCATGCTCACCGTAAACAATGGCCAGACGGATAACAGTGTAATCCAACCCCTGGTTTGCCCCCATATAGCGCAGTGTCCGCTCACTCATCAACTTGGACTTGGCATAGTTGCTCAAGTCTGGAGACAGCGGAAGATGATCATCCTCAGTCAGGTTCTCTCCAGGGGGCAGAGTGGAAGCCGAACTCATGTGAATGTAGGGAATTCCAAGCGCACAACAGGCACGGGCCAGATTCACACTGCCCAGGTAGTTGACCTCAAAGGCCAGCTGTGCATCCGAGTCCAGCGAAGCCATGGCTGCATTGATGACAAAATCAGGCTGCACTCGTTTGAGATAGACTTTGATATCCTGAGCATTTCTGATGGAGAGTTTTTTGGAACTGGGGGCCCGGATATCGATCTCATCGGGCGTCTTGGTCTTGAAGTAATGGACCAGAGTACCACCGATCAGTCCGGAGCCCCCGATGAGGACCCCAAGTCGTTTTTTTTGTGATGGTTGAGACATTCTGTCTGTAAAGGTTGGGTTGGATAAACGTCAGTTATCTCCCTGTATATTTTGTCGAATATAGCACAGCAATGGATAAAAAACATCTTTTTTTCCTGCAGCCGGGGCACCCCTACCGCGTTGACGACTGGCTGTTGATCGACTATGTTACATCCCGAATTTGCATGAACTGTTCTTTTCCCGGCAGCCTATTACAATTTCCAAAAAAGAGAAATAACGGCACTGTCACTGGTGTTGTCAAGCCGTATATCATAAATAGCGTTTTTATTAGAGGAAAAAATGACAAAAATTAAAGTAAAAAATCCTGTTGTTGAACTTGATGGCGATGAAATGACACGTATTATCTGGGCTTTTATCAAAGAAAAGTTAATCCTCCCCTACCTGGATGTGGATCTGAAGTATTATGACCTGTCTATCCGGAAAAGGGATGAAACCGAGGATCAGATAACAGTTGATGCAGCCAATGCGATCAAAAAATACAAGGTGGGTGTCAAATGTGCGACCATTACCCCGGATGAGGCCCGGGTGAAGGAATTCAACCTCAAAAAGATGTGGCGTTCACCCAATGGTACTATTCGAAATATCATCGGCGGCACGGTCTTCCGGCAGCCGATCATCTGCAGCAATATTCCCCGGCTTGTGCCCGGCTGGACCAAGCCCATTGTGATCGGTCGTCATGCCTTTGGCGATCAGTACCGGGCAACCGATTTTCTCATTCCCGGACCAGGCCGGCTGACCATGAAGTTTGAACCGGCTGACGGCAGCGAACCCATAGAATATGAGGTCTTCGACTTCCCGGGCAGCGGCTGTGCCATGGGCATGTATAACCTGGATGATTCAATCCGCGGCTTTGCCCGCTCCTGCATGAACTATGGACTGGATCTCGGCTGGCCGGTCTATCTTTCCACCAAGAATACAATTCTGAAAAAATATGACGGCCGCTTTAAAGATCTTTTTGAGGAGGTGTATAGAGCAGAGTTTGCCGATCGTTTTAACGAGGCCGGTATCACCTATGAGCATCGGCTCATTGATGACATGGTGGCTGCAGCCCTGAAATGGGAAGGCGGTTTTGTCTGGGCATGCAAGAACTATGATGGTGATGTCCAGTCCGATACCGTGGCCCAGGGTTTCGGCTCACTGGGACTGATGACTTCCGTCCTGATGACCGAGGACGGACAGATAATTGAAGCTGAAGCAGCCCACGGTACTGTGACCCGTCACTATCGGGAGCATCAGAAGGGCAATAAGACCTCGACAAATCCCATTGCCTCCATTTTTGCCTGGACCAGGGGGTTGCATTATCGCGGCATTTTTGACAATACTCCTGATGTGGTCACATTTGCCAAAACCCTGGAAAAAGTCTGCGTGGAGACTGTTGAGTCCGGTTTTATGACCAAGGATCTGGCTCTGCTGATCGGTGGGGATCAGCCTTTCCTGACCACCGAGGAATTTCTGGCCAAACTGGATGATAATCTCAAGACAGCCATGGCATAGCCATCCTTTATCGATACAGGTAGCATGTCCTCTCAAGTGCCTGTCCACAAATGGCCTTTTCGCCCGATTTCGGTGTCGCTACGAAAATTCTCATTTATGGACAGACACTCTCTAAACCTGCTGCCTTCTCCCCCGGTCTGTGGGTGAATTGTCTTTTCTGCAAGCTGTAAAAGAGCTGCTCTTTCCCTCCTGCTGTCTGGTCTGTGGCAGGCAGGAAGATCTCTACCAGTTTCCCCTGCTCTGCAGCATCTGCAGTTCTCAGCTCTGCAGGATTGTCTCTCCTCTCTGCCCCTGCTGCGGCACACCATTTCCAGCCGGTGAAGACCATCTCTGCGGTGAGTGTATTCGAGACAGGTTTGCTTTTCACTCTTGCCGTTCACTCTTCCTGTACCAGGAACCGATCCGTTCACTGCTGGTCCAGTTCAAATTTGCAGGCAAACTGTCCCGACTCGGCACCCTTGCCGAACTGGCGAGACAGGAAGGTGCACAGGCCCTGTTCAGAGAACCTGACTTTGTTCTTCCGGTACCCCTGCACATACAACGATTACGCAGCCGCGGCTTTAACCAGTCCCTGCTCCTCAGTCGCTCCTGTTTCCCCGGATGGCAGCAAAAAATCCGGACAGACCTGCTGCTGCGGCACCAGCCAACCATTCCCCAGACGAGCCTGCGAGGCAAAGCCCGGCGCAATAACCTGAAAGGGGCCTTCAGCATAGATAATCCGAAACAGATTGCTGGCAGAAAGATCCTGCTTGTCGATGATGTCTTCACCACCGGCTCTACACTACATGAATGCGCAAAGACCCTGGCTGCGGCCGGTGCTGCGAGAATCGAGACCTTTACCCTGGCCCGGGCTGTACTGTAATATTGTACCAGCCGGCAGGAACTCCTTTCAGACCACAAAGTAGCCTTCAGGGTGATTTTACAATAAACCATCCTACTGCACACAGTCGGTTTCCAGAGCTGAATTTTTTTTCACCTCGGATTTTCCCCAATGCCTGTGCTGCCGTAATCTTGAAGCTTGGACAAACTCGTAAGAGTAATTTAGCGCTTTTTAAAGAAAAATTTAGAATAATGGAGGATAGAACAGTTCATTTTTGTTGACAACTTGTTGACAGAGCGACCATATTTAATATAACTTACTGTAATCGTTTGCTAAACAATCAATCATTTCAAAAAGTACGATTTTAGGCTGTTTTCTCATTCCCACCTTCTGTGAAGCCTGTTCACTGCAGGGAGCGAAATTTTACCTCTCTGAATCGAAGTTTGTCAGCAAATCGAGCTCAATCGTTTTTGACTGAAACAGTGATTTCAAGGTAACTATGGCCTCAATCATTTTGATCGCTGAACACATTTTTTTTCATCTTTATTAGTAACCTTTTTTTGCACACCGGATTAATCGTCAATGCTGTGGAATACCGTCAAAGAATCTTTACATGACCTGCTTCCTGAAAGTGAGTACGGGTTGTGGATCAAGCCGCTTACCTGTCTGAAAGAAAATAATACGACTCTGGAGATTTCCTGTCCGGATCGTTTTTTCTGCGCCTGGGTCGAGGAACGCTACCTGAATCTTATTGAATCCAGCCTTGGAGAAATCAGTGAAACGCCCCGTGCCATCCGGCTGACAGTTGCCGATACACCAGCCCTACAGCTTGAACATAACGGTTCAGGCCAGTTACGGTTGCCAGGTACGCACAGCGGGACCAGCCGGATCAGATCCCTGCATCCGGCCTACACCTTTGACCACTTCATGGTCGGGGAATCAAACATGCTGGCCCGATCCGCCTGTGCTGCCATTGCAGCCGGGGACCACACTTACGGCAACTGCCTGTTCATGAACTCCGACACCGGGCTGGGCAAGAGCCATCTGACCCAGGGTGTGGTGCATCAGGTCATGAACAGCTCACCGGCAACACGTATGCATTACCTTACCGCCCAGCAGTTTTCAGCGGAAATGGTGAAAGGTATTCGTGGCGGAACCATGGAACAATTCTCCAGAAAGTTCATCAACGGTTGTGATCTGCTGCTGGTGGAAGACATACACACCCTGACCGGAAAGACCAAGACGCAGGAAGAGCTCAACAACGTACTGGACTACCTGATTAAATCCGGTAAACGGGTCATTCTGACATCAGCTGTCCCGCCCCGCCGCTTAAACGGTCTGGACGAAGATTTCCGTTCCCGCATGACCTCGGGTCTGGTCGCCGGTATTGAGGCTCCGGAATATGAAACCAGGGTCTCCATTATCCGTCACAAGGCAGCGGTCAACAAGCTGAAGCTCTCTGAGGAGCTGGTAGCATACCTGGCATCCCATCTGCAGGGTGATATCCGCCGCACAGAAAGCGCCATTATCGGCATCAAGGCCAAATCCTGCCTGCGTGATACCCTGCCGGACATGAAACTGGTTCAGGAAGTACTGCACGGTCTTATCGGCAGTCAGTCACGTCTCAGCGGTGAAACAATCCGTGATTTTATCGGCTGCCAGTTCAACGTATCTGTGGAGGAACTGCAATCACGCTCCCGCAAACGTGCCGTCACCTTTCCCCGCCAGGTGGCCATGTTTCTGACCAGAAAGTATACTGAGGAATCCCTGGCAGAGATCGGCAGTCTTTACAACCGTGACCACTCAACCGTGCTGCATGCCATCAAGGTCATCACCCGTGATATGGCACGAAAAACCAGTACCAGGCAACAGCTGAAAATACTCTGCAGCAAACTCAAAAAAACCGGGGTTGACGGTTAGTGACTTACTCCACAGCTTCTGTCATAAAAAACAAACAGTGGACAGGGAAAAGGGAACCGTTTCCAAAATGACCTTTTCCTGTTCACTTTTCTCTCTTCCCTTTTTTCATTAATTGGGTTGCGGGCAAAGCCTGCCTTAAAAATAGATTCCTTTTACCTCGTCACTCTCTTCATCCTGCAGGCCGATCAGAATACGTTTTGCCACCTTCCAGGCCTCCTTGTGCATGTCGTTGATGCCGATACCCTGCCAGCCGAAACCGCAGATGTGAAAATTATCATACTCTTCATGCATTTTTTTCCGCCAGCCAAGCAGGGCGGGATAGCCCTCTTCAAGCTGGGGAATACCGCTTTCAGGCCTGAGCACACGACTGAAAACCGGCGGCTCTGACAGATCCAGAAGTTCTTTCAGGTCCTGAAACACATTGTCGATTATCTGATCATCTGACAGGTCAAGCCGCTCAGGATGTCTGCGGCCGCCGACAAGGGCTTCCAGCAGCACATGACCAACAGGAGCCCGGCCGGGAAACATATGGGAAGAGAACAGGGCTCCCAGGGCAAAACGGTTTTCCTTTTCAGGAGCCAGGTAACCGAAACCAAAGGGGATGTTGACCTGATCGGTGAATCCCAGGGCCACGGTGGCAATGCGGGCCTCGGGAATGGAGCTTAGCGGAGGATCCGGAAACGGTGTATCGGCAAGCAGGGCCAGGCTTCGGTTTACCGGCAGGGCCAGCACCAGATGTCGGCAATGCAGTTTCAGCTGACCGGTGCGGACCAGCCAGCCATCATCTGTTTTTTCTACAGAGCGGGCCGCTGTCCGGTACATGATCTCGCGGTTTAAGGCAAGACCAGCCGCCATTGCCCTCGGCAGCCGTTCCATGCCGGTACTGAAGCTGGTCATGGCAGGCAGCCCTTTTTTCCTGTTACCCTCCTTTCGTCCTGAACGAAGCTTGCTGACAAGCCCCTTTAACACGGACCCGTGCTTGTGCTCCATCGCATGCAGCCAGGGCATGACCGCCTCAAGTTTAAGCCGCTCTATATCACCTGCATAGGTACCGGTAAACACGGCATCGGCAAAGGGGAGCAGTGCTTTACCGAAACGGTGCTCTATCCACTGGGCAACCGAAGGCTCATCCGGAAGCGGTTGTTTGAAGACTTCTGCCAGCACCCGCAATTTGGCAGTCAGGGGAACAAGGGGCGCTTTCAGAACCTTTAACGGCTGCTGGGGGATACATTGCAACTCACCATCCAGGCAGACATACCTGACAAATTCAGCAAGCGGTGCCTTTTCAACCTCACTGTCCAGACCGGCCTCGTGCACCAGAACCCGGCTCTCCAGGCAATTGTCTAAAAAACCATGCGCACCGCCCTCGGCAAGATATCCCTCTTCAAGATGGGATCTGACGGCACCACCCGGCTTATCTCCCTGTTCCAGAACCAGCAGGGAAATTTCAGGCTGTTTATGCTTGAGAAAAGTGGCAACTGCCAGTCCGGACAGGCCGGCCCCGATGATCAGTACCTCTGCAGATGGTTTCACCATAAAAAATCTCGTAAAGACAGGTTGGGTATTGAACAGCTTACAGGACGCAGGCAAACGGCCCAGGAAGAGTTGCCGTTATTCCCGTTTATTCACAGTCTTGACAGCTGTGCAATCATGCTTACCATGTTGCGCGAACAGCATTACATATAACCAAAATATACTCTGCAAACCATAAAAAAAGAGGATCACTACCATGACGTCAAAGGTTGAGACCAAACAGTTTCAGGCAGAAACAAAAAAAATGTTGGACATCGTCATCAACTCCCTGTACACCGAACGGGATATCTTTGTCCGGGAACTTGTCTCCAACGCAGCAGATGCACTGGAAAAATTCCGCCATCTCTCGCTCACGGAAAAGCCGGAATTTGATTCCCATATACCCCTGGAAATTTCCATTGACTGTGATGATAAAAAACACACCCTGACCATCACCGACACCGGTATCGGCATGACTGCAGAAGAACTGGAGTCCAACCTGGGTACCATTGCTCATTCCGGTTCCAGCAATTTTCTGGAGCAATTTGCGGAAGCGGCCAAAAAAGATGTCAACCTTATCGGCCAGTTCGGGGTCGGCTTTTACTCCGCATTCATGGCTGCAGACAAGGTCACCGTCCAGACCCGTTCCTGGGACGGCAGCGAAGGTCACGAGTGGCAGTCCGATGGAAGCGGCACCTATACCATAAGTCCCTGTGAAGGGCTGCACCGGGGTACCAGGATAATCCTTGAGCTCAAAGAGGATGCCCACGAGTACGGCCAGAAGTTCACCATTGAGCGCATTATCAAACAGTATTCCACCTTTATCCCCTTTCCGGTCAAGGTTGAAGGCAACAAGGTCAACACGGTGGAGGCCATCTGGTCCCGTTCCAAGAGTGAGATAACTGATGAGGAATACACTGAGTTTTACAAATTTATCGGCAATGCCATTGACGAGCCCCTGTACCGGCTCCACTTTGCTGCCGATGCGCCTCTGGCCATCAACGCCCTGCTCTATGTGCCAAAGGAGAATTTCGAGACCCTGGGCATGGGCCGCATGCAGCCCGGCGTCAACCTCTACTGCCAGAAGGTGCTCATTGACCAGCACAGTGAAAACATTCTGCCCGAATGGCTGCGTTTTCTCAAGGGCGTGGTTGACTCGGAGGACCTGCCCCTGAACATCTCCCGCCAGTCCCTGCAGGATAACGCCCTGGTAATGAAACTGCGCAGGGTGATCACCAAGCGCTTTCTGAAATTCCTGGCTGAGGAGGCAAAAAAGGACAAAGACAGGTACCAGGAATTCTGGAAGACCTTTGGTATCTTTCTCAAAGAGGGCGTGACCACGGATTTTGAGTACCAGAAGGAACTTGCCGGGTTGCTGCGCTTTGAATCTTCCGCTTCTGAGCCCGGTGTCATGATCTCGCTGGAGGACTATGTGGGACGTATGCAGGAGGGGCAGAGCGAGATTTATTATATCAATGGACCCAGCCGCATTGCCATTGAAAACGGTCCGTATGTGGAAATGTTTAAAAAACGCGAGGTTGAGATCCTCTATACTCTGGATCCCATTGATGATTTTGTCCTCTCCCATCTTGGCCGCTTTGATGACAAGAAACTGGTTTCCGCCGACCAGGCCGATCTGCGGCTGCCCGGGCCGGAAGACAAGGATAACAGTATGAAAGAAGAAGCCAGCAGGGAGACCCTGCCGGAGGAAATCCAGCAGTCTCTCTGCAAGTGGATGAAAGAGGTGCTGGCTGACCGGGTGAAGGATGTCAAACCATCGAGTCGTCTGGTGGACAGTCCAGCCATGATTGTCAATGTGGATGGAATGCTGACCTCTTCCATGGAACGCATCATGAGAGCCCAGGGTGCTCCCGAGGAACAGCTGGCCATGGGTGGAAAAAAAGATATGGAAATCAATCCTGCCAGCCCGCTTATCAGAAAACTGGCCGACCTGCGCGTCAACGACCAGGATTTTGCAAAAGACGTGGTGGAGCAGATCTTTGACAATGCCATGATTCAGGCGGGCCTGCTTGTTGACCCGCAGCAGATGGTCAAGCGAAATTACCGCATTCTGGAGAAGATGGCTGACAATAAGTAAATAATTAACCGTCTGTTTTCCCGATTACAGAAAATAAGTCCATTGCTGCGATCTGTCAGTCTTGGCTTGTAAAAAGGTTGTGTTCACGATATATGAACACAACCTTTTTTGTATTGTTCTGCAGGTACTGTTTCTGGCAAAGCTGAAATCCAACTGCTGATACCTTTTGTTCGGAGGAACCACAATGCAACGCACGTTGATCTGGATGCTTGCTTCTCTTTTTCTGCTTGGCGGCTGTTACACCAAGCAGGTTCGACATCTGGCCTCGGATGCCGCCCTTATCAAACCGGGGCAATCCACGCGCCAGGATGTACTGCGTTACCTGGGCGAGCCCAATGGACACCGTACGGTTTCTCCGGGAGTTGAAGAGTATGTCTACTACGAAGACCGGAAAGGCACCTTTGGCACAATGCCGCTGGTCGGATCCTGGATAGATCCTGAAGGATACGAAATGATCCTTGTCACCCTGGACGGAGACCTGGTCACTGGCTGTGAATTCAGGCTTTTCAACGAGGCCGACCAGGACTGGGTTGATGATTTTACCTGGGAAGAGGTGCAGTGAACAGTTCTTCTCCCTTTGATATCCACCGCCAACGGATGGTGGAAGAACAGCTTATCCCCAGGGGCATCCATGACCCGGCCACCTTACAGGCCATGGGAAGTGTGCCCAGGCATCTGTTTGTCGAAGATGCCATGCAGGCCAGAGCCTACGGTGATTATCCCCTGCCCATCGGCAGCGGTCAGACCATTTCCCAGCCTTTTATCGTAGCGCTCATGACCCAGGCACTGAAACTTCAGGGTCATGAGCAGGTCCTTGAAATCGGTACCGGATCAGGTTACCAGGCAGCTGTCCTGTCACAGATCTGTGAACGGGTTTACACCATCGAACGGATTGATTCCCTGGTCGGCAGGGCTCGGAGAATTTTTGACAGACTCCATTATCACAATATTGTTTCCCGTATTGACGACGGCACCATCGGCTGGCCTGACAAAGCACCTTTTGATGCCATTCTTGTTACAGCCGGGGGACCGAAAATACCCCAGCCGCTGGTCGAACAGCTCAGCGACCCGGGCAGGCTGGTTATTCCCGTGGGCAATCAGCTTGTACAGGAGTTGCAGCTGCTGGAGAAAAAAGACGGGGAAATCTCGACCCGCACCATTGAGCAGGTACGTTTTGTCAACCTGATCGGCACCCATGGCTGGCAGAACTGAGATGGTTGACATAAAAAAAATGTCTCTGCTGCAGCGGATCTACAACCGCTGTATGGAGTGGATCCAGACCCCGGCCGGCATCTGGGTATTATTTTTCATTGCCGTTGCCGAGTCCTCATTTTTTCCCATTCCACCTGATGTCTTCCTGATCGCACTCTGTATCGGGGCACCGAAAAAATCCATGAAATTTGCCGCTGTCTGCGCTGCCGGTTCAGTTATCGGCGGGGCGCTGGGATATGGGCTCGGACTTGCCTTCATGGACACCCTGGGACAACGCATTCTCACCCTGTACGGTCTTGAAGATAAATACCAGGTCGTACAGGGTCTCTACCGGCAATACGATGCCTGGGCCGTGGCAGCAGCAGGTTTCACACCACTGCCTTACAAGTTGTTCACCATCACGGCCGGTGCATTCAAGATCAACTTCCTTACCTTTATGCTGGTTTCCCTTGCTGCCCGCTCTGCCCGTTTCTTTCTGGTTGCAGGCCTGATCTACAAATTCGGTGCTCCGGTCCAGTATTTCATCAACAAATATTTCAACATCCTGACCATTATCTTCCTGATACTGCTGATCGGCGGATTTGTGCTGATTAAAATGGTGTTGTAGACTTACTTACCTGAGGGCACCTTGAAAAATTAGAAATTTTGTTCGAGTTCAAGGAACAGCGGAAAATAAAAGCGCAGCATATTAGTGACTTACTCCTGAATTTCTGTCATAAAAAACAAGAAAATTTTTTAGCTATTTTGAAAACCCTTTAAATTAAGGTGGTTACAAGGCGGTTTAACGATGCTTTTTTTTGAGAATTTGGGTTGCGGGCAAAGCCCGCCTTAGAAATATGTGAGCATTTTGTTTTTCGCTGTGACATAGAAATCGGGCAAAATAGCAATTTTGCAAGGTGGCCCTGAAACTACTGACCACTCTGTTTATCTATCGCTTCATTGATCGCCCTGACATGGGCATCCTGAATAGCCTGGACCTGACCGGCCTGTTCAATGGGTTGCCGGATGTTCCGGACAGCCTGTTGTGCAGCCTTGTCCGTCATCTTTTCAATGGCACCCGCCTCTTTTTTCTCCTGGTCGCCTGAACAGCCGGCAAGAAGGGCTATCAGCAGCAGGCAGAGAGACGCTGAAATTATTGTTGTCTTTGCCATCTAAGCTTTTTCCTGAACAAGGGTAATAAAACGATCTGCAAGAGCCGCCAGATCCTCCCCGGTCATGACTTCAACCGCTGATTCCACCTCTTTTCCCTGTTTGATCAGAATGGTCCGTGGATAGCCATGGCCACCGAAGTCTTCGACCATCTCTTCATGATCATCTGAGAGAAAAACCAGCCGCTGGTGCTGGACAGTGAGCTGAAATACCCGGAGGCCTGCGCCCGCAAGTTTTCCGACAAAAGCAGGCAGGTTGGGATGCTGCCGCCGGGTACAGTCCGGGCACCAGTCAGTAACCACGTTCAGGACAAAGGTATCGCCTGCAGCCATCTTCTGCCGGACCTCCTCAGGCTGGAGCGACTGTACATCCTCGGCAGTCATCAGCTCAGATCCTCAAGTTTTTCCTGCACTGAAGGAAAGAGACTCATGTCGGTGTGAGGCAGAAAGAGTGCGGCCATGTAATGCTGCATGAATTCCGGATTTTCAGACAGCTCCATATTGGTCATCAACTGGCGGACCTCGACCCGCTCCCGGAAACGACTCACATCGGTCAAGCTGATCTGGCAGCCCAGCATGGAGGCGTTGCCGAGATAGTAAAACTCATTGCGATCAAGATCAGGCAGCAGACCGATGCAGATAGCCCGTTCCAGATCAATATAGGCCCCGAAATTCCCGGCCAGGATCACCCGGTCCAGATCAGCAAAGCTCAAACCCACGGATTCGAGCAGGGTCTGGTATCCGGCATACATGGCACCCTTGGCCCGCATCAGGTTATCCAGGTCCACCTCGGTTATCACGATATCCTCGCCGATCAGCGAATCCTGCTC
Source organism: uncultured Desulfobulbus sp. (assembly GCA_964551175.1). Lineage (GTDB taxonomy): Bacteria > Desulfobacterota > Desulfobulbia > Desulfobulbales > Desulfobulbaceae > Desulfobulbus_C. The sequence goes on from CAZKBZ010000006.1 coordinate 51,689, forward strand.
CCAGGCCAGCACATACTCCCAGCCACTATTCCCTTCCCGCACCCGGGGAGTATCCAGGTCATGATGAAACTTTCCCTGCTGGTCGATAACGCCCGCCTCCAGCAGTTCAGCCACAATGGCTATCAAACCGGATCCGCAGATACCCGAAGGTTTGATACGGCCGATGGTCACGATCATGGGATCAAAGGTTTCAGGATGAACATGAAAATTCTCTATGGCACCATCCGAGGCCCGCATACCATACTGGATACCGCCGCCCTCAAAGGCGGGTCCGGCGGAACAGGCGGCGCAGACCATCCAGTCCTTGTTGCCGACCACGATCTCGCCATTGGTACCGATATCAATAAACAGGCTTATTTCCTCGGATTTGGCCATCTGGCAGGCATGGACACCGGCCACAATATCACCGCCCACGTAGGAGGCAATGCAGGGATAGAGGAACAAGCGCATGGACGGATGGGCGTGGATACCCAGTTCGGCGGCCGTGGTCAGCAGGAACTGGCTGACACTGGGCACATACGGGGCCTCCCGGATATAAGTGGGATCAAGCCCGAGCAGCAGATGCGACATGACCGTGTTGCCGGCTGCCATCATGTAGGAGATATCTGCCGGCGAAATGATCATCTTGCGACAGATATCCTCGATAATGGTGTTGATGGTGCGGACGACCTTTTCCTGCAGCGCCTGCAATCCACCCGGCTTTCCGGCATAGATGATGCGCGAGATAACATCTTCACCGTAGCTGATCTGGCCGTTATAGCCTGAGGCCTCTGCCAGCACCTCCCCTGAATTGAGATCGACCAGAACTCCGGAACAGGTGGTCGTTCCGATATCCACAGCCAGCCCGTACAGCTTAGATGTGGTGTCACCGGCTTCAACGTCGAGAATGTGATAGGTCTGCCCCTCGTACTTGCCGCGCAGGAGCAGCAGGGTTATCTTCCAGTCCGAATCCCTCAAGGCCCGGGTCAGATGCTTGATCAGCTCCGGATGATCATAGGATGGTTCACGGAAGCCTTCGGGAAACTGCATCTTTATACCGCGCATCACCCGCTGCATATCAGAAATATTATCGTCCAGTGTGGGCGGATCCAGCTCCAGGTACATCTTTTTCACCGGCGGATCAACTTTCCAGGTGCCGATCAGGGTCTCCAGAGACTTGGCAGAAATGTTACGCGTTGTCTTGGGTTTGCGTTTGAGCGCCTTACCGCTCTTGGTGGTCATCTCGGGGATAGTGACCTTCAGATCCGACTCCACCGAAGACAGACAGGAAAGCCGATACCCCTTATCCCAGTCTTCCTGCTTCAGGTTGGCCTTGTCCGAGCGTACCTCGCCCTCATTCACAAGAACCTTGCACTTGCCGCAGACTCCTTCTCCACCGCAATAGGCGTGAATATAGACCCCGCACTTGGCGGCTACGGACAGTAAATTCTCGCCCTTGTCAACGGTTACGGTTATGTTGTCAGGTTGAAACTCAACAGTATGCTTCATATGCAACTCCATTCTGCAGATAGAAAATGCTCTAAAAATAGGAATTGATAACACATTACGATCAGTTAAGCAACGAGGGAACAGGGATGAACACGCAAACCGGTCGCGGGTGGCTGAAGATCAGTCTGAACTGCCCGGAAACCGTCCAGGAAGCAGTATCTGATCTGCTCGGTGTTTTGAGCGGATCAGGAGTGGAACTGGCACCAGTCAAAGATGGCATGAGTACCATAACCGGTTTTTTCCGACTTGAGCGGGATCAGAACCCGGAGCAGATCCGGAACCGCCTGGAAGAAGAAATTGCCGAGCTTTTCCAGCTCTACAGACTCACACCGCCTGAGCCTGTCTGCTCCACAATAAAGGATGAGGACTGGGCAACATCATGGCAGCAATTTTTCAAGCCTGTTGCCGTCATCCCTGGTCTGGTCATCAAGCCCAGCTGGGAATCATATGAACCAGATCCGGATGAACAGGTGATCGAGATGGATCCGGGCATGGCATTCGGTACCGGTCAGCACGCTTCCACCAGACTGGCCCTTGGTTTGATTCACGACTGCTTTCAAAACCCGCAGAAAAGGGTGCTGGATGTCGGGACCGGGACCGGAATACTGGCCATGGCCGCTGTACTGTTCGGAGCCGGGGAAGTGGTGGCTATTGATAACGATCCGGAAGCGGTTCGGGTGGCAACTGAAAACATTGCACACAACAGGCTCGAACAGAGAATCAATACCTCGGCAACCGTTCTTGCCGACATGACAGGCAGCTTTGATCTCATCTGCGCCAATATTGTGCATGACGTGCTGGCAGAGCTGGCTCCGGAGATCAGTCGGCTGCTCTCACCGGGAGGGAAACTGGTGCTGGCTGGTCTCCTGCAGGGGCTGCAGGAAAAAAATATCATTACAATTTACAAAAAGATGAATATCGATCTGCTCACTACAGTCCATAAAGATGAATGGGTTGCTCTGCTGCTGGCTGCAGCCCGGTAAACATCCTGTACACAAAGACAACGGGCATTAGGCCACCTTGCAAAATTGCTATTTTGCCCGATTTCTGTGTCACAGCGAAAAATAAAATGCTCACATATGCCTAATATGCTGCGCTTTTATTTTTCGCTGTTCCTTGAACTCGAACAAAATTTCTAATTTTTCAAGGTACCCATAATCTTTTTTTCAATTCACCTTTGCACTCTTATCTTGTCCCACAAACAAAAATCCTTTTACCTGACCCAATGGTTGTTTTTTTCCAAACTGATTTTGCTGACAGAGGAATAACTCAAAGACTGCATCACTTAACTGCTCTTCCCCATGCTCACACAGGATCTCCAGCGGATGGGTTCCGGAATGCATCGAGCAGCCCGCTTCCAGGGAAAGATCAGCTGCCCTGTTCAACTCTATAAAAAAATAGAGGATGAAGATTTCCTTACGTCCCAGCC
>CAZKBZ010000007.1:0-38296 GCA_964551175.1 uncultured Desulfobulbus sp.
GCATTCTTTGCTGACCGCCTTTTTTTGCGCATACGGGGTAATGCTTTTATCGATTCTGTTATTCTTCAGCAAGGATGAAATCCGTTATATAGGGGTTTTCTTCCATCTCCCAACCAAGGGTTGAAGTCGTCGTTTCACCGTAATTATGCCCTGGCCAGACAGTGGTTTCCCTGGGCAGGACAAGTATTTTCTCCTTGATCGACTGCAGGAGCGTATTCAATGATCCGCCGACCAGGTCTGTTCTGCCGACATCACCTACAAAAAGGGTATCACCGGTAAATAAATGACCATCAACCAGAAAACAGACAGAGCCGGGTGTGTGACCTGGTGTGTGCAGAACCTGTATTTCCAGGGTACCGATCCGGATTATCTCGTTATCTGTCAGCGTAATATCAGCTGTTCCGGGAGCGGTCAGGCCAAGCTCCTTCTCTGAAATTTTTTGAATGGAGGGCTGGCTGAAAAAAGATGTATCCTCCTGGTGCATGCATACAGGGACATCCAGAGCTTTTTGTAACTCCCTGTTTGCCAGAATATGATCCGCATGGCCATGGGTGTTGAGTATGCGTTTAACCTGAAGCGTATTGTCCCGAAGTATTTTCAGAAGTTCTCCGGCATCACCGCCAGGGTCAATGATTACGCATTCCTTTGTTTCCGGGCATGAAACAATATAGGTGTTAACCTGGTATGCTCCCGTAACTCTCTGGATGATATCCGGTAGATTACTCATCATTTATATTACAGGCCACCTTACAACTGATTTCAAATACTCTTCAGGGCACCTTGAAAAATTGCCTTTTCGCCCGATCTCGGCGTCACAACAAAAAGAAAAATGCTCACATATGACTAATATGCTGCGCTTTTTATTTTTGCTGTTCCTTGATCTCAAACGAAAATTCTAATTTTTCAAAGCACCCTTCAGTCTTTCAGCCGCCGATCCGGGACATACGGCCATGACAATCGCTGCCGTGTTCTTTCAGTCGTTCCGCCATCTGATGACCTTTGGGTTTATTGCGGATGGCTGTGAGCAGGGTTTCCCTGATCTCACCATCACTGCCGCCCCGGCGCAGTACAGAGCGGAGATCAGTCTCCTCGTCGTGCAGCAGGCAGGATCTGAGCATTCCCTCCGAAGTCAGGCGCAACCGGTTGCAACGGTCACAGAAATGGTGACTGATCGGACTGATAAAACCAAGTTTTCCCCTGGCATCCTTTCCAAGCCGAAAAACACTTGCCGGGCCATCCGCCCTGCCCCCGGATACCGGGAGTAATTCACCCCGGGCACTGATCCTCTCCTTGATCTCATCAGATGACATGTACGTATTTTTATCCCATCTTGAAGATGCACCTATGGGCATGAACTCGATAAAACGGACCTGCAGCTCGGTTTCCCGGGACATGTCTGCAAAGGCCGGCAACTCATCATCGTTGATACCGCGCATGACGACCATGTTCAGTTTAACAGGCGAAAACCCGACTTCCAGAGCCTTTTCAATGCCCCGCCAGACCTGGTCAAAACAGTCAACGCCGGTGATACGTGCAAATCGTTCAGGTTTCAATGTGTCCAGGCTGATATTGATTTTATTCACTCCGGCTGCAATCAGGTTTTCTGCATATTTTTCCAGTAAAACCCCGTTGGTGGTTATCCGGATATCATTCAGATTTTCAATCCCGGCAAGCTGGTCAATAAAGTGCATGACATTGTTACGCACCAGCGGCTCACCGCCGGTGAGGCGCAGTTTGGAGATACCCATGGAAACCGCCACCCGCACGACCCGCAGCAGCTCCTCATAGCTGAGCAGTTCCTCCTGGCTCAACTTGGTAAGGCAACCGGATTTCTCATCCTCAGTGACGCAGTACATGCATTTCAGGTTGCAACGGTCGGTAAGAGAGAGCCGTAAATAGGAAATAGTCCGGGAAAACATATCAACCAGACCGTTAGTATTTTGAACAGGTTTGCTGTTTGCTTCTGGCATGGATTTGAGATTGGCCTTATTTTGTTGTATTTTGAGGGACAAACCAGCATAATGACAATATTGATATCCGGGCTGTTTTTTTTATACCGGAAGGTCACAAATAACACTAAGTTCTGCTGATTGCAACAGGCCTGGAGAATATGCTGATACTTGCCATTGAAAGTTCCTGCGACGACACTGCGGCGGCTGTGCTGGAAGACGACCGGCGTGTTCTGTCCAATGTGATCAGCAGCCAGTATGATGTTCACGCCCAATTCGGCGGCATTGTACCGGAACTTGCCTCACGATGTCATATCGAAGCTATCTGGCCGGTGGTGAATGAAGCTCTGGCTGCTGCCGGCATGGAACTTGACGACATTGACCTGATTGCCGCAACCCAGGGTCCCGGACTGGTCGGTTCCCTGCTGGTGGGTTTTACCTTTGCCAAGGCTGTTGCCCTGGTGAAGAACATTCCCTGCACAGGTGTGGATCATATGGCAGGACACCTGCTGGCCATCGGTCTTGAGGAGAAAAAACCAGCCTTTCCCTATACAGCGCTTGTTGCCTCAGGAGGGAACACCTCCATTTTTTCAGTGAACAGCACAACGGATTTTACCCTGCAGGGCCGCACCCGGGATGATGCAGCCGGAGAGGCCTTTGACAAGATTGCCAAACTGCTGGATCTCGATTATCCAGGCGGACCGGCTGTCAGCAGACTGGCTGAACAGGGAAATCCGACAGCAATAGATTTTCCCCGTGCCTGGCTGACAGGTGACAGTCTTGATTTCAGCTTCAGTGGACTCAAAACCTCTGTAGTCAACCATGTTAACCGCTGTCGCCAAACGAAAGAACCGATTGAGGTTGAAGATATCTGCGCCTCCTTTGAGCAGGCAGTGGTAGACGTTCTTGTAGAAAAAACGATTTCTGCCGCCAGAAAAACCGGCCATACACGAGTGGTGATCGGCGGAGGAGTTGCAGCAAACCGTAGACTGCGCAGCCAGCTTGCTGCTCGCTGTGCAGAGGAAAACCTGAACAGTTTTATCCCTTCCCCGGTTTACTGCACGGATAACGCGGCCATGATCGGGCTTGCCGGATATTTCAAGTATGCAACCGGTTCAACTGTAAGACCTGATACAGATGCCTTTTCCCGTTCCCCGCTTAATTGAACATGATCCTGAGTGTTTCACGCCTGTTTAAATATTACATTCTGCGTATCAAACGTCTGCGGGGTGATCCCTATTATCTTGCCCGAGGTGTCGGTTTTGGGGTGTTCATGGGCGTATTACCCCTGGTTCCGATCCAGACCATTCTTCTGATCCCCTTAAGCGCCGCCTTACGGGTCAGCACCATTGCCGCACTTCTTGCATCCATCATGATCAGTAATCCACTGACTTTTCTGCCCCAGTACTATCTGACCTGGAAGGTTGGCAATGCTATTCTGCCCGGCAGAATTTCCTGGGGGCAGCTGCATAATGTGCTCCTGACCATTGAGAACGAAGGGTTTTTTGACGGTATTGTCACCTTCAGCCACTTAGGTATACGGACCATCTCCGTGCTGCTGGCCGGTGGGGCCATCATCGGTTTACCTCTGGGAGCAATCAGCTATTTCAGCGCACTCCAACTCTTTCGTGCTCTGCGAAGAAAACGGGCAGAAAAACATAAACTCAGGTAACATTCCTGTATGGTGTATCAGAAGACAAAAACAGTTCTAAAAAAACAGGGGCTGGCGCCTGCAAAAAAACTTGGCCAGAACTTTCTTGTCCACCGGCATACTGCAGAACGGATCGTCGAACTTGCAGGTATAACCCGCAAAGATACCGTGCTTGAAATCGGTGTCGGCCTGGGTGCTCTGACCGGACCTCTGGCAGAGGCGGCTGGGCAGGTTATCGGTATGGAAGCAGACTCCGGCATCATCCGTTTCCACAGGCAACAGAAAAGCCTGCCGGAGAATGTACAGCTTATACACCAGGATGTTCTTAAGGCTGATTTTGATAAACTTGCCGATAACACAGGCGGTCGGTTAAAGATACTGGCCAACCTGCCCTATTCAATTTCTTCTCCTTTTCTGTTTAAACTCATCAAACACCATGAGAGTATTGATTTTGCCGTTGTCATGCTGCAGAAAGAGGTTGCCTTGCGCCTGCTGGCAAAACCGTCCACAAAAGAGTATGGTGTACCTACTGTATTGATGGGCGCCTGCGCTGAAATACAACTCCTCATGCAGGTCAAACCGGAAGAGTTTCACCCGAGGCCTAAGGTGGATTCTGCAGTAGTGCGTTTCTCTTTTCAGCCTGTTCCAGACAGGGTAAAAAAAATCGGTCCCATTGACTATCACTTACTGAAAGTGGTTGTGAACGGAGCATTCGGGCAGCGCCGTAAAACACTGCTCAATGCCCTGTCCGCTACCGGCCTGCTGAACAAGCAGAGTCTTGCCGAATGTATTGCAGAGACAGGACTTGCGCCTGCAGTCCGGGCTGAGAGACTTGAGCTCGAAGATTTTGTTCGCCTTTCCCGGGCCATTGCCAAATGCAGAGACATGCAGAATCAATGAAGATACTTCTGCAACAATTACCGCTGTACCCGGCATGCCGGGATTATGTCACCAACGGAGTCCAACCGTGAAATGGGATTTGCGGCGCCTGGCCCGCTACTATTATCTCCGTTTCATCAGGCTTCGCGGGACCCCTCACTCGCTGGCCCTGGGAGCGGCCATCGGGGCAGCCATTGCCGTCACCCCGACTCTGCCCCTGCATACCGTTTCCATCATACCGGTCACCCTGCTGTTGAGGGCAAGCACCATTGCCGCGCTGATAGCCGGCACGGTGGTCAGCAATCCGCTTACCTTTGCTGCCCAGTATTACCTGTCCTGGAAAATAGGTGATATGATACTGCCGCACAGGCTGACATGGGAAAGGCTGCAGCAGGTACTTGAGATGGTCAAGGAAGCAGGATTCATGGAAGGTATCAAGATACTGAGCCACATGAGTATGGATGCACTCCTGGTCATGCTCACAGGAGGAATAATTCTTGCGGTGCCGCTTGGCATTGTCACCTACTTTCTTTCTTACCGTTTTTTTGAACATATCCAGGAAAAAAGACGACAAAAACACTTGCTCAATTAGGGTCTATATGGCAGATTCTACTTCAGGTTTAAACAGTATTCTCAAATGGTAAAATAATACGATCTCCTCTTCTGAACTTTTATGCAAAACTTTGTTTTTCACAATCCGACTAAAATTATTTTTGGCCGGAACTCTGTTGCGACCATCGGTCCGGAGACCGCCATCCTGGGCCGCAGAGGTCTGCTCGTGTACGGACAGCACAGTGTTCGGAAGACAGGGATCTATGACCGGGTAACAACTGCCCTTGCCAAAGCTGAAGTTGAGGTAATTGACCATGGAGGCGTCCAGTCAAACCCTCTGCTCAGTCATGTCCGTGAAGGTATTGCCAAGGTCAAGGAACATAATCTGGACGTGATTATTGCGGTGGGTGGCGGATCCGTGATTGACAGTAGTAAGGCCATAGCTGCGGGCAGTGTTGTTGACCATGATGTCTGGAAATTTTTCAGCGGTAAAAAATCCATTAAGAATGCTCTGCCGTTGACAACCGTGCTCACCCTTGCCGCCAGCGGATCGGAGATGAACTCCGGCATGGTTATCACCAATGACACCACACAGGAAAAGTTCGGCTTCGGTCACCGGTTGCTGCACCCGAAGACTTCCATCCTGGATCCGGAAGTCACCTTTACCGTGCCGCCTGATTACACGGCATACGGTGCAATCGATGCCATTGCCCATGTCCTGGAATTTTATATGACCACCGGAGATCCGGACACCCCAGTCCAGGACCGGTTGATGGAAGGGTTGATCGAGAATGCCATCAATTCCTGCGAGCGCTGCCTGCAGGATCCCTGTGATTACGGCGGCCGAGCCAACCTGATGTGGACCGCAACTCTTGCCTTGAACGGTTTGACCGGAGCCGGGCTTGGCCGGGTCGGCTTTCCCATGCACATGATAGAGCATTCTTTGAGTGCTCTTTACAACATTCCCCATGGCGCCGGACTTTCCGTGGTCATACCGGGCTGGTTGAGCTGGTACTGCAACCATGATGAAGCACGTATTGCAAATCTTGGCCGCAGGCTGTTCCCGCCCAGTGACCTGCAACCATACAGTGACGCTCAGATTGCGGAACGAACCATCACTATCCTCAGAAACTGGTTCGGCAAGATCGAGGCTCCCATTTCACTGGAAGAGATCGACATTCCGGTCGCTGATATCCCACATATTGCCGAAAATGCACTGGCACTTGCAAGACTCTGGCGCTTGCAGGAATATTCGCAGCAAACCATCGAAAAAATCCTTCACCTCTGCCGTTGACTTTCACAAAAAAGTAAGGTCTGCAAAAGGAGAAAAAACATGACAATTTCTCCTGTTCACGCTACAGTATGATAATTCGTAACTATTCAGGCAGATGCGAAAAGCCGGCAATACCAACAGACTGTAACGTGCGGTTTCAACCAGGCTATTCCGGTCATTTTTCATCATCAGTTGTGGCTCAGGGAGCAACCCGATGCAGCCAGACTGCATTTACCAAGGTTAAACAGTCAGATGAAATCTACTCCTTTTCCCGGTCAAGCCGTTCCGGCAAGCTGGCTCAGTGATTTTGACAAATACCTGATCGGCGAGGGCACTCATGAGCGTTCCTATGAAAAATTAGGTGCCCACCTCGTCACCTTTGATGGTCAGGATGGCGTTGTTTTTGCTGTCTGGGCGCCCAATGCCCGCCAGGTTGATATAATCGGTGACTTCAACGGCTGGGATGACCGGTTGCATCCCATGCACTCAAGCGACTCCGGCATCTGGACTCTTTTTATCCCTGAGCTCAAAGAGTTTACTGTTTACAAGTATCGCATTACCTCCCAGAGCGGTGAGAAGTTTGATAAATCCGATCCTTACGGATTTGCCATGGAGCTGCGCCCCAAAACAGGTTCGATCACCTTCGACCTGGACTCCTATACCTGGCAGGACTCCAAATGGATGGAAGAACGTTCCCGGCGCCAGTCCCTGGAAAGCCCGATCTCCATCTATGAAGTTCACCTCGGTTCATGGCGTAAACTGCCCGATGAAAAATGGGGCAGCCGCTATCTCAGCTATCGTGAGCTTGCCGATACCCTTATCCCCTACGTCCTTGAAATGGGCTACACGCATATTGAACTGCTGCCCATAGCTGAATACCCGTATGACGGTTCCTGGGGATACCAGGTGCTGGGCTTTTTTGCACCCACCAGCCGGTTCGGCACACCCCATGACTTCATGTATTTTGTTGATCAGTGCCATCAGCAGGGAGTAGGCGTCATTCTGGACTGGGTGCCGGCCCATTTCCCCAAGGACGGATCCGGCCTCAACTATTTTGACGGTACCCATCTTTACGCCCATGAAGATCCCCGCCAGGGTGAACACCAGGACTGGGGCACCATGATCTTCAACTACGGCCGCAACGAGGTCCGCTCATTTTTGATCTCCAACGCCCTGTTCTGGCTCGACAAGTATCACATTGACGGTTTACGGGTGGACGCGGTTGCCTCCATGCTTTACCTGGATTACTCCCGGGAAGAAGGACAGTGGATGCCAAACAGATTCGGCGGCCGGGAAAATCTTGATGCCATCAGCTTCCTGCGCAAGGCAAATGAAGTGGTGCATGGAATCTTTCCCGGTATTCTGACCATTGCCGAAGAATCCACTTCCTGGCCCATGGTCTCCCGCCCCACTTACCTCGGTGGCCTGGGCTTCAGCCTGAAATGGAACATGGGCTGGATGCATGACACCCTCAGCTATATGACCAAGGATCCGATACACCGTCGATTTCACCATAACGAAATGACATTCGGCATGCTGTATGCCTTTCATGAAAACTTTATCCTGCCCATTTCCCATGATGAAGTCGTGCACGGCAAGGGGTCGCTGCTAGGCAAAATGGCGGGTGATGACTGGCAGAAGTTTGCCAATCTGCGAGCCTATCTCGGGTTTATGTGGAGTTATTCAGGAAAAAAACTGTTGTTCATGGGTTGTGATTTCGGGCAGTGGCAGGAATGGAACCACGACACCAGTCTTGAATGGATAGCTCTTGAGGCTGAAAATCATAGGGGGATGCAACGGTTTGTCCGTGATCTGAATCTGGTATACAGAAGTGAGCCGGCCCTCTATGATAACGACTTTGACTGGAGTGGTTTTTCCTGGATTAATGCCAATGATTCCGACAACTCGGTGCTCTCTTTCATCCGCAGGGCAAAAAATCCTGATGACTTCCTCGTCATTATCTGTAATTTTACACCCATAGTACGGGAAAATTATCGTATAGGCGTTCCTTCCGGCGGCAGTTACATGGAACTCATCAACAGTGATCTTGAAGTATACTGGGGCAGCAATGTGAGTAATGGCCGGATCAACAGTATTCCAGAACAGGCACATGGTATGGACAACACACTGTCCCTTACCCTGCCACCACTGTCCACCCTTATCCTGAAGCAAATGTAATATTTTCCTCTAACGAAAACCAACAGGCGCATCATGAAACTATCACCTCGCACGATCATCCTCATTGTAGTTGGTATCCTGGTCTATATTGGACTTGCCGGCTATTACAGCAATGTAAAAAAGAACAATCCTCTGCCCGAGCAGCAACCTCTCCTCACTCATGAGCAGAATCAAACCGGCAGCCGGCAGCAGAGCATTGCTGCCAACAAGCAGGAAATTGCTGCTGCCAGGCAGGAAGCAGAACGTCTGCGCAAGGAAGTCAACAGGCTGAGTGCCCTGAAAAAAACCGTTCCCAGCGAAGATCACGACCGTTTTCAGCAGTTGCGTAAAGAGCTGGAGGATCGCGAGCAGCAACTGAACACGATGCGCCGGGAAATGGAGGAAAAACTTTCCCGTTCTGAAAAGAAGGCTGCAGAGCTTGCAAAAGCAAACCAGGAACTGACCGCTGAACTCTCTCAGGTACGCGATAAACTGGAATCTCAGAGTGCAGGATTGCGTACAGCCAATGACCGTATTCTGAAACTTGGCATGCGTCTTGAACAGTCCGAGGCGAACCTGACCACTGCCCAGGATACCATTGCTTCACTCAAAATCGCTGTTGATAACGCTGAGCAGAAAAGAATCGCTGCAGAAAGGCAGGCCAAAAAAGTTACTGCCGATCTTAATAACAGCATGAAGAAACTGCAGGAACAACTGACCAGGATAGGTAACCTGCAGGCCCGGTTGAACGATGCAACATCACAGCTCGCCATAATGAAACATGCGGTCAAGCAATCAGAGATGAAAGCTGAAGCCCTGCTCAATTACGGTCAGGAAAAAGATCGGATGCTGGCACCCACCGAGCAGACAATTTCCACACTTGAAAAACAACTGGAAGAGAGCCAGGCCGAAATTGAACGTCTTTCTATTGAACTGATAACCGCTAAAGAACAGGCCGACACACTGTCAGAAGCCCAGGCTGCCATAGAGGAGCAGCAGTCGCAGATAGAAGCGCAGCAAACCCAGATTGAATCTCTGCAGGCCCAGCTGCAGGCGTCTCAAAGGGAGCTCGAAGAAGCCATAGCCAGGGGACAGGAGCTGGCCCGGCAGGCAGCAGAACTGACTGAAACAGCTGCCGCCCGTGAGAATGAGAGCAAACAACTTGCACAGAAACTTGCCGGAGCGACTGACAGGATTGCTGCACTTGAAAGTGAACTTGCTGAAGCAAAGGCTGCTTTAGAAGAAACAACAAAAGCACTCACTGCACTACAGGAAAAGGAGCAGAGCCTGCAGCAGGACCAGCATGCCGGGGATGAAGAGCTGGCTGCTGCCCGTGCTGAACTTGAGGACCTGAAAACAAAAATTGCAGAAAAAACAAGGCAGACTGAAGAGTTGACTGAACAGCTTGCAGCTTTGACAGCTGAAAAGGAAACCCTCATCAGCGAGCTTGAAACAGCTGGCAGCGAGAAATCAGCGATTGCCCGGAAACTGCAGGAAGCAGAGACTGCACTGCAGGAAAACACACAGGCCCTGACAGCTGCTCAGACAGCTGCCCAGGAGGCTGCTGCGGCTCTTTTACTGGCCCAGAATAAGGCAACGGAACTGGAAACAAAAATTGCTGACTTTCAAGCCAGCGAAGAAGCAATTGCGGCAGCTCAGGAAAAAATAACCTTGCTTGAGACCCAGGTAAGCGAAGTCCAGTCCCAGGAAGAGGAACTGGCAGCCACCCGGGAAAAAATCCAGGAACTGGAAGCACAGATTGCAGAAACCCAAAATCAGGCGGAACAGCTTACAGTTGCACAGGAAAAAATTACTGAACTGGAAACAGAACTTGCCGACACCCGGGCCAAGGCAGAAGAGCTTGCCGCTGCTCAGGAAAAAATTACAACTTTGGAAACTCAGATCGCTGAACTGCAGACTGGTAGTGAGGAGCTTGCAGCAGCCCGGGAGAAAATCACAGCGCTGGAAACACAAATCACTGAATTGCAGGCTGGTGGCGATGAACTTGCTGCCGCCAAAGAAAAAATCACAGAACTGGAAACAGAACTTGCCGATCTGCAGGCGCAACAGCAGGAACAACTGGCTAAACTCACCCAGGTGACAACAGCTCTGGAAGAAAAAGAGACAGCCACCCAGCAGGCATTGATGGCCCAGGAAGAAACCAGCTCCAAAATCACAACCCTTGAACAGGAAATCAACAGCCTTAAAGACCAGCTAGGCGAGAAGGAAACCGCACTTGCCCAGACCCAGGAGGCATTAACAGCAGCCCAGCAGAACCAGCAGGAACTTGAACAACTCAAGGCAACCCTTGATGAAAAATCAAATGCTCTTGAGCAGGCAACCACAAAAATTGAAGAGCTGACAGCAGTTGCAGCCACTGTGGCAGGACTGAAAGAAGACAGCTCTGCTTTGACCAAGGAGCTGGAAAACAGCAGAAAGAGTGTGGCTGAGCTTGAAGGCAAGCTGGCTCAACTCCAGGCTGAAATAGATGGACTCAAGGCGGAACGTGACGAGCTGCTCAAGAAGACCATGGACAGTGATAAAGACGGAATTTCAGATGCCGATGATGCCTGTCCCGACACACCCGCAGGAGAAGTGGTTGACAGCAGGGGATGTGAACCGGATTCAGATAAAGACGGTATTATTGACCGGCTTGATCTCTGTGCTGACACGGCTGAAGGGGTTGCAGTGAATGCCGTGGGCTGTGCAGAAAATACAGCAATTCTTCTCAAGGGTGTTACCTTTGAATTCGGCACGGCCAATCTTACGGAGTCAGCTCAACAGAGTCTGGTGACAACAGCTGCCATTATCAAGCAATCTTTACCGAATCAGCGGTTTGAGGTTGCCGGTTATACGGACAGTGTTGGAGCCCCGGAACGGAATCAGCAGATTTCTGAACAACGTGCAAAAGCGGTCCGCAACTTTCTGATTGAACAGGGTATCCAGGAGGACCTCCTGGTGCCCAGGGGATATGGTCAGGAAAACCCTGTTGCCGACAATGCTACCCGGGAAGGTCGGGCCCAGAACAGGCGTGTGGAACTGCATATGCTTACAGATTAACCATCCAGTACAAAACCTGGGCTGACAGAAAAAACAAAGGGGGAGGCAGATAGAATCTGCCTCCCCCTTTGTTTCTGTGCTCAAAAGGAAAGAGTTCTCAAGTTGTTCTTTCAAGCTGATGTTATGCAAACAGCTCAGCGTCTTTTAAAAAAACTGCCTCACGGTCCTTTGCAGACAGTTCAGGTTCTCCCTGCAGAGGCCAGTCAATGTTAATATCCGGATCATTCCAGATAATAGCCCGTTCATGTTCAGGGGCGTAATAGTCGGTGGTCAGATACAAAAACTCGGCTACATCGGACAGGACCATAAAGCCATGCGCAAAACCCCCGGGCACCCAGAACTGTTTTTTGTTCTCTGCAGACAGATGCTGTCCCACCCAGTTGCCAAAGGTCGGTGAACTCTGACGGATATCCACGGCCACATCAAAAACCTCGCCAACTATCACCCTTACCAGTTTTCCCTGGGGCTGCTGTACCTGGTAATGCAGACCACGCAGGACATTTTTTTTAGAGCGGGAATGGTTTTCCTGAACAAAACGGGTTGTCAACCCGGTTAGTTCCTGCCAGCGCTGCTGGTTATAGCTTTCAAAGAAAAAACCCCGGTCATCACCAAAAACAGTGGGTTCAATAACCAGCAGATCCGGAATTGTGGTCGAGTATACTTTCATGAGAACAGGAGGTAGAAGAAATCAGGAACAGTGCAATACCTGATAAATTATCTTATTTTCCATACATTGTTTCATAATAGTGCTGGTAAGAGCCATCCATCACCGATTCCATCCAGGCGCGGTTATCCAGGTACCAGTCGACGGTCCTGCTGATTCCCTGCTCAAAGGTAAGCTTCGGGGTCCAGCCCAGTTCTTCAGCAATCTTACCGGCATCAATGGCATAACGACGGTCATGACCGAGCCGGTCTTTCACAAATGTAATGAGTGATCTCCTGGGCTCTCCTGATCCAGGCAGACCCATCTTTTCATCGAGCATGTCGCAGAGCAGCTCCACCACCTGCAGGTTTTTTTTCTCGTTATGGCCGCCAATATTATAGGCTTCACCTGTTCTGCCCTGTTCCAGCACACGGACAATGGCCTCGCAATGATCCCTCACGTACAGCCAGTCCCGCACGTTGCCGCCGTCACCATATACGGGCAGCTCCTTTTCCAGCAGAGCGTTATTCAATACCAGGGGAATCAGCTTTTCCGGAAACTGGTATGGCCCGTAATTGTTGGAACAGTTTGTAATCAGGATGGGCAGACCATAGGTGTGGAAATATGCTCGGACCAGATGATCGGATGAGGCTTTGGAGGCTGAATAGGGAGAACGGGGATCGTAACAGGTCTGCTCGCTGAAAAAACCGGTGTCTCCAAGAGACCCGTATACCTCATCGGTGCTCACGTGGAGAAAACGGCAATGGGCAGAGTCTGTATCGGCTGCCAGCCACTGTTTCCTGGCCGCCTCAAGCAGGGTAAAGGTTCCAAAAATATTGGTTTGAATAAACTCGGCAGGTCCGGTGATGGAACGGTCCACATGGGACTCTGCTGCAAAATGAACCACCGTATCAATGTTATGCTGTTCAAACAGATTTTTTACCAATCGGCCATCACAGATATCTCCTTTCACAAAATGATAAGCGGGATGGTTGCTCACATCCTCCAGGCTCTGCAGGTTACCGGCATAGGTCAGTTTATCCAGGTTGACAACACGCCAGTCTTCACGTGTCTCCAGCAGCAGGCGGACAAAATTAACACCGATAAAGCCGCAGCCACCGGTGACCAGCACGGTTTTTGATTGATTCACAACCTTGAACTCCATTCTAATTTGTAAAAAATAGTCTCCTTCGGGTTAAGCAAGGCACTATAGGATAGAGTTGTGATTCTGTCAAACCTGTTAATATTCATCATCCTGGACAGACAGTTGAGCAAGGTATGAAAATTCAAATCGTTCAGCTGTGCTTTTGAGCTATCTTGCCAAACATCTGAATCAATCCTGCACAGAGGGTATAGATGGAGTTGATATGAAGATTTACTCCACAGCAGGCATCAAAAAATATACTCAGTTTCGATTCCAGATCAGCATCAGGTGCCTGGTAACAGATAAGCAGGGGAAAATGGGGTAACGGATGCAGGATCAGAGCTATATCGGCTTCAAATCCTTCGGTGGTTTCACCCATGAACAGATCCACAATATCAGTTAACAGATCGGGATGTTCATCGGCAAGCTCTTTGAGTACCTGTTCGCAACGACGGGTAAACAGATTCAGCCGCCCCGTGCTGCCAGGTAATTCCCGAAAAGTGGCCCAGGTTCCGGTAACAGCCTGGTGCTCCGGGTTGGTAAGGTAGGCAAGCAACGGTGCCTTGACCCAGTGGATAATATGACATTCTGAAAACAACTGCCCCTGCTGATCAATCTGGAAATCTTTGCCAAGGGAGTTGATAACAATCCTGCCATCTTTACAGGTAGCACCGATAACCGGAGCAATCCGGGCAAGATCAAGTATAGCAACCTTCTCTTCAAGCTCGTTTAAAAACTCAGCCTGTTCCGCATCCATCTCCACCCTGGTTGTCAATAAACCGGTTAACTGTTCACAGACCTGCTCATCGAGTTGAGGACAATCCTTTAGCTTTTTATCCCCGGCAATCACGGCCGCTGCAAAGGCAAGGCAGGATGGAAGTTGACAACGTCCGCAGTTGCTTTTTTCCAGAACCTTGTAAATATCAAGAGGTGTTAAAGGCTTTTCTGCCATGACAAATCAGATTTGCAATCAAAAATGCGCTGGATGTGCTCCTGACAATCCAGGAAAACTGCCTGGAAGACAAAAAAAACGGCTGCTTACCCGAACACAAGTAATGCAGCCGTTTTTGATGGTTGTTCGGAAAAGAACTCCCAGCTAATCAGCCGGGAGTCTGACTGTAAGTACCGGTTTCGTACATTTCTGTACTACTCCTCGGGCAACAGAGCCGAGCAGTAGACCGTCAATAAGCCCATGACCATGTTTGCCCATGACAACCAGGTCATAGTCACCCTCATTGGATTCGGAAACAATTTCCTGCACCGGGTGACCCGCCTTGATGATGATGTGGTTGAGATCAACGCGACAGCCGGGAAGCTCATCTTTCATCTCAGCACAAACGGTTCTGATCCGCTCTTTTACTGAATCCATTGCTTCACTTCGCCCTTCTTCAATAAAACGGGCAAGCTGCTCGTCACCAAAATGGGTGCTCAAGTCATACCCCATGTTGACCGACATCTCTTCAATCAGATCAGGCATAACATGAATGACAGTGACAGCAGCATCATACTGTTCAGCAATGCTCAGGGCCCAGGACATTGCAGCCTTTGCACTTTCAGACAAATCAGTTGCATACAGTATTTTATTTATTTTCGGCAACATGCTTACGCTCCCTCAAAATGAAGACACAGGCAACTGATTTTTCCTATACTCTCTTTGTTACACTTCAGAAACGGAAATAGCACCCTCGGGACAAACCTCTACACAGGTCTCACATCCCAGACATTCATCCATTTCCACCGGCTCAGAATGCTCGTCAACCAGCTCAAGAACTGAAGCCGGACAATTATCAACACACTCACCACAACCAGTACATTTGTCTTTATCTACCTCTACCTCAAACATATCGTTCTCCTTGTGTATTGGGCTTTGACCAGCCCTTGAATAAAAATAACGCCGCAACAGACTTTACGTCTGCTGGCAAGATACTCTCAAAACTTTTGTTGTCAACGAATTTTTAACTTCTCTGCAACTATGGTGTCAAGTGTTTTACTCAACTCCCTGATCACGACCGATGACGGAGCATCGGGGAACATGGTAACTGCCAGTCCTCCCTGGGCTAAAGCCTCGGGCAGTTGAGGATCATAGGGTATTTCAGCGAGTAAATCCAGCTCATTTTCCCTGAGAAAGGAAAGCAGGGTTTTTCTTGATTCCTCGTGCATATCAGCCCTGTTCAACACTACTCCGGCAGCCACTTTAAAAAAACGGCAGACTTCGACAACCCGTTTCAGATCACTGAGTGCAGACGGTGTCGGCTCGGTGACCAGCAGAGCATAATCAGCACCTTTAAGAGAGGCAATTACAGGACAGCCGATACCGGGAGGCCCGTCGGTCAGCAGCAGATCGCAGCCGGACAACTCTGCCTCCTGTCGGGCACGGCGTTTGACAACATCAACCAGGCGACCGGAACTGGATTCACCGATTCCCAGCTCTCCGGCAACAACCCTGATGGACCCGGATTGCAGAATATTGAGTTTTCCATTTTCCACCGGTTGAATGGCTATTGCCTCAACAGGACAGACCAGGGTACAGGCCCCGCACCCTTCGCAGGAATAACTGACAATGACCGGTTCATCCTTGCCTATAATAGAAGAAAAACGACATGCATCCACACACTCCATACAGCGGCTGCAAAGATCATAATCAATAAAGGCTTTGTCTGATGCCGTAATAGCGTGGCTGCTGACAAGTTCCGCACCAAGCACAAGGTCAAGGTTGGGAGCATCCACATCCGTATCTGCGAGAACTATGGTATGGTTTTCGGCAAGCAGATGACCCACACCGGCCGTGAGTGATGACTTGCCCACCCCACCCTTGCCGCTTAAAACAACTATCTCTTTCATGACAGGTACTCCGCAATGAGGTTATCGGCAAGAGCCATAAAGGTCCTGGCCGCCTGGGAATCAGGATAAGCTTCCACTACGGGTATCCCATTCACATAACTTGTCAGCAGATCATCATCCAGTTTCAAACCGGTTTCGATCTGTGTCTCATGGGCTGCTGCAACACTCTGAATATCATTCATCCTGCCAGGCAGATCTGCCCGATTGATAAACACGGACCTGTCGACCTTGAACATATCCAGTAAAGAAAGCATCAGGTCAAGATCATGTGCCCCCAGAGGAGTTGGTTCGGTAACAGCCAGAACATGGCGTGAACCTTTGAGTGCATCTATAACATTGCAGTGGGTCCCCGGCGAGGTATCCACCATGATCAGGTCAAACTGATCCGCATCGGCAGACACTCTCTTTTTCACAGCTGTAACCACCAGGGCACTTTCCTCAAGTCCGGGGTGAAGCGCTCCGGTATACAAAGTCAGCATACCGCAATTGCTCCTGTAGGTAGTACCCACAGAACGTTCCCCCCTGCTGATCGCATCCGACGGACAGACCAGAAAACAGGCCTCGCAACCATTACACTCACCCATGAGCATGATTGTTTTTTCCTTTGGCCGAAACAGGCTGTTCAGGCGACAGGCACTGACGCAGAGTTCACAATCGCTGCATTTCTGATGATCAAAAACCGGCTGGGTAACGGCAACATCAACTGGATTGTCCAGGGAGAGTCCCAGCAACAAGGCGCCATTCGGCGCATCAACATCTGCATCAACAAGGGCTACTTTCTTTCCCCTGGCAGCAACCGCTGCAGCCAGGTTGACAGCCACGGTTGTCTTCCCCACCCCGCCCTTGCCCCCGGTAATCCCGATCACCGGAGTTGCAAACGGGGTATCATGAAAGGCTGCGATTATTTCCGGACGCAAGTCTGCACTCACTGTCTGTTCCTCCTGCCCTGACCCCTGCCGGGACCAAGTCCCCTGCCACCGCCACGGCCGCCGCCTCCTCCCATACCTCGACCACAACCGGCGCCGGCTCCTGTGCCTGCAGGACGATCGGCAGTCTGGCTACCGGACTGGCTGTATTGTCCCTGTCTGAACTGCTCCAGGGCTTGGCCGACAGTGGTCCGGGCAAGTCCCTCGTACATTGTAATCCCCGCAGCTGCCAAAGCAGCCTGGGCCTTGGGCCCCAGCCTGCCGGTGAGAACAGCCTGAACATTCCTGTCAGCCATGGTCTGGGCGGCTGCAATGCCGGCACCCTGGCTGGCATTGACAGATGTGTTTTCCACCGCTTCCACAGCACCGGTGTCTGTATCTACGATCACAAACCAGGGTGCCCTGCCAAAAGCGCTGTCAGTAGGTGAGGCTAAATCATTACCTGCTGCTGTTATGCATAATTTCATTGGAAAATCTCCTTTTCATAAAAGAACTATTAACGTGCATATGCTCACAATAAAGAACATAAGAGGTCTTGTCAACCTGATGGGATGTTTTTTTTAAGAGGAAAACGTCAAAGTCTGCATGGTTCTGGAAAATAGCTTATTATTTTCCACGCAATAGTCTTGACACAGCAAATCAAAGGAACTACCGTGTGCATATGTTCATAACAGGCACGGAGTAATTGAGTATAATTAATCTTTAAATATCATATAGTTTCAAAGGAGTATATATCATGAGCGACCACCTCTATTCAGTTGAAACGGAGATGAGCCCCACCGAATTCACGGATAAATTCAGCCGTGTTGTCAGTAAATATGGATTCATTGTGCATAACGAAAGCCATACTGATATGGCCCACCTGTTTGGTAAACACGGTGCTGATGTTGCAGAAGGCTTTGATATGCATATGATCCAGATATGCAAACCGGAAAAATCAGCCAAAAGTTTACAAGCCAATCCGGAACGTGCTATTCTGTTACCGAAATTTGTCGTTGTCTTTTCAAAAAACAACAGGACACAGGTCCGGTTTTTTTATTTCAGTGAAAGTAATATCCGAGCCATGGTGGATGATGAGGCTTTTCCGGGTTCCCTTGCCGAGACCTATAATAAAATCATTTCCATGATTGATGAAACACTAGCTTCATAGAAAACGCGTAGTTCATTTGCTCATTTCGTGAACCTCCAACCTTATCGGGCAGGGGAATAAATATGTGGAATTTTCTTCTAGTCATTAACAAAAAGCTGGTCTATGCCATACCGGCAATGATGATCCTGGGCTTTCTGTTCGGCATCAGTGTCAGTGTTGATTTTCTCAAGCAGGTAAAATCACTGATTATCCCCTTTACCTTTCTGATGGTTTACCCCATGATGGTCACCCTGAACATCAACCACCTGAAAGAGGGCATAAAAAATGTCAAACTGCAGGTGACCACCCAGGTGATCAATTTCCTGATCGTCCCTTTTCTTGCCTATGGACTTGGTCTGTTCTTTTTTAAAGACAACTCCTACATGGCCCTGGGGCTGCTGCTGGCCTCACTGCTGCCCACCTCGGGCATGACCATATCCTGGACAGGTTTTGCCCGGGGGAACATGGGGGCAGCCATCAACATGACGGTGATCGGGTTGACTTTGGGATCTCTGGCAACTCCCATCTACGTGCAGGCCCTGATGGGTGCCAAGGTGGACATGAATATCATCCTGGTCATTAAACAGATTGTGTATATTGTTTTTATTCCCATGCTGCTTGGCTATTTCACCCGACAATATTTTTTGAAAAAATATGGGCAAAAGGAATTTAAGCAAACCTGGGCTCCGAAATTCCCGTCACTTTCCACCATTGGCGTGCTTGGTATTGTTTTTGTTGCCATGGCACTGAAGTCCAAACAGCTTGCCGCTGATCCGGGCATTCTCTGGAGTATTTTTCAACCCCTGCTGATTCTCTATTTTTTCAACTTCGCCTTTGGCACTGTTGTCGGAAAAATGATGTTTACACGCGGCGACGCCATTGCCCTGGTTTATGGCACAGTCATGCGTAACCTGTCCATTGCCCTGGCAATTTCCATAAATGCATTCGGCGAAAAAGGCACTGATGCAGCCCTTGTCATTGCCACAGCTTATATCATCCAGGTGCAGTCTGCAGCCTGGTATGTAAAATTTACCGATAAACTGTTTGGTCCGCCATCGGACCGGAAAAACTGAACAACAACTGTTACAAGGAGTAAATAAACAATGATTGAGTCACTTCTACTTGCTGTCCCGTCAAACAATCCCGGTGGTCTTGAAGCAGGGCGTTCCGATCATTTCGGTCACTGCGATCTGTTCACCCTGATCAAAATCGAAGACAGCACCATTGAAAAAGTGGAAACCGTTTCCAACCAGGAGCATGGAGCCGGCGGCTGCATGGTGCCTGTCAATTTCCTGCGTGATCAGGGAGTCAAGGCCATTGTGGTTGGCGGAATCGGCGCCCGTCCCCTCCAGGGATTCAGCGAGGTCGGTATTGATGTCTATTTTGCTGATCGAAATGATGTGCAAAGTGTACAGGCTGTAGCCGAGGGGATGATAGCGGGGAAATTTCCCCTTATCCATCCCGACCAGGCATGCAGTGGTCACGCCAACTGTCATTAACAGAGACTGCAAAAACCCGTGGAATGTTCAGGGTGAAATATCCAGTTGACCTGACTGGATATTTCACTATCAGCTGTCAATTCTCAACCAGCAACTGCCTATGTCACCCCGTCCCAAAAAAATCCGGCGATGCGAGGGGAATTTCTGCGGCAGGGCCTTTAAGCCCACCGGGGTGTCTCTTCCTGAACTGAAGCAGATCATACTCTATCGTGATGAACTGGAAGCACTTAAACTGTGCGATTTTGAAGGACTGTTTCAGGAACAGGCAGGCGAAAAAATGGGTGTCTCCAGAGGGACTGTCCAGAGAATCCTGACTTCTGCCAGGAGAAAAACCGCTGAAGCTCTCACAAGCGGAGCAGCTCTGGTGTTTGCTGACGACGAAGAATAGAGGCTGCCCTGAACTATCAATCCCAGGCCCTGCCGGGACGGAGACCATAGCGCTTCATCCGGTTCCAGACAGTGACCCGTGAAATGCCAAGTATCTTGGCCGCCCTGGTCTGATTGCCGTTGGTCTGCCGCAGAGCGTCAACCAGTTCCTGTTTTTTCCGTTCATTACCGCTCAGTTCAGGCTTGCCTACCCTTGGTATCGGTTGCTCTCCTGTCTGTGCTGTCCGGGCCAGTTGGATGGCCGGGGGCAGGTCTTTGGGCTCAATTGTTCCTCCCTGGCAGGTTACAAAGGCATATTCAAAGGTTGAGCGCAGTTCCCTGACATTGCCCGGCCAGGGGTAGCCCATCAGCAGGTCCATGGCCTGACAGGAAATAGATTGAATGTTCTTACCGCTCTTGAGCTGCAGTTTCCTGAAAAAGGATTCCGCAAGCAGAGGAATATCACTGGTTCGTTCCCGCAGCGGCGGAATGGTCAGGGGGATTACATTGATCCGGTAATAGAGATCTTCACGAAACGTTCCCTTTTGTACCATGTCAAACAGGTCCCGGTTGGTAGCGGTAATGATCCGCACGTCAATGGGAATAGGCCGGTTATCACCCACCCGTTCAATCACCTTCTCTTCCAGCACCCGCAGCAGTTTTACCTGGGTGGACATGGGCAGGTCACCGATTTCATCAAGAAAAATTGAGCCTTTGTCTGCTGCCTCAAAGCGCCCTTCCCTGTCCTGATGTGCTCCGGTAAAGGCCCCTTTGACATGTCCGAAAAGCTCTGTTTCCAGAAGAGACTCATTCAGTGCGGCACAGTTGACCTTGATGTATGGCCCGTCCTTTCTGTTGCTGCACTCGTGGACGGCCTGGGAAACCAGTTCTTTGCCGGTACCGCTTTCACCAAAAACAATCAGGGGGGCATCAGAGTCAGAGGCATTGCTGATCAGGTCAAAAATCCGCTGCATGGGCGCGGATATTCCAGCCATGCCGTGGAAGGTGTCACGGTTGCTCAATTCACGCTTAAACGCCTCAATGGTAGTGTCCCGCTCAATCAGTTCCGAGATGTCGGTCATGGTTTCCACGGCACCGAACACCTTACCCTTTTCATCCCGCAGGACCTTTGCGTTTTTCAGGATATGGACATAGCTTGCATCCTTGCGCATGAGAACACAGCGCTGTTTTTCCAGAAGATTATCGCGAAACAGGGCGCACCAGTGTTCCCGGTGACCTGTGCGCTGCAGTTTGCAGGCATTGCAGTTCAGGGTTGTACAGGAGTTGCCGATCAGCTCATCCAGTCCGTACCCGGTTAACCGTTCAAAAGCCCTGTTCACCGACACGATTGTTCCCTCAGGGTTCACAATCATGACCCCTTCCTGGATGGTATCCACCACGGTTTTCCAATAGACATTAACATCCTGACTGATCACGGGCTGCTCCTGTTAAAAAATTAACACTCAATATGAATTTTATTTAACAGTTAAACAGTAAACAAACAATACAAAAATGGCTTTAAACAACCGTCAATCTGATGCTGTTGAATTTTTTCCAACACGTTCATACATACAAATTAAATTATATTTCAATTAGTTATATGGATATCTCCGCTTTTGATTTATGTTTTTTCAGGTTCGGCACATCCATTGCTAATAAAGTGTTCAATTGCTGACAGAATAAACAGATGAATTGCACATGCAGATCAAACGTAAACTCAAGTTTAAAGGATCACTGGATCCGTTCTCCCTGTTGAAGTTCAGCCAGGAATTTCGGGAAATCAAACCGGGTGACCGGCTGGAGATCCTTTACGAGGGAGCTGGTCTGCCTGAAGAACTCTTCAAGGTGATGCCGACAGGCGGCTTTGAGGTGATCAGCGAGCAGGCCCTGGAAAACGAGGCCCTTTTCCGACTGATTATTGAAAAAAAGCAGCAGCCGGAAACGAAAGTGACCGGCGGCAGTTGTCAGTGCAACTAACATTTGTGAAGGCTGCTCCGGCCTGTACAACAGAGCATGAATGTTACCATTTCCGGCATACGTCGGAACAAAACCTTTAGATGACAATAAAGAAACAACTGTTAACCAAAGAAGCAATACAACGTAAACCCGATCAAGGAGAAAACACATGTCTGATGAGAAACAAAAAATAGTCTATATCTTTACCGCTGCCGGCGATCGGGCTGAAGATGCGGTAACCGGTTTCACCCTGGCCAATGTAGCCCTTTCCATGGAAAATGATGTAACCGTCATTTTACTCGGCTATGGCACCTTACTTGCTTTGAAAGGATATGCTGAAACAGTCCATGCTCCGGAAAGGATGCCGTTGAAAAAACTCATGGACAGCATCCTCTCCAATGGCGGGAAGATCATGTGCTGTATTCCCTGTATCAAGGGACGGACCATGACCGCTGATGATCTGGTGGAAGGAGTTGGAGAAGTAACCGCTGTGGGTGTTAATGAAGAGATCATGGAAGCGGATAAGGTAGTCTCATTCTAAACAATATTGATACGCTAACACTAATTTATTTTAATATTCCAGGAGGTTAAAATGTCTGATGTAGATCTGAACACTATCCAGCCGGCCGCAACTATTGATTCCCGTGGCAGTGCCTGTCCCGGCCCCCTTCTTGAGGCCAAGAAAGGCATCGGTAAAGTAAAGGTCGGCGAGACCATGGAAGTTCTCTCCAATGATGAGGGAACACGGGTTGACGTCAAGGCCTGGGCAGACAAAGTAGGCCACAGCTATCTCGGCTATGTAGAAGCCGATGGTTATGACAAGCATTATGTGACGAGGAACAAGTAGTCCCTGGTTCGCTTGTACCTGTAACCCGCATGCTTTGCAAACAGCATGCGGGTTATCCAGAATTTCACTGACAGAGAGTTGATCATGGCATCCCAGATCAATGAGGAAAAAATCCTCATCCTGGCTACGGAAAGCTGTGCCTATCCGGGCGCCGATTCCGTGGGCCAGGCCCATTCAAGTTACCCGGCCAACACCTACATCCTCAGGGTTCGTGCACCGGTCATGTTTCCTGAAAAATTTTATCTGGACTGTTTTAGAAAGGGTATCAGCGGAATCATCATCATGTCCTGCGGTGAGGAATGCCCGTACGAAGGAGCATATCATGCCCTGGCAAAACGCATTGACAATGTTTACCAGATGATGAAGGAGCGGGATCTCGATATCAAACGGCTGCGCCTGACAGCCATCTGCACGGTCTGCAACCGCGCATTTTTAAAAGAAGTCAACCTGATGAACGATATTGTGCAGGAGTTGGGGCCACCGGTTGTCAAAGAACCGAAACCGGCAGATGCAGAGCAGGAAACAGCCTGATGATCGTGCCTGCCCGCAGGCAGATGTGACAGCTAAAGGTACCAGGTTTGTATACCTGATCAAGATGAGACAAAAGTAACCCGGAGATAAAAATGGCAGATGGACAAACAATCACCTGTGATGCTCTTGTTGTAGGCGGTGGTATAGCCGGCCTGCAATCGGCGCTTGACCTGGCTGATCAGGATTTTTCCGTGGTGATTATAGAAAAAGATCTGTCCATTGGCGGCAAGATGATCCGTCTTTCCAAGGTGTTTCCCACCCTGGACTGTGCGAGCTGTATCACCACGCCTAAAATGGCCTCAGCAGCGCATCATAAAAATATCACCATTCACACCTGGTGTGATCTTAAATTCTTAAACAGTGACAAGGGACTGGTTCGTGCCCATGTTACCCATAAACCCCGTTATGTGGATCAGGAAAAATGTATAGGCTGCCGCAAATGTGAATACGCCTGTCCCGTCTATGTACCGGACCCGGAACAGGGTGATTTCTGCGCAACAAAGGCGGTCAGGATACCTTTTTCCAATGCAATACCCCAGGTTGCCGTTCTTGATCCCGAGAGCTGCATGCTCTGTGGGAAATGTGAAAGGGTCTGTCCCACAGGTGCCATAGACTATTTCCAAAAACCGTTTGATTTTACCATTGAGGCAAAAACCGCCATCCTGGCAACAGGTTTTGAAATGACCCCCATTAAGGGCAAGCCCCAGTACGGTAACGGCAATGTTTCCAATGTCATCTCCTCCCTGCAGATGGAAAGACTGCTGGCACCCCATGGTCCATACAACAGGGTATTACGGCCTTCCGACGGTATGGAGCCAGATTCCATAGCCTTTATCCAGTGTGCCGGTTCCCGGGACAAGAGCATGGGAATCCCCTACTGTTCCCGTTTCTGCTGCATGTATACCATCAAGCAGGCAATGCTCCTGTCCGGCTCTCTGCCGCTGGCGGATATCATTATCTACTACATGGACATCCGGGCCTTTGGCAAGGGGTATGAGCAGTTTTACCAGAATGCCAAGGCCATGGGAATACAGTTTATCAAGGGCAAGGTCGGCCAGGTCCAGCAGGCCGACAACGGGGCAGTTGCTGTCCGCTATGAAGCCCAGGACGGATCCGGAGTAACCACGGAAAACCATGACCTGGTCGTGCTCTCCCTTGGTGTTTTTCCGGACTGGTCGCCTGAGGGTATCTGTCCGGTAGCCACGGGAAACGATCACTTTATCCAGACGGTGCAGCCTTCCATTTCTCCGACACTGACTGACCGCAAAGGCATTTTTGTCGCTGGAGCAGCCGCCGGTCCCAAGGATATTGTTGATTCAATTTCCGAGGCAGGAGCAGCTGCCATGGAAGCGTCCAACTTTTTGACGGCTTTAAAATAAGGAATACGAGAGGAGGAACAGGCATGGTTTCCTGCTCCCCGCTCCCAGAACCCTCATCCCTACCATGGGTGTTAGAGATATGACTGACCCGAAAGAAAAGAAAAAAAAGTCTGAAAAAATCGGAGTGTATATCTGCTACTGCGGCGGCAATATTTCCGATCATGTAGATGTTGAAAAGGTTCGGGCTGAAGCGGAAAAACTTCCTGGAGTTGCAGTAGCCCGTACCAATTCCTTCATGTGTTCCGATCCCGGCCAGGAACTGATTGTTGAAGATTTGCAAAACGGTGTTGTTGACCGGGTTGTAGTGGCTTCCTGTGCACCCAGTCTTCATGAGACTACTTTCCGCGGCGCCATTACCAGGGCGGGCGGCAATCCCTATATTTACGATCATGCCAATATCCGTGAGCATGTCAGCTGGGTACTGCATGGTGACAAGGCAACATTCAAGGCTGAGAAACTGGTGGCCGCAGCCGTTGGTAAGGCTGGCCTGCTGGAACCCCTGGATCCTATCCGGGTGGAAGCCAGAAAGCATGCAACGGTTATCGGTGGCGGTATTGCCGGACTCAAGGCAGCCAAGGTTCTTGCCGACCGCGGGCTTGAAGTGGTGCTGGTGGAAAAGACGCCGTTTCTTGGCGGCAATGCCGCGATGCTTGATACCATTGCCCCCTATGGTGAAAAAAGCCGCGATCTCATCAGCAGTCTTGCGGAAAAGGTTCTTGCCCACAAAGCCATCACGGTTATGACCCATTCCGAGGTTGTCGGCTTTGAAGGCTATGTCGGCAACTTTGATTTGACAATAAAAACGGTTTTTACAGACCCGGCAGGACATGACCGGGCAGCAGGCCACTATATTCCCTTTGAGGGTATTGCTCCTGAAACGGATGCTGAACAGAAAGTGGAAACCGGTGCGGTTATCATGGCCACCGGCTTCAAATCATACCAGCCAAAACAGGGTGAATACGGATTTGCAGACTTCCCGGAAGTCCTTACCCTTCCTGAATTCATCAAACAGACGAGCAGGGCGGACCAATCAGGAGAATTCCTTGAGCTGGACGGCAGAACAATCCGTTCCATTGCCATGATTCACTGTGTGGGCAGCCGCCAGATTCCGGGAGTCCATGAAGAGGACGAAGACGGCTACCTCAATGAATACTGTTCCCGCACCTGCTGCAGCTCAATCCTGCATGCGGCCAATACGATCAAAGAACGGTTTCCCAAGACGAATATTTACGATTTTTATCGGGATATCCGTACGTACGGGCGTGGTCAGGAAGATCTTTATGAGCATGCAGCCGGCAACCGGGTTGTCTTTCTACGATTTGCAGCCAGTGATTCGCCTGTAGTTTCCGCCAATGATGATTCAACTGATTATCCGCTCAAAGTCACGGTCAAGGACGGATTGACCTTTAATGAAGAAGTGGAGGTACCGGTTGATCTTGTGGTGCTTGCCACCGGCATGGAGGCTGCAGAAATTACCGATCTTGTTTCCATGATGAAGCTGCCGGTGGGGACCGACAAATTCCTGCAGGAAGTTCATCCCAAGCTTGCCCCGGTTGAGATGGCGGTTGCCGGCGTTTTTCTTGCCGGTACCGCCCAGGCTCCCATGACCATTGCTGAAGCCTGCAACGGTGCCGCCGCTGCTGCAGTCAAAACGGCATCTCTCCTGTCCAAAGGATTTGTGGAACTCGACCCCTATGTCGCTGCTGTGGACCATGATCTCTGCCAGGGTACCGGTGCATGCGTGCAAGCCTGCTTGGCCGAAGGCGCCCTGGAAATGGTCGATGTCAAGACCAGTGAAGGTACTGTCAAAAAGGCACAGGTTGTTCCTGCACTCTGCCTGGGATGCGGGGCCTGCGTGGCGGTCTGCCCGACAGGTGCCATTGATCTCAAGGGATGGGGCCTGAAACAGTACGAGGCCATGGTTGACATGATTGTTGCCGATGAGCTGGTTGAAAGTTGATGAAGATGCAATGATTGCGCAACCATGCAGTAGGGCCGTGCAATTGTTGGGTTAAAAAAATATTCAGACAAGATTGATGTCTGTTTTTACAGAGATACAAAACGATGAGTGACACGGATCAAGCAAAACAGGAAAGAAAAGAGGCCATGAAACGGCTGCGGGAAGAACGAAAAACTTCGATTCAGAGAGCTGCCTCCCTGGTCAAATCCCAGAAAAAGGATCTTAAATCGCTGAAGGAACAGGTCACAGGTGATGGGGCGACAGCCCCTGAAATTGCCGAGGCAACTGGAATAGACGTTTCCCGGGTTATCTGGTACCTGGCAACCTTGAAACAGTATGGAGAGGTCGTAGAAGGGGCTAAAGACGGTTGCTATTTCAAATATATCCTTGTGGAAAAAGAACCTGAGGCCTCTGCATAGGTTTTTCTCTCCCCATACCATTGTCTCCATGGAGATATGACATGACTAAAATTACCCCTGATTTTGCCGAAGAATTGAAAAAGTACGGCGATGACACAGCGCTTACCTGTTTCAACTGCGGCACCTGTGTGGCGGTCTGCCCTCTTATTTCCGAGAGCTTTCCCCGCAGGCTGATACGTTATATTCAGATCGGCGCCCGGGAACGCATTCTGGAAAATGCAAACGAACTGTGGAAATGTCTGCATTGCGGGCTCTGTACCCAGACCTGCCCGCGAGAAGCGGACCCGGGAGAAGTTATCCTCAGCTTGAAACGCTTTGCCGTTGCTACCTGGAGGAATTCATAACATGTTTACCCCTGAAATCATAATAGAAACCCTTGCCGATAACGTACGCAAGACCCGTAATCCGTTCGGCCTGAAAAAAACAGGTCTCAACAACTGGTGGAAAGACAGCAGTGTCAACCAAGCTGGTGATACCCTGCTGTTCACCGGCCTCATGTATCAGCTTGTGCCCTATATCAAGGCAACAAACAGATACCTGGAAAAATATGAGGATACCCCCAAAGCCGACTATATCCGCTATGGAAAACTTGTTCCGAAATGGCTTGTCACCCTGGCGTTAAATTTCATAACCTCAAAAGAGGACAGGCAGACCTTTAACAAAATTCTCAGCAACATCGTCACCATTTTGCAATCCTCAGGTGTTTCCTTTGGCTATCAACCGGATCTGGATGAATACAGCGGAGTGCTTCTCTATGACCTTGGTGATCAGCAGAGCTTTGTCGAGCATGCGAAATACGTGGCAAACAAACTGAAAAGTGCGGGCATTCGTAAGCTTATCACCGTTGATCCGCACACCACCTATGCTGCCAAAGTATTGTACCCCAAGTATACCGGCATCTCCTTTGAAGTGCAGACCTACTTTGAACTGGCTGACCTCAAGGGACAAAACAGCCGGCAGGAGGTAACACTGCATGACCCCTGTTTTTACGGGCGCTACCTGGAACTGGCCGATGTACCGCATAATCTCCTCACCAGCCTTGGCGTGAACTGCACGCCCGTCAACAGTTCCGGTTCCTTTACCAACTGCTGCGGTGGGCCTGCCGAATCCGTTTCTCCCAAGCTTGCGGACGAGGTGGGCATGCGTCGAATAACCGAACTGCAGACAACAGGTCATCAGATCGTTACCATGTGCCCAATCTGTCTGGCTAATCTTCAGAAGACAGGTGCAGAAGTGGAGGATCTTTCTTCTGTGCTTGTTCACTTTACCAGGTAACCCGATAAACCCGCGTTCCTCCCTCTTGTTCACTGGCTGCGCAGTGTAGTTGGCAGTCAGTGAGCAAGATCTCTTCCGCCAGTGTCAGCCTCATCCGACTGATATCTCCATCTCCTTGATGCCGGCCATAGTCCCTGGCAACCACAAAAGTTCCTGAAAAAGCAGTTCAGACCATAGACAACAACGAGATGATAGGGTAATTTAAAATATTTGATCGATCACTAATTGATAATCAGAGAAACAATGGTCTGAACCATTCTTGTATATGTCATTTTCGCTCATTTCACGAACAGTCCGGCTGCTGGTCCTGGCAATCCTGTTCATGTGCATGCCTGTGCTGGCAGCAAATGATAAGGAACCAACCATTGAGGACATCATAATTACCACGTCAAGCACGGATCTTCTGCTCTTTGCCACGGTAAAAAACTGCTTTACTGAAACCATGCTCGAAGGGGTGCGTAACGGCATTCCCCTGACCTTCCGTTTTGACATCCAGCTCGACAAGGTCCGCAACAGATGGTTTGACGCCACCCTGGTTGAAGAAACGATCAATCACACTTTAAGTTATGATGCCATCAAAGAAACGTATCAGATAGATTTTTCTGAAAAAAACAGGCCGATTGTAACCAGGTCACAGGAAAAGGCAAAGCAGCTGATGGCCGAAATCAGCGGTCTGGAAGTTATTCCCCGCAGGGAGTTGATCCCGGATGCTGCCTATGCCCTGCAGATCAAGGCCACGCTGGTTGAGAACACCCTGCCCCTGGGCATGCATTATATCATTCCCTTTACCTCGCTCTGGAATTTTGAAACCGACTGGCGCACTATAGAATTCAGGTACTGATTCCATGACCTCCCTTTTTCAGCACGGTTTCCTGATCTGATGCTGACCACTGAGCAGCGAAGAAAAAAACAGCGGCTTATCCGCTATGTCATTGGTTTCTGTCTGCTGCTCATCCCCCTGCTTGCCTATCTTCAGCGGGGTTTGCTCAAAGGTGATTTCAACCTCCCCATCTCCAGCACGGTTCTGATCTTTGCTCTGATCAATATCAACGGGCTCCTGCTGCTGCTCATGCTCTACCTGGTTCTGCGCAACCTGGTGGAGCTGGTTTTTGAACGTAAACAGAAAATTCTTGGTTCGCGCCTGCGGACACGACTGGTCATCTCCTTTATCTCCCTGTCCCTGATCCCTACGGTGATCCTGTTTCTATTTGCCCTTCGCTTTGTCTCCACTTCCATGGATTACTGGTTCAACACCAACGTGGAAGAATCATTGCAGGCCTCGCTGAAACTTGCCCAGACGCTGTTTCATGACACTGAAAAACGGGCGGAAAACATGGGAATCCGCATCGCTATCCTTCTCGAGAATGGTGAAATCAATATCCGGGATACCATAAACCTGCAGCAGCTGTTCAACAGAACCCTTGCCATATCCCCTCCCGGAGCTCCGGATGCACTGACTCTTATCGGTCCGAACCTGAAAACAATTGTGTCAGCCAAGGGTGCCCGGCTTGCCTCTGTTCCGCTACCGGATATCCCGACTGAGGCCATCCGTAAGGTCAGCAACAGCAATGAACCGGAAATCGTCAGCCAGCAGGCCAAAAGAGGAGAGCTTGTCCAGGCCATTGTACCCGTCCGTACAGGAGGCCGGACCAGCCACTTCCTGGTCACCACCCTGCTTATCCCCATTGAACGACTGGTCCTCATGCAGGCAGTATCCAGCGGTATTAGCGATTATCGGCAGCTGGTCATGCTCAAGGCACCCATCAAACTGAGCCTGATCATCATGCTGCTGATCATCACCCTGCTTATTCTCTTCGGCGCTATCTGGTTTGGGTTTTATATTGCCCGGTCCCTGACCGGACCAATCAACAAACTGGCCCAGGCAACACGCCGGGTTGCCGAGGGAGAACTGGACTTTACGCTTGAAAAAGAATCCGAGGATGAAATGGGTCTGCTGGTCGACTCCTTCAACTCCATGACATCCGACCTGCTGGCAAGCAACAGGCAGCTGGCTGAAGCCCATGACGCTCTGAAACAGTCCAATCTGATTTCTGAACAGCGACGTCGCTACCTGGAAACCATTCTGAAAAACGTTGCTGCCGGCGTTATAGCTATTAACGAACGCAACGAGATAACCACCATCAACTCTTTTGCCGAGAAATTGCTCAAGATCGACCTGAACTCCTTCATGTACCATGATTTCCATGAAATTCTGCCCAGACCCCATGTGGCTGTCCTGGATGAAATCTTCAAAGACCTGCTGTCTTCCGGTAAACAATCCATTGAGCGTCATCTCCGTCTTACAGTACGTAAGGGGGAAACCTATTCTCTGCTGGTGAACATTACCCGTCTGATCGATGAACAGGATCAACCGATTGGTTATGTTATTGTGTTTGATAACCTGACCAAACTGGAAAAAGCCCAGCGGCTGGCAGCCTGGCAGGAGGTGGCACGCAGGATTGCCCATGAGATCAAGAATCCACTTACTCCGATTCAGCTCTCTGCACAGCGTCTGCGCAAACGCTACCTGGATACCATCAGTAACGACCGTGAAATTTTTGACCAGTGTACTGCAACCATAATTAAACAGGTAGACGAGATCAAGCGACTGGTTACGGAATTTTCCGACTTTGCCCGCATGCCGAGGATCAAGAAAAAGAAGGCAAATATCATTGATATAACCTCCGATACCCTGGTATTGTACCGTGAAGGTCATAAACATATCACTTTTTCCCTGGACCATGATGATATCCCGCCCTTTTTCTTTGATCCAATACAGATTAAACGGGTCCTGATCAACCTGCTTGATAATGCGGTGACCGTACTTTCCGGAGGCGGTACCATCAGCACGGAGATCCGCCTGGATCAGGAGGAACAGACGGTCAGGCTGACGGTTAAAGATGATGGTCCGGGCATGACTGAACAGGTGAAGATGCGACTGTTTGAGCCTTATTTTTCCACCCGTAAAGCCGGAACAGGGCTCGGTCTCGCCATTGCCCACACCATTATTACCGAGCATAACGGTACTATCCGTGTCCGGGACAACTCTCCCTCAGGTACCGCGTTTACTGTTGAGCTGCCCTTTGATACCTGATAAAATATGAATTTTGGGTTGCCGGTTCCGGGTTTCAGGTTCAGGAACCCGGAATCCAAAACCAGAAACCAGGAAATCCAACCCCCATGTCATCCACGATTCTGATAATTGACGATGAAGACTCGATCCGTGACTCCCTGTCCGGAATCCTGGCAGATGAGGGTTTTCATCCACTGACAGCTGCAACCGCTGAACAAGGTTTTGCCATACTGGAACAGCATGAAGTTGATCTTATCCTGCTCGACATCTGGATGCCTGGCATGGATGGACTTGAGGCCCTGAAAGAACTCAAGGAGAACGGCAGCGACCTGCCGGTTATCATGATCTCCGGCCATGGCACCATTGAAACGGCAGTCCAGGCCACCCGAATCGGAGCCTTTGATTTTATTGAAAAGCCACTCTCCTACGACAAGGTTGTACTGGCTATCAACAAGGGACTGCATGTTGCCCGCCTTGAACGAGAGAACAAAATCCTGCGGGAATCCTCGCCGACCGGAACGGAAATCACCGGAGATTCTCCTGCGATCAACCACCTGAGGCTGCAGATAGAGCGGGTAGCGCCCACTGACGCCTCGGTGCTTATCCTGGGTGGTCACGGCACCGGCAAAGAACTCGTTGCCCAGACCATTCACCGGAAATCCACGCGTGCTGATTTTCCTATTGTGGAAGTAAACTGTGCCGCCATTCCTGAAGAGTTGATTGAATCGGAGCTCTTTGGTCATGAAAAAGGAGCCTTTACCGGGGCGGACAAGGCAAAGCAGGGAAAATTCGATCAGGCTGACGGCTCAACTCTCTTTTTAGACGAAATCGGGGACATGAGCCTGAAGAGCCAGGCCAAAGTACTGCGTATCCTGCAGGAACAGAAATTTGAACGGGTGGGAGGCAGCAGAACCATTCAGGTGGATGTACGCATCCTGGCCGCCACCAACAAGGACCTGGAACAGGAAATACAAAATAACAACTTTCGGGAAGACCTCTATTACCGTTTGAATGTGGTTCCCATCCATGTGCCCACTCTGCGGGATCGGGTGGAAGATATTCCTCCTCTTGTTGCTCACTTCCTCAACCAGTTCCGCGGTAAGGGGCTTGGTGAAAAAAAGTTTGCAGATGACGCTCTGGCCATGCTCATGCGCCATCCCTGGCCGGGCAATGTTCGGGAATTGCGAAACATGGTGGAACGGTTGGTCATCATGACCCCGGGTCATCTCATTACAGCAGCTGATGTTTCCATTTTTCTCAACCCTGGAGACCAACAGCCCTTTTCCAGTCCTGCAGCACCTTATTACAATCATCTTGGTTTTAAAGAGGCACGGAAGCAGTTTGAACACGATTTTCTCAAGACCAAGCTTGAGGAAAACAAGGGAAACGTTTCCAGAACCGCTGAAAAAATAGGCATGGAGCGAAGTCACCTTCATAAAAAAGTCAAGGCACTGGGTATTGTGCTGAAATAATTAAAAGGTATCAGGTTTAAGGCATCAGCAATCAGTTTAAATCCAGCCGCCTGTGGCGGGAAACTACAGCTGATACCTGGCACCGTCATTACCAAGGAGTTAACTATGGTTTTTCCGGAATATCGACCCCGACGTATGCGACAGAGTGAAACCTTTCGCGCCATGATTCGCGAGACCCGTCTTGCCCCGGAACAGATGGTCTACCCGCTCTTTGTCATGCCCGGCAAGGACAGGCGGGAAGAGGTTTCCTCCATGCCCGGAGTGTTTCGTGTGTCGGTTGATCAGCTGAAAAAAGAGGCGCAGGCCTGCCTGGAAGTGGGAGTTCGCTCCGTCATCCTGTTCGGACTGCCTGAAAAAAAAGATGGGATGGGATCCGGCGCCCATGCTCAAAATGGTATTGTGCAGCAGGCGATCCGGGAGCTGAAAGAGTCGGCCCCGGAGATAACGGTAATCACCGATGTCTGCCTCTGTGAATACACCGACCATGGCCATTGCGGCTGTTTAAGCGGCCATGATGTAGACAACGACACTACCCTGGAGCTGCTGGCCAGAACAGCACTGTCCCATGCAAAAGCCGGTGCCGACATGGTCGCCCCCTCTGACATGATGGACGGCCGGGTCAGTGAAATCCGCAGCACACTGGATGAAAACGATTTCCACATGATACCGATCATGTCCTATGCAGTTAAGTATGCATCAGCCTTTTACGGACCATTCAGGGATGCCGCCGACTGTGCTCCCCAGTTCGGAGACCGGCGCAGCTACCAGATGGACCCTGCCAACTCACGCGAGGCACTGCGCGAGGCCACCCTTGATGTAGATGAAGGCGCAGACATCCTGATGGTTAAACCGGCGGTAGCATACCTGGACATTGTCAGCCGGCTGCGCGAAGAATTCGATCTGCCCGTTGCCGCCTACCATGTCAGCGGTGAATATGCCATGATCAAAGCAGCAGAACAGAAAGGCTGGATTGACGGTGAACGGGTCATGGCTGAAACCCTGCTCTCCATCAGACGGGCAGGAGCTGATATCATTCTGACCTATTTTGCCAAGGACATGGCCAGGTTACTGCAGGGATAGCAACAACAGGCTAACTTTCAGCCTCTCTATTTCGCCTCTTTATCCGGTACCAGATCCAGACAGCAACAACAGCTCCCATGGTATCTGCCGTCAGGTCAATGATTGACGACATTCGGCCGGGAACAAAATACTGATGAAACTCATCGCTGATCCCATACAGGAGGCAGAACAGGACAACCAGCAGGGAAATCTTAAACGGATTGGCCTGGTATTTCTGTTCAGGAACAGCAAACAGGGCCGCAAAGGCCAGCACTCCATAGGCAATAAAATGCAGCCCCTTGTCCAGATTAATAATATCGGGCAGGTCCAGACTGTCGCCGGGCTGGCTTGAAAGAAAAAAAAGTATCCCCATGATCGTAACCACGGGGATACTTCGAAAAAAACTCATCGAAAAGATGTACAAAGATACTCCCCGGCCAACCGCTGTCAGGGAGTATCTTCGGTTTTATCCGTTCTTACATGAACCTGGCTGAGCAGTTCCGGTGAGTACCGTTTCATGATCCTGCGCATGGCGGCACTGATCTGCTGGGTAGGAGCACCTGCAAGTTCCGTTTCCTGCTTATCTTTATAGTCGGTCAATAACAGCCTGCGATCCTTCAGCGCAAAGGTATGGCTCCAGTTGATCTCAATGGTTTCAGGATTCTCGTCAACAGGCGGCTCCAGTGGTTGCCCCTCACCCGCCACCTGCACGGCATCACCATCGGAAACCTCCAGCACCCAGGCATCACCATTTGCCATACTGAAAAAGATGAAAACGCCAAGCTCACGCAGTCGCTCCTTTTTATCCGCAGCGAGCCGCTGGATCTTTTCAATCTCTCCCATGAGTGAAATCTTCATCTGCGCCGCGGGAGAGGGGGTTCTCCCGGCCTGTTCCCGGACCAGGCAGCAATGCTTGTATTTTTTGCCTGATCCACATGGACAGGGCTGATTACGACCGATCTTTGCCATTTTGATTTTCCTTGAACAAGAGGTGACAGGTTTCAGGTATCAGTGTCAGCTTGCAGTCAGGCGGCTGTGCCGCATAAAAAAACAAATATTAATACACAACACTCTGCTCTTTGCCTGCTGCCTCATCCGTACCTGATAGCTTATACCTGAAACCTGATACCTTTTTTACGAGCACTTGGAATAGCCGCAATCGCGACAGACTTCGCATCCCTCCTCAAACACCAGGGTGCCGACGGAACATTCAGGACACTTGGTGCAAAACCCCTTCTGGGTTCCTGCCATAAATGACTTCAGCAACTTGCCCAACTGGGCAGGCAGATCAAGCATATGTCCGCTTGAACGGTCCAGTTGTTTGATGACCTCCTCCATGGGTATCTGATACCGAAGCGCAAGAGAAACCAGACGACAGGTAGTGGTCCACATCGTTGATTTATCTTTCAGATCAACGCGGTTGTCAAAGGGGAACTTGGCAAACACCTCCATGGGACTCTCATCGTCATCAAAACAGACAATAAGATAAATGGTGTTTCCATTGGCATCTTTTAAGCGATACCGCTTGGCGCTGAGGACACTGGGCAGCTTTTTCTTGAGTATCCTTCCCTGGGAGGAAACCGTGGCTGTCTGCTTTTCACCGGAACCTACGGTACTCAGCACCTGGGAATCGCGGGAGCCGTCACGGTATACTGTGAGCCCCTTGCAACCCAATTCAAAACCCAGCAGGTAGGACAGTCGAACATCATCCGGAGTGGCATCAGAGGGCAGATTGATGGTTTTACTGATCGAGGAGTCAACTCCGTTTGCCTGCAGTGCACCCTGCATCCGGATATGTTCTTCCGGAGCAATATCCTGGGCAGTACGGAAAATCTGCTGCCATTTATCAGGGATCTCCTCAAGACCTACCACAGAGCCGGTTTCAGCAACTTTTTCCAGCAATACATCGGAAAAGAAACCCTCCTGCCGGGCCACTGCTTCAAAATGCTTGTTCACCATCAGAAAACGGTCCCCATCCATGACATTTTTCTCCATAACTATGGAAAAATAAGGCTCACAGCCCGAGGCGCAGTCGGCAATCATGGAAACCGTGCCCGTGGGCTGAATGGAGGTGAGAGCAGCATTACGCCGGGCCGGATAATCATTGTACTGAGGATCATAAGCAGGAAACGGTCCCTTACATTCAGCCAGCTCAACTGAAGCTTTTTCAGCCTCCTGCCGGATAAAACGCATCACAGAGGCCGAAGCCTCCCTGCCCTCCTCAGAACCGTACGGCAGCTGCATCTGAATGAGCATGTCGTGCATGCCCATGATACCAAGGCCTATTTTCCTGGTTTTCTGTGTCATTTCAGCAATTTCAGGAATGGGAAACCGGTTGCAGTCTATGACATTATCCAGAAAACGGACAGCCAGCCTGACAGTACGGCCCAATCGCTCAAAATCAACCTCTTCCTCACGTACATACTGACCAAGATTAATGGAACCAAGATTACAGGATTCATAGGGCAGCAGCCACTGTTCACCACAGGGGTTGGTAGCCTCAAACTCACCTAACTGGGGAGTTGTATTGGCACGATTGGCCGCATCAATAAAAAGAACTCCCGGTTCACCGTTATGCCAGGCCAGGTCCACAATCCTGTCAAAAACGTCCTTTGCCTGCAGGGTATTGACGACCTTGCCGTTGGATGGATCAATCAGCTCATACTCCTGCTCCGTCTTGACTGCCTCCATAAAAGAATCGGTAATGGCAACGGAAAAATTGAAGTTTGTGAATCTGGTCTGATCCTGCTTGGCAGAAATAAATTCCATAATGTCAGGGTGGTCGACACGCAGGACTCCCATATTGGCCCCACGCCTTTTGCCGCCCTGCTTGATGGTCTCTGTAGCTGCATCAAAAACAGCTGCAAAACTGAGTGGACCGGAGGCCACTCCCTGGGTGGACTGCACTGCGGAATTTAACGGCCGCAGGCGGGAAAAGGAATAGCCCGTTCCACCTCCGGTTTTGTGCACCAGGGCTCCGTTGCGGATGGAGGTAAAAATACCGTCCATGGAGTCTTCAACAGGCAGAACAAAACAGGCTGACAGCTGACCGAGATCAGTACCTGCATTCATCAGGCAGGGGGAGTTGGGCAGGAAATCCAGGTGATAGATCATGTTAAAAAAACTATCACGCAGGATCTCGTAATCCTCCATTTCACTGTCAACTGCTGCAACTGCACCGGATACCCGCCGACAGAGCGACTCCCAGTTTTCAAGGGGATTACCGCCCCTGTCTTTGAGATAGTAACGCCGGGCAAGGACGGTTTCAGCGGTATCGGTCAGTTCCTGCTTGGGTATATTTCTGGTCATATTCTTCCCCCTGACAACATGTACAAATGATTCTCCTCCTCCAGTCCATCCGGCCTTCCTGAAAAAAATCTGCTTTCCGAACCAGGCAGCCGTGAAACCTTATATCACAACATATGGTATCACCTCAAGAAAAAAACATACAATATGTTGTATTTTTATTAAATTTTTGGAAAACGACAGAGTAACAACAAGTTCGGGGAGAATTGATCCGGCAGGCTTATTCCAGGTCCTTCAACAAAACAACCGTTCAAGACCAGACGCCTGAAAACAGATGCAGACAGCTTTATCCGGATGTACTATTGTGGTCAAAAAAATAACTTAATCCTTGGTGATGCCAGTGAAAAAAATCTGCCTGAGTT
The DNA here is from genome assembly GCA_964551175.1 of uncultured Desulfobulbus sp. Taxonomy (GTDB): domain Bacteria; phylum Desulfobacterota; class Desulfobulbia; order Desulfobulbales; family Desulfobulbaceae; genus Desulfobulbus_C. The sequence continues at coordinate 37,709 of CAZKBZ010000007.1, forward strand.
GCAAATACTATAAGATTGAAGACACCATGAGCGGATTCTGCAGAATGGAAATCCTGACCACCGGGAACCGGGATGCGGAAAAGCCCATGGTGCAGATGGACAGCAGCTGTGACAAATGGATAGACTGCGGCCAGACCTATTACATCCGTCTGGGCTGGATTAGAAATCTGGAGCAAGAACAGGGATAAGAAAAAGCAAAACCCGGGCAACGGCCTCTTCCCTATTCCCCGTTCCCTGTTCCCTGGAATCCTGCCATTGACTGCCTGGACTCTATAGCCCGGGCCAGGGTATGCTCATCTGCATACTTAATGTCCATACCCATGGGAATTCCACAGGCCAGACGGGTTACTTTCACATTCATACCAGCCAGATGGTCAATAAGAAATGAAGCTGTTGCCTCACCAGGAACCGTTGAGCTGGTAGCCAGCAGAATTTCGTCAATCGGGCCGGTTCTTATCCGTTCAAAAAGCTCTCGGATCTTGAGCTCTTCCGGCCCGATCCCGTCCATGGGTGAAAGGACTCCATGCAGAATGTGATACACGCCGCGAAAGGCAGCTGTTTTTTCGATGGCCATCAGATCTCCGGGCT
>CAZKBZ010000007.1:38396-51036 GCA_964551175.1 uncultured Desulfobulbus sp.
AAAGGTTTCCGAAATCTTGGACCAACCCGGATATCACCCACCTGACCGTTGAAAATATCCAGGGCAGCCAGTACCAGGGGATCATTTGCCAGGGCCAGCCGCTCCTGCTGTACGGCAGCACTGGAGTCCGGGTCAGTATCACAGGCAGAGGAGTCAGGAACTTTGAATGTGATCTGCAGATTTTCCTGAAAAAAATCCATGGCAAACTCAGTGAGCGGAATCAGGTTTTCCCTGTTCTTTATAATCCGGCAGTCCACCGAATCATTGTAAACAATGGTCAACCGTTCCCCTTCCAGCTGCACTGAAGAGGCCCGCTCAAGAGCGCCAGCCATCCACTTTTTTCGATCACGGACATATTCAATGAACTCAGGCCAGTCAGCCCTGATATTCTTTTTCCGGTCTGCAACCTCTACTTTTTCTTCTCTCTGCTGTTCTTCCGCCACCGGTTCAGGGGTAACCGGCTCGGGTGGCAGCGGGATTTCCTCAGGCTGCGGAACAGGTGCCTGTCTATTTTCAGGTTTAGCGGATACAGCTGCAGTTTTTCTCTCCTGACCTGGTTGAGCAGACTCAGCTGATACGACTTTGTTCCTGCTGTCAGCTGGCAACTTTTCAACAGTCCGGACAGAGCTTTCCTGCTCCGGAGATTCAACCGGTCGGGGCAGCGCCACCCCGGCCAGAACATCATCAAAACGAGCTAACAGTTCTGTAAGCGGTACCACATCCCCTGCCTGAACAGCCTGGATAAAAGCCATTTCCACTGCAAAACGGGGTCGGGAAGAATAAGCGGCCTTTTCCAGCCCTTCCATGAGCAGATGAAACAGTAAAGACAGGGACTGGGAAGAATAAGCGGCAGCAGTCTTCCGCAGCACGGCAAGTTCATCCGCCGGCAGGTCAAGAAGTTGTTCAGGTTGTTTGCTTACACTGCAGACCACCAGGCCCCGGAACCATGAGAGCAGCTCATTTATAAAGCGTTTCAGGTCCATGCCGTAGCTGTATACCTCGTCCAGCCGGTCAAGGGCAGCGGCAAGATCTCCGGCAAGCAGGGCAGCGGCAAGATCAGCAATCAGCTGGCGGCTGACCAATCCCAGCACATCAACAATATCCTCACCAGTGACGGTATCTCCGCAGTAGGAAAAAATCTGATCCAGCAGGCTGAGGCCGTCCCGGACAGAACCACCGGCCTCACGGACTACCATATCCAGAGCTGCCTCATCAATCTGCACACCCTCTTTAGCGGCAAGCGAAGCAAAATGATCATACAGTTCTTTATGGGAAACCCGTTTCAGCTCATAACGCTGGCAACGGGAAAGGATGGTCACCGGCACCTTGTGCAGTTCTGTGGTGGCAAACATGAAGTAAACATGTTCAGGAGGCTCTTCAAGGGTTTTGAGAAGTGCATTAAAGGCCTCGGTGGTGAGCATATGCACCTCATCGATGATAATAATCTTGAAGCGCGAGTTGGTGGGCATGAAGCGTATATTTTCCTTCAGCTCACGGATTTCCTGGATACCACGATTGGAGGCACCATCCACTTCGTGCAGATCCACCGAACTGCCTCCCTTGATCTCCTTGCAGGACCGGCAAACATCACAGGGTTCAGGAGCCGGCCCCTGCTCACAGTTCAAAGCTTTGGCCATGATCCGGGCCAGGGTGGTCTTACCAACACCGCGCACCCCGCTGAATATCAGTGCATGGGGTACCCGCTTCTGGCGCAGGGCATTTTGCAGGGTACGGACCACAGCCTGCTGGCCGACTACCTCAGCAAAGGTCTGGGGCCTTGATTTTCTGGCAAGGACAAGATAGGACAAAGCGATTCTTCAACAATTTAGAGGTCGGAAAAATGATCAGCTGTACATTAACAGAATCGCACTATACAGGATAACGAAAACCACGGAAAGCTGAAAAAAAGGATAGCCGGGCTACCCTGCAGCACACAAAGAGGTTCGTTACCGCTGCTTCCTCCCGGACCTGACGGGGTTCACGATTCTTTGTTGCGCAGGACCCGGCTATCACACTTGGGGTCTGTTATGTATTGTGGCGGAGAGGGTGAGATTCGAACTCACGGTACTTGCGTACACACGCGTTCCAGGCGTGCACCTTAAGCCACTCGGTCACCTCTCCAGAGCTGAGTATCAGCTGTCTACACTACTCGGCACCACCTTGTAAACTGAGTTTCACTTTTTGACAACAGAAAAATAATTTTCCGATACCTTTTTTATTACCAGCAGAGTCATTCCCGGTCATCTTCTTTTTTTAAAAAACTCCTTTAACAGCAGACTGCACTCCTCAGCACGGACTCCACCTGTGATAACAAAGCTGTGATTCAACCGTCCGTCGCTGCCGATCCGGTACATGGACTGCAAACCGCCGGCCTTGGGGTCGGCCGCGCCAAACACGATCCGTTTCACCCGTGCCTGGATCATGGCAACAGCGCACATCCCGCATGGTTCCAGGGTCACATACATAGTCGTACCAGTCAACCGATAATTGGCCACTTTTTGTGCCGCCTCACGCAGAGCACGGATTTCCGCATGACCGGTGGGATCGTTTGCAGCAATACAGTTATTTCCTGCTGCAGCCAGGATTTCATTGCCGCTGTCAACCAATACCGCCCCCACAGGTACTTCATCCATGGCTGCAGCTTGAACCGCATACTCAAGAGCCATACCCATGAAAAAGTCATCCAGCTCCGATAGTGATACTCTATCTTCCATCCTGTCTCATTTAAGTCAAGTTACCGGCAGGAAACCCATATCAGTCACAAAATAATCATTAAATAGCTTTCACACCTTTGCAAGCGTGAAAAAAAAGCGTATAATTACAAAAAAGGTATTATGGTAACAGAATTGAAACTCAACATTTTCATGGAACTGCTTCATGGCGCCCTCTAACAAATATTCTATTCTTGCATATGAGTCACTCGACGACCATATACAAAGTCTCAGCCAGGCATTGGCAGATACATCCGAGATATCCTTTCAAACCGACCCCAAGTCCTTTGAGCGGGAACTCGGCAGAAAAGAATATGACATTATCTTCATGAACGTCAAGCCGAACAATGCATCCACCTTTAACCTGCTCAAAAAAACCCGCAATCTGCTGCCTTATACCCCTATTATCATGACCTCAAGGTCTGAGCAGACAGAACTTGTTGTCGAGGCCATTAAACTTGGTGCCTATGATTTCATCTCCACTCCTTTTTCCAGGACCCGTGTCCAACTCACCGTACAGCGGGCCATGCAGCAGCGTGAACTGTCCAATGAAATAGATTACCTGCGCCGCAGTCAGGATATTGTTTATGACTTTAACGGCATAGTGGCCAACAGCCCGTCTTTTCAGCAGATCATTGCAAGTTTGAAAAAATTTGCCACCACGGATTCCACCATCCTGCTCACCGGTAAGACCGGAACCGGCAAGAGCTTTCTCTCCGGCTCCATCCATTTCAACAGCCACCGTCGAAACAGTCCCTTTATCAAGATCAACTGTACCAATATACCGGAAACATTGCTGGAGAGTGAACTGTTCGGCCATGAAAAGGGGTCATTTACAGGCGCGGACAAACTTCGTATAGGTCGCTTTGAACAGGCAAACGGCGGCACAATCTTTCTTGATGAAATCGGTGAAATCCCGTTGGAAATCCAGACAAAGCTGCTGCGGGTACTGGAAGAAAAGGCCTTTGAACGGGTGGGCGGCAACAAGACCATTCAAGTGGATGTGCGAATCATTGCCGCCACCAACAAAAACCTTGAAGAGCAGATAGCTGCAGGAAAATTCCGGGAAGACCTCTATTACAGGATCAACGTCCTGCCCGTAAACCTTCCCTCGCTGCAGGATCGCCCCCTGTGCATCGAGCCGCTTGCCTACAGGCTTCTGGATCAATCCTGTGCAACACTCAAAAAGAAGATAACCGGTTTTTCAGCCGATGCCCTGGCCATTATCAAGAGTTACAGCTGGCCGGGCAATATCAGACAACTGGCCAATACCATTGAGCGGGCAGTGATCCTGGAAGATTCCGACACCATCCAATCAGAATCCATCCAGATTCCGGATTTTCACCAGCCAAAACCCCAGGCCCGCAGAACCACGGAACCACTGGAAACCCAGGAAAAAGAGCTGATTCTGCGCGCTTTGGAAGAAAACCTCTGGGTCCAGAAGAATGCGGCTAAACAGCTGGGAATATCTCCGCGGGCACTGAACTACAAGGTCAACAAATTCGGCATCACCCATCCCAACTGGCGTAAGAACAAATAAATCAGGAAGGAGCTTTCATCCCCACGCCTTCTGTTTCGAAAAGTCCTGCCACAGCATTTTTTTCAGGGTGTTTTCAACAAATAACCTCATCCCGGCAGCACCGCTGACTTCAACAACCGTGTGAAAAAAAGAGCCAGGGAGAGCATCAGGAGAAGCGCTGACAGAAACACCTGCCAGCCGAAGTTTTCGAAAAACACACCCGGTAACACGGAACCCAGGGTCCCGCCGGTGTAATAGAATGAGATGTAAAGACCATTTGCTATAGCCCTGTTTTCGCGGGCGAGTTTATTGACAAACCCGGACAGGAGTGAATGAGCCATAAACAGTCCCAGGCAGAAAACAAACATCCCGACAAACATAACCAGATAGTGTTCAACCATAAAGGTGAGCGTACCCAGAGCAAGGATGATGATTCCTGCACGTATCGCGTCCGGCTCATTCCCGAAAAACCGAATGATGGTTCTGCTGTTCAGTGACACAAGAATACCCATACTGTAGCCGGAGTACAGTAAACCGATACCGGCTTCACCGGATGTCGGGGTCATCTGTTTCAATTCAAAAGGCAGGAAATTCATCAGCGCTGAAAAAACAAAAAAAAGGCAGAAAATCACCCCATAAAGCCAGAGAAAACCCTTTGTTTTCAGCAATGTAACAATTTCAAAAACCTTTGGTCGAGCATATTTCGTCTTAACATCCCGCACCATATCCCCGAGCAGATAGCAGGTCAGCAGCAGAAGCATGCCCAGGAAAAAAAAGAAAAAACGCCATCCAAAAAGATCGGTAAAAAATGCAGAGAAAAAACGACCGAGAAAACCACCCATGATTGTGGCTGCGATATAGGATGCAATTGCATGCTGCACCTTCTCTCTGGCAGAAACGTATGATATATAACTCATCAGCGACGTAAGTATCGCTGGAATCATCAGTCCCTGAACAGCCCGGATGGCAAGGAGCAGCAGGTAGTTGTCAGTCATGGCAAAAATAAGTTCCAGTACGCCAAGATTGAAAAGGGCCAGGCGGACCATTACCTTTGCCGAAAAAGATTCCAGCAGACAGCCGTAAAATAAGGGCGCAAAACCAAGAGGTGCCATCATCAGAGTTGTGAAAAGAATGGCCTGAAGATTACTCAGTTGAAATTCGCTTTGAAATACCGGCTGAATGGGTTGGGCAGCGTAAAGAGAGCCGATGGTTATACAGGTGGCGAAGTAAATGATCTTCATTCAGGGAGAAAACAAGGCCTGCAGGTCATAGGGTATCCAGGGAAAAAGAATATGTGAACAGGCCGGCAGTCTGCTCTCCATGGTAAAAATAGCTCTAAACCATTCAAGTACCCTTAATAGAGCTGGAGTACGACCAGGTTGATCAGGCCGATCAGAAAACCGAGCAGGGCGCCAAACAGATTAATATACTTGAACTGTTCCTCCATGATGGAGAGCAGGAGCTGCTCCAGCCGCATCAGGTCAAGTGAATCCACCTTTTCAGTCACCATCTCCGTAATATTAAGTGAACCCACCAGACCGGGCACCTCTTTGAGCAGCATGCGATTGGCAACAAGGATGAAATAATCGGTAATTCCCTTGCGCACACCCGACGGCATCAGGTCATGCAGGATCCCGACCCTCTTTGCTGCCAGCTGGTCCACCATGGTACTCAACATTCTGTCCAGCAGTCTCCGTACCTGGGCTGACCGCAGCATGGTAACCAGCTCTCTGACAACGGTCTTCCGCACCCTGAGACCGCTTTCTCCGGGCAGAAGAAGTTCAACAAGCTCTGCCACTGAAATGTTCCCATGGTCAAGCATCTCCTCCAGATGCTCTCTGATCAGAGTCGACATGGTCTGCTGTACACCACGGGAGCGAAGAACCGCCATCACCTGGGCTGCGGCCTGGTAACAGATTTCCCGTACTTTTTCCGGTTCAACCCTTGCCAGCAGCTGGCTCAGCGGTGTAGCAAGAAATTTCCTGGTCTGTTCAACAAGCACCCGGGCCACCCGCTCCTGGACAACCGGTTTCTGCAGCCACTGCGACAAATCTTCTTCCTTGTCTTCCAGGTACGTCCGGATTTTACTTTCCAGGCTGTCCATATCAATAAAGCCGCGGGCCATGGCTCCGACAGGTCCCATGGTATCGAGAAAATTATCCACCCCGTCCCTGATTGCCAGGATGATACGGCCACGAACAGCGGGTTCAGCCAGCATTACGGATAACTGTCGCAAAACCTGCGGAGCCTGGCTTTCAATGGTTGAGCAGATAAGATCCTGCAACTCGCCGGGCAGAAGATCGGCGATAGCTTTATTGTCAGCTGCAGCAGTTGCAATCTGATCTTCAATATAGCTCCCCAACCAGTCAACCACCTGTGGCCCTGCGAACAGTCGCTCAACAAGCGCATCCACAACCTGGTAAAAAGCTGCCCGGTTTTCCGCCGGTACCAGGGAATTCAACTCCGTGCGGCCAAAATCCTTAAACTGTTCAAGCAGGGTATCGCCAACAGTCTCGGCAAAGAGTTCCGTGTTCAGATAGCTATGAATGCCTTTTCGCATCTGATACTTGATCGTCCTGATAGCAATTCTTGCATAGGCCCTGAAGCGACGGGGAATAATCTCCGGAAGCGAGTCGAGATCCCTGGCCAGCACATCCTTTATCTTGGTGTCAACCAGCTGGTGGAGATGCTCCTGGAATCGTTCCGTTGACAGGGCTGCACCGATATCCGTCGGTGTGAGCAGATGCTCACCAACCATTTCACCGATATTTTCTGCAAGTTCATGGCGCTTGGAGGGAATAATACCCGGAGTCATCGGCACCCGGATTCCCCATACATGCCAGGGCTTCAGGGGTCTGAACAGCATGCGGATGGCGACCCTGTTGGTCAGGTAGCCGATAAAAGCCCCAAGCAGGGGCGGACCTGCATAGGCCAGAATCTGTGTTGTCTGTAGATCCATGTCTGCTTTCAGACCAGCTCTAACAGCTGCTCCGGTCTGCTGATGAGCCGGGCAGCTCCGTTTGCTGTCAATTCCTCTGCAGTACGAAACCCCCACAGGGCACCGACAGGATACATGCCGGCACTCGTTGCGGTCTTCATGTCTGTTGCCGTATCTCCCAGGTACAGTATTTCAGCCGGTTCGAGCTGCAGCAGTGAAGCAATTTCGATGGCAGCGGCGGGATTCGGTTTTTTCTCCACTTCCGGCCGGGCTCCCAGCAGGGGCTCAAAAGTCCAGTCCGGCAGTAACTGCTGCACGCAGACACGTGTGAATTCATGCGGCTTGTTCGAGAGGACGGAAAGAGCCAACCCGGCCTGCTGCAGACCATTCAGCATGGCATCAATGCCTTCATACATCCTGGTTTTCACGTTCCAGTTGTTGCTGTACACATCTTTAAAGTCGCGAACCATGCTGCTCACCATTTCCTGGTTTCGCATATTCTCCGGCAGAATTCGTTCCACCAGAGTCTGCAGACCATCACCGACAAAATACCGGTAACTGTCTACCGGGTGCACCGGAAGCCGGTGGGAAGCAAGTACCCTGTTTGCACTGTCCGCCAGGTCATCCAGGGTATCAAGCAGTGTTCCATCCAGATCAAATATAACAGCTTTAAACGACATAAAAAACTCCTCTCCTGCAGCGATTCATCATTTTTCTCCAGTGAACCACTGCTCTCTTCCATGTTTCGGCTCAAAATCGGTAAAAAAAATCCTGTTGATCAAAAGATAAAGCACCATTCCGGTTCCGTCCACCATATTTGTCACTCACGGTGACAACCACTTCAGCTGCAACTGCATACTGGACTGCGGCAGAAAATGCTTTCGCACATCCCTGCCAGTGACAGAATTCCTGATGTGGACGCTGCACCTGGTTACAGAAAAACTCATTGCACATCATATTTACCGGGTTGTTCTTCGTTTCACTTGGAAATCATTACTTTTTCTGGTATAAATATAAAGTTGGACCTCATTTAGAAAAAATATTCACAGGATACAAGACCATGACAGAAATTATTGCTCTTGCCGGCAAGGGCGGTACCGGAAAAACAACCACCTCCGCCCTGCTGCTGAAATACCTCACTTCCCACAACATGACCCCGGTACTGGCCGTGGATGCGGATGCCAATGCCAACTTAAATGAACTGCTTGATCTGGATGTCGGTGTAACCCTGGGCGAGATCCGCAAAGAGCTGAAAGGAGACATTCCCTCCGGTATGAGCCGGGATCAGTACATGGAAATGAAAATCCACCAGTCCCTGATCGAGAATTCCGGCTTCGACCTGATGGTCATGGGACAGCCCGACGGGCCGGGCTGCTACTGTGCCGCCAACCAGTACCTGGCCATGACCATGGACAAACTGGCTGAAAATTACAAGTATATCATCGTGGATAACGAAGCCGGCATGGAACACCTGAGCCGAATGAATCTGCGAACTATAGATTACCTGATCATTGTCTCTGACCCATCCGCCCGCGGTATCATGACGGCCCGTCGCATTGCCGACATTACGGGTCCCCTGCAGCTGGAAGTCAGACATCAGTACCTGATTGTGAACCGGGCACCCGATCCGATCACTCCCGCCCTGCAGGAAAAAATTGACGAGGCCGTGGCAGAGGCCGACCTGAATCTGGCCGGAATCATCTCCTCCAGCGATGACCTGATCAACCAGGAGCTCAGCGGTAAGTCCTACCTCCAGTTAGATGAAGACAGCAAGGTCATCAAACAGGCCTATGGTATCTTTGATACCATATTTGCCCGCTGACGCCGTTATCTCCCCCTATGGATACGATAGAAAGCAACAACCAGGTCATGGTTGACCTGACCAAGGTAACCAGAAACTTTCCTCCGGATGTACAGGCGCTGGTCGATGTCTCCCTGCAGGTCAACAGAGGCGAAATCCTTTTTTTAACCGGCATGAGTGGTGCCGGAAAAACCACTCTGCTGCGCCTGATCAGCGGTATTGAAAAACCAACCAAGGGATATGTAGAGGTATCCGGCATGGACCTGAGCAAGATCTCACGCGCAAAAATCCAGAACCTACGCCGGCGTATCGGTGTTGCCTATCAGGATTTTAAACTGCTGCCGGATCGTACCGTGGCCCAGAACATAGCCGTATCCATGGAGGTATCATATCGGAGCAGGCTTTTTATCCGCAAACAGACCAGGGACCTGCTGGCCCAGCTGCACATTGCCGACAAGCATAATACCAGGGCTGACAAACTCTCCAGAGGTGAACAGCAGAGGGTGGCAATCGCCCGGGCGGTTGCCAATAAACCTGATCTCCTGCTTGCCGATGAACCTACCGGTAATCTTGATGCGGAAAATACCGAACTGGTCATGAATCTCTTTCACCGCTGCAATGACGAGGGCATGACCATCCTGATAGCAACCCACGACAGCTCCATCTACAACCGGCCGGGCAGCAGAGTCGTCACCCTTGACTGTGGACGGATTTTGACAGCGGAACCGGATGCGGAAAAGGATATTGCAGGTTCTGTTGAGTACGGGTCTGACCGGGAGCAATCATGAATTTTCTTGTTGCCGTCTTCAGTCAGGCCGGACGTAATCTGCTGCTGACCTGGCGTACCCAGCTCCTCTCCCTGATGACCATCTCGCTTTCAGTGCTGATCTTTTCCTTTTTCTACCTGGTCTACACCAATGCACTGCAGGCTGGTGAACAACTGGGAGACGATCTCCGCCTCATTGTCTACCTGGACGAGGAAGCCGCCCCTGCTCTGCAGGAACAGTACCGTGAAAAAATCCTCAAATTCGACAGGGTTGAGAAAATCGAATTCGTTTCAAGGCTGCAGGCCTTTAACCGATTCAAGGAACAACTGGCTGAGGACCAGGATGTACTGGCCGATATCCCGCAGGATTTCCTTCCTCCATCCATAGAAGTCTACCCGGTCAGATCCCTGGACACCCTGTCCAGGATAAAACGCTTTTCCGACTACCTGCAGACCCTGCCCGGTGTTATCAAGGTACAGTACGGCAGGGAATGGGTTGAACGGTTTTACACCTTCATTGAACTGCTGCGAATCGTGGTTATCCTTTCCGGCAGCCTGCTGGTCCTGACCACAACATTCATGATGGCTCATTCCATACGCCTGACCCTGCTGACGCGGAGGAAAGAGCTTGAACTGCTGCACCTGGTCGGTGCGAGCAGCAGTTATATCAGGATGCCGTTTTTCCTGGAAGGAGCTCTGCTCGGCCTATTCGGTTCAATCATCGGCATGACGGCACTGTACATGCTGTTCAACTGGATACAGCTGCGCTTTGCGGGCTCAGCCCTGCTGGGCATGTTTTCTTTCAATTTCTTCCCCTTGCCGGTCATTGCCATGATCATTGCCATGGCTGTAGTTCTCTGTGCCTGCGGCAGCTTTTTCTCTACCAGGAAGATTCACAGTCGATGAGCAGACAGGTTTATCCTCACCGGACTTGGAATTCATGACTATGCGTTGCTGTATGGTTCAGAAAAATAAACGCACAGGGGAATCCCGGTTGCAACGTTTTTGTCTGCCTGCTAGCCGGATACATACAGTGGTGATTAACTTCCGTCTCCTGCTCATTCCAGCGCTGCTGTTGTCCATTGTCATTTCTACAACCCTGCCCTGCCTGGTGCTTGCTGAGAGCAGCAAACAGTCGGAAAAAAAGGTAACAATTGATATCGGAAGACTGCACCAGGGTATAAAAAAACACCAGGATAAAATTCGGCAGTCCGATGAAAAAAAAGTCAGTGTCCTGGACGAGCTCGAGCAAATCGACAACAGGATTGAGCAGCAGAAGGAAAAAATCGAGGGTTTGCAGGATCAACTGGCAATGCAGGTAAAACAGCTTGCCCGGAAAGAAGAAGAACTGCAACGGGCTGAAGTTGTCCGTAATGCCGTTCTGAAACATCTGCAGAAACGGTTGCAGTCCTTTTACCTGATGGGAAAAACCGGAGTTCTCAACGTTACCTTTTCCAGCAGAGATCTGCCTGAACTCATGCTTTTTACTGATTCCTACAAACGGCTGATCTCCTATGACCGTTCTGTCATTGACAGATACAGGGATACAGTGACAAAGCTGCAGCGGGCAAAACATGCCCAGGAACTGGAAAAATCTCTTATGGAGGACTTTATCAGGCAGGCTGAGGAAGAAAAACAGGCCTTACACGCAATGCGCAAGGACAGGGAAGCCCTGCTGGACAGAATCAAGACCCAGAAAGGTCTTTACGAACTGGCCCTGCAGGAGATGCGCAAGGCGGAATCAGACCTGAACAACACCCTGGCGGGTATCAAAAAAAAGCAGAAGATCAGAAGAATGGGTTTTCTCCTCAACAAGGGTAAATTGCCCCGACCGGTGAAGGGAACCCTGGTGTATGGATTTGGTGAAATACCCAGCATTGGTTTGCAAAAAGGAGAAAAAACAAAAGGCATCACCATAAAAACCGCTGCGGATGCACCTGTTCGTGCTGTGTATAGGGGAAAAGTGGCCTTTGCCGGTTACAAACGTGGATACGGCAACATGGTTATTATTGATCACGGAGTCAAACATTACAGTGTCAGTTCCCGCCTGGACACCATCCTTGTCAAGAAAGGCGACAGGATCAAACAGGGAAAAAAGATAGGAATCACCGGCGGCATGGCAACCCTGTTTGAGCGTGGGCTCTATTTTGAAATCAGGCATGAATCAAAGCCCCTGGACCCTTTGAAATGGCTGAAACCGGGATCATATTCCAAAAAATAATCCCAGCTTCCCCGGCCGGCAGGGTTTATCAATGAAACCACTTGAATGGTCTGTTCCATATCTGCTATACCTTAACCAATGAAAATAACAGTATTAAGGGCACCTTGAAAAATTAGATTTTTTGTTCGAGTTCAAGGAACAGTGAAAAATAAAAGCGCAGCATATTGGGCATATGTGAGCATTTTATTTTTCGCTGTGACACGGAAATCGGGCAAAAGAGCAATTTTGCAAGGTGCCCTTAACATTAAATCGACAGCTTAATGTACAGTATCATCGTTTCTCCATTTTTAGCCCGGACCTGTTCATGAAAAAAATATTCTTTCTGCTCAGTTTTCTTCTGGTTCTCTTTAGCGGACCTCTCTCTGCCGAGACCGATAACCAGCAACAGGAAACAGATACGTACAAACACCTTGAGACGTTTGCCAACATCCTCAACCTGCTGCAGCACCATTATGTTGATGAGATCAAAAGTCGTGATGTCATCATCGGTGCCATCAACGGCATGCTGGTCTCCCTGGATCCCCACTCCTCCTATCTGACCCCGGAAGATTTCAAAGAACTGCAGGAAGAGACCAAGGGCAGCTTCAGCGGCATTGGCATTGAAATAACGATTCGTGACGGGGTACTGACCGTTGTCTCTCCCATTGAGGGAACCCCTGCCTACCGGCAGGGACTGCAGGCGGG
>CAZKBZ010000008.1:0-21472 GCA_964551175.1 uncultured Desulfobulbus sp.
CTCTCTGGTCCGGATCCCGCTGGACTATTTCAGATAAAATTTTTTCCATGTTTTTGTCTCAGATTCTCTTTCTAAAGACCACCTTGAAAAATTAGATATTTTGCAAGGTGGCCTAAATACAATGTCATGCAGGTTCACAGGAGCTGCATATACCAGTCAACAGGATTTTCCGGACATTCATTCATCTTCCAGCTCTTCCCTTTCCGCCTGTTTCTGCGGCAGATAGGCTACAGCCTCTGCACTCTGTCCTTCCACCTTGAGGATAAAAGGCTGCTCAAGCTGAACATGGCTCACATACTCGCCCTGCTGTTTAACTTTCTGCGCCTGCAGCCAGCTCCAGTCCAGTGGTTCAGGTTCATCTTCCCTTCCCTGTCCAACCATCAGGTAAGGGATACCCAGCGAGGTGATATTCTGGAAAAAATGTGTGCCCTGAGAGGCCTCGGCCCGCACGGTACCATCCTGGAGTTCAACGATGGCACCCACACCTGAAATATCTCCCCACTGCACAGGAATTCCAAGCCAGGGATCTGCCGTACCCCAGCGACCCGGACCGATCAGCAGGTAGGGTCGTTTTTCCCGGTGAAGCAGTCTGTTCATTTTACCAATTTCGACACCGATGTCACGTGTAAGTGCATGATCAAACCGGTCCGGCCGTACAAAAATGATATCCCGCATCTGCTCATACAGACCATGACCCAGGGCCTGGTTTGAATGAAGAAAGGACAGCTCACGTTCCCGGTCGGTAATCATCAGCCGCTGCATTTCAGAACCGATGACTATGGGACGTATCTGGAGAAAATAAAAAACAGATTTTTCCGGATCATCCTCCAGGTCTACGGCAAACTCGATTTCCACTTCACAGCCCATGCCTTCCCTGCCCACTGCCAGCAGTTCCTTCAACAGTCCGGGGAGGGGATAAAGATCATACTTCAATATTGAGGCAAAGGTCAGCACCTTGGGACCGGGCAGGTCTGCATCCCGGATGCGATGTTCGTCCGGTATATAGGTTGAACAGAGAAACCGTACCGGATACTCATCTGCAGCATCGTCAATATCGCGTACAACCAGGTTACTGTCTGCACGAACAAAGTCAGATGATGAGCTGCAGTCCAGACAGTAGAAGCGTCGCTGGGAGTTGGCAAGCATATCATCAACTGTGGAGAATTGGGGAAGATGTGCCGGATAAGACGGTGAAAAACGCAGGCTCTGTTCCCCTTCCACCACGGTTTTGCCAAATCCCAGGGCAAGATGAGCGATACCGTCCCGGGAGCTCATGGGCGGTACCGGGTAATAGTTATAGGACTGCACCACTCCGGAAATTGCCGGGTAAAAATGACTCCCGTAACGCCGTCCTGCCATCTGCTGAATAATGACTGCCATGGAGTCCTGTCTGGTCTGGCCGATGGAGCGGGAAAAGGCCCGCGGTCCTTCAAACCAGGTCGAAGCATAGACCAGCTTGACCGCCCGCACCAGCTGCTCAAGCCGGACATCAAATTCGGGAGATGCATTGTCCAGCATGTAGGTCTGATACAGACCTGCATAGGGTTTGAACTGGGCATCCTCCAGCAGGCTGGATGAACGCACCGACAGGGGATAATTGATCTTTTCAAGATATGCACGCAGGTCGGATAACAGCCACTCCGGCATCCTGGCCTCTATAAACCGCTGTTCAATAACATGATCCGGTTCATCATCAGCCGGAGCCAGGTTGTTCAACTGGACAAAATCATCAAAACCGCTTGCTGCAATGACGCAGGTCTGAGGAATTTTTACCGTATGTTCAGCAAGGATTGAATCACTGTGCGCCATCTGGTAGAGCTGTGATGCCATAAAGGCAATTCCCCGGGCCTTGCCGCCCACAGACCCCTTTCCCATACGGGCAAAATCGGTGATCTCAGGATCAAAATCACGGGCGGAAAACTGAGCCACCACTCCCTGCTGTCGTAATTTTCGCAAAGCATGCACCTTGAAGACTAAATCTTCACGCAGAATTTCACTGTCCGTTATCTCCTTGAAATGATCCTTATGCAAACGGGCTGCCAGGGCAATCTCCGCCCTGGCCATGACCCAGTTGGAAAAATGATTGCAGCGTGCATGGTAGAGCAGGGACTCTTCCGGGATAGTTTTCAGAAGATTCTCGAATTCACGTAGACGTCCTGCCCTGCCGATTTCCTCTCCATCAGGTGTCCGAAAAATGAAATCACCGAAACCGAGATAATTCAGAAAAAAATCATGCAGTTCCCTGCGCATGGTCTCAGCTTTTTTTTCAACAAACACTGCAGGAATTTCCAGGGCAAGTTCACGATTCCCGGTTTCAGTACTCAACATCAGCAGGGGCAGGTCGGGAATTCTGGAACGGATCTCGGAAAGCAGCTCGAAACCCGCCCGGGCCGACTCGCGCCCTGCCCGCGGGAACCGGACATCAGACATCACACAGAAGATATAGGGATGATACCGCTCAAAAATCTGCATGGCCTCTTCATAGGTAGAGGCAGTAAGAATCTTCGGCCGGGCCCGCATCTTGAGCAGCCGATGCAGTTCATTGAGCCCCTCATCGAGTACCGCCTGGGTCTGCTGCACCACCTCATTGTAGAGCATGGGCAACAGGGTGGAACGGTGCAAAGGGGAATCTTCCACCAGCAGGATCACCCGTACCATGGCCCTGGATGTGTCAAAATCCACATTCACACGATCCTCGGCATTCTTGACTATCGCTAGCATGATATCGGAATCACAGCACCAGATATAGGTATTGTCAAAACAGGGTTGGTTAAATCCTGCCACCTGGTCGACGGCATCCCGGACAGAATGGGCCAGCAGAATCACCGGAGTATCGGGATGATGTTTTCGTACCTTGCTGCCGAAAACACAACCGTCCATGCCACCCAGATGAGGCATGGTCACCACCAGGTCAAAATGATGGTTGTCCAGCAGAGCCAGGGCCTGATCTGCTGTGGGTGCCCGGGTAATACGCGGTGGCTGAGAGAGATTGAGACCATGGTACTCATTGATAATCCGTGAGGCCATGGAGCCGTCTTCCTCCAGGATATAGGCATCATACGGACTGGAAACAAGCAGAATCTCCCCCACTTTGAAGGCCATGAGCTCATGGAAAATCCTGAAATGAGGATCGTAGTCATCAATAAAGTGCGGGGAAGAAACCATATTCAGCACCAGGTTGAATGAATTGTACCCAAGATACTTTTCATTTTACCCCATTGGCGTAAAAATATTTACTTTTTTTCAATAGTGCCGGGTAACTTGTCACAAGGTTGCAAACTCTTTGCTTTCATGTACACGAACATGGAAGCAGTCGTATCATGGTATCATGAATTATTATGCAAATGTTGCCCAAATTACTTCGCTTTAATATTGCCTTATTGTTGATATTGTCCTATAGTGGGGGATTACTGTACTTTTCCTTGCTTTGAAACGTATCGTACTGCACGGCAGGGATAATCTTCAGGCTCTATCCAGCAGAAATCAAAAACTTAGAAAGGTAATTAATTTTCCGGCATTGCTGTCGGGGAACATCAACTCATCGCCAAAGGAGAATTTTTATGTCGCGAAAAATGGTAACCATTGACGGAAACCAGGCGTGCACACATGTTGCCTACGCCACCAGTGAGGTTATAACCATCTACCCCATCACCCCCTCTTCGCCCATGGCGGCTGAGGCTGATGCAAAAGCTACTGCAAAGCAGAAAAATATCTGGGGTTCCATCCCTGTCATCTCGCAGATGCAGTCTGAAGGCGGTGTTGCCGGTTCCCTGCACGGCTCACTGAACTCCGGTGCTCTGTGCACCACCTTTACCGCATCGCAGGGACTGCTGTTGATGCTGCCCAATATGTACAAGATAGCCGGTGAATTGACACCGACTGTTTTCCACATCACGGCCCGCTCCATTGCAGCACAGGGACTGTCCATTTTCGGTGACCATGGTGATATCATGGCGGCCCGCCAGACCGGCTGGGCAGCACTGTGTTCCCAGAGCGTGCAGGAAGCCCAGGACTTTGCCCTGATTTCCACCCAGTCCACTCTGGCTGCCCGTATTCCGTTCATGCATTTCTTTGATGGCTTCCGGACCTCCCATGAAATTCAGAAAGTTGAACAGCTGACCAATGAAGACATGCTGGAGATGATTGACGAGGATCTGATTATCGCCCACCGCCAGCGGGCTCTGACTCCTGATCGCCCGACCATGTGCGGTACGGCCCAGAACCCTGATGTCTACTTTACCGGTCGTGAAACAGTCAACAAGTACTACCAGGCTGTTCCGGGTATTGTCCAGGATACCATGGACAAGTTTGCCAAACTGACCGGCCGTCAATATCATCTTTTTGATTATCACGGTTCACCCGATGCAACCGACGTTGTCGTCTGCATGGGCTCCGGTGCTGAAGTCGTAGCCTCTACAGTGGACTACCTTGCTGCCCAGGGCCAGAAAGTAGGCCTGGTGATCGTGCGCCTGTTCCGCCCCTTTGACGCCAAGGCCATGGTTAATGCCCTGCCCAAGACTGTCGAACGCATCACTGTTTTAGACCGCTCCAAGGAGCCCGGTTCCATGGGCGAGGCCCTCTACCTTGATGTTCGTGCGGCCGTCGGTGAAGCAGTTGAAGCAAATCCGACCCTGTTTACCCCCCTGATCCTGTCCGGTCGCTACGGGCTTGGATCGGCTGAATTCAACCCGCCCATGGTCAAGGCTGTTTTTGATAACATGGCTGGTATGGCCCCCAAGAATCATTTCTGTGTCGGTCCCCATGATGATGTGGCCTTCACCAGTCTTGACTATGACAAGTCCTTCAACATCGAAGGTGATGATGTTTACCGGGCCATGTTCTACGGCCTGGGTGCGGATGGTACGGTTGGTGCCAACAAGAACACCATCAAGATTATTGGTACGGAAACCGACAACTCGGCCCAGGGTTACTTTGTCTACGATTCCAAGAAGTCCGGTTCCATGACCGTTTCTCATCTCCGTTTCGGAGAGAACCGGGTGGAAGCGCCCTACCTCATCAACAAGGCCAGCTTTATTGCCTGCCATAACTTCACGTTTCTGGACAGCTACGACATGCTGGCCAACCTGCAGGAAGGCGGGACCTTCCTGCTGACCACCCAGTATCCCAAGACCAAGGTATGGGATCAGTTACCGGCCCGGGTCCAGAAACAGCTGATCGAGAAAAAGGCAAAATTCTACATCATTGATGCCATCAAGCTGGGTGAGGCCATCGGCCTTGGTGCACGTATCAACATGATCATGCAGACCGCCTTTTTCCTGATCTCCGGTATCCTCAAAAAAGACGAGGCTATCAAGTCAATCAAGGATGCCATCAAAAAGACCTACGGCAAGAAGGGCGACAAGATTGTCAAGATGAACTACGCTGCCGTTGACGGCGCCATCGAAAACATTGTCCAGGTCAAGATTCCGAAAAAGATCACCGGTCATGAGCTTCCCCCGACCGTTCCCGATGAAGCCCCTGATTTTGTCAAGGAAGTTACCGCCAAGATGATGGAAGGCAAGGGGGAGGAACTGAAGGTTTCCCAGATCCCTGCCGACGGACGCTGGCCGACCGCGACCACACAGTGGGAAAAACGTGCTATTGGCGTGCACGTGTCCCAGTGGGATGCTGATACCTGTATCCAGTGCGGCCGCTGCTCCCTGGTCTGCCCCCATGCCTGTATCCGGATGAAGGTCGTTAAACCTGCTGATCTGAAAAAAGCAAAAGCAGGCAAGTCCTTTCAGACTGCACCGGCAGTGGGCAAGGATTTCAAGGGAATGAAATTCACCATCCAAGTGTCCACTGAAGACTGTGTCGGCTGTACCCTGTGCGTCAGTGTCTGCCCTGCCCGCAAGAAAGACAAAGACGGCAAGAAAACCGAAGAACGGGCCCTCAGAATGGTACCGAACAGTGTTTCCCTGCGGAAGCGCGAGTCCAAAAACTGGAAAACCTTCCTGTCCCTGCCGGAAGTTGATCTTTCCTTGATCAACCCGGCAACCATCAAGGGCAGCCAGTTCAAGCGGCCACTATTTGAGTTCTCCGGTGCCTGTGCAGGTTGCGGTGAGACTCCCTACATCAAACTGGTTACCCAGTTGTTCGGTGACCGGATGATGATTGCCAACGCCACCGGCTGTTCCTCCATTTACGGCGGCAACCTGCCCACCACCCCGTACTGCAAGCGGGAAGACGGACGCGGACCTGCCTGGTCCAACTCACTGTTCGAGGACAACGCCGAGTACGGACTGGGAATGCGCCAGGCTGTAAACAAGCTGGCTCATCAGGCTGCAGAACTGCTAGAAGAAGCAGCTGCCGAAAAACTGGTCACCAAGAAAATGGCAGGTGAGTTGCTCAAGGCCAGCCAGAAGACTCAGGAAGAGATCGAGGCCCAGCGTGAGCGGGTTGCGGCCCTGAAGGACAAACTGGAAGGAAGCAAGAGCCTGACAGCCAAACGTCTGCTGCCTGTTGCCGACTACCTGGTGAAAAAATCCTGCTGGATATTCGGTGGTGACGGCTGGGCCTATGATATCGGCTACGGTGGTCTGGACCATGTACTGGCATCGGGCGAAAACGTCAATGTGCTGGTTCTTGATACCGAGGTCTATTCCAACACCGGCGGTCAGATGTCCAAGTCCACTCCGCGTGCTGCTGTTGCCCAGTTTGCCGCAGGTGGCAAAAAAATGCCCAAGAAGGACATGGGTATGATCTTCTCCACCTATGGCAATGTATACGTTGCCAGAGTCGCCCTTGGTGCTGATCCGCAGCAACTGATCAAGGCGGTGAACGAGGCCGAGGCGTATGATGGTCCTTCCATCATTATAGCTTACGCCCACTGCATCAACCACGGCCTGAACCTGGCATTCGGTCTGGAACAGCAGAAAAAGGCTGTAGCCTGCGGCCACTGGCCCCTGTACCGCTATAATCCGGAACTGGAAGAAGCCGGTAAGAATCCGCTGACCATCGACTCCAAGGAGCCGACCATCAAGTTTGCGGATTATGCCCTGAACGAAAACCGCTACCGGATGCTCAAGCTGTCTAATCCCGAGCACTGCGACGAGCTTATGGAAGCATCGCAGAAGGATGTTGAAAAGGCCTGGAAGTTCCTCAAAGGCCGCTTCAAAGCCCTGGAAGAGAATTAATTTCGATTAATTCTACTGCTCAAATCAACAGCCCTTTCCGGTATCTTCCGGGCAGGGCTGTTGCTGTTTCTACTGCCCTGTATTCGAGCCGTTTCCAATCATTGAGCTTGCCCGGCCTCTGCTGTGCCGAATGCATGGGACCTGAAAAGTGGCCCGGCAACGCCTGACTGAAAATGACCTCCACGAACAGACAAACCTGTGCCAACTCGTCAGTATGGTCTTCCGCCCTCCTGACCTTTGTCCCTCCCCTGGCAGTCACTATCATCTATCCCCAGATTTTTCTTACAGTGCTGGATATTGTCGGCGGTCTGGGGGTTGTCGTTCTCTTCGGGCTGCTGCCCGCCATGATCCTCTTCCGCCGGGCCGGACAACAAAAGAAATTGCTGCCACGCGCTCTTGCCGTGCTGCTCTGCCTGCTCTGTTCAGCATTGGTTGCGCTGGAATGCTCCCAGGAACTGGGCCTGCTGCGCGTCAATCCCCAGACCGAATACCACCACGGCAAATAAACAACCAGGGTTCTCCAGAGAGATTTCAGGCTCTGTTTCAGTCGGAAAACGACGGACAAGCAGGGCAAGCAGACGTGCATCCGAGTAAATCTCTTGTTCGGAATTCATGGCCTCGGTTACATCATCGGTATAAAAAAACAAAATATGGAAAACAGGAGTCACTCATTCTTCAGGAACAGGCCGATTGTCTGATCTGAATCGGAAAGATTTTTCTTTGAGCTCACAAAGTAATGGATATAATGAGTACATGTAAGGCTTCTGCTGATAATGCTTTTTTACGTTACAACAATATTTGAGGTTGGAACAACAGTATAATTAAACCCCGCGATGACAATTTTATTTTGTCTTTCCATGACAAGCCCTTGAGAGCAAACTGCTCCCGGGCAGGACTGATGGTCCGGATAATTGTCAGCCTTCTCTCTTTTTTTGTTTGTTTCATGATGTCGGCTATTTTTACTATCCTATTCCCGGGAAGATTCCGCTGGACACAGTCAGGCACAATCCAGCGGATACTTTCAGATGACAAGGAGTGTTAATGGAATCTCTCTCCATCCCTGATCCTCAAATGCTGGCCGATGTCTGCAAACTCTGCGAACTGGATACACCGTACGAAAACAGCGATGCGATTGATGACCTTTTTGCAGCAGCGTTCAAGGAAATCATCACCTGGCACAGGCAGCATAACAGCTTTTACGCGGCACTGCTTGCCCGGAACGATTTCAATACTGATACGCTCAGCTCTGTCCTGGATATCGAGCAGCTGCCCTTTATCCATGCAAATTTTTTCAAGCTGCATGAAACACTTTCCGTGGACCGGGAAACAATCACCGAACACCTGACCTCTTCCGGGACCTCGGGCCAGAAATCACAGATGTTTTTTGACCGCTGGTCCATCACCAGCGGACGGCGCATGGTGCGCTTTATCTACAAACAGTTCGGCTTTGTCACTCCGGACCGGCCTGCCAACTACCTGCTGCTGGCCTATGAGCCCGGTGAAGGGTTCAAGATCGGCACAACCAATACCAACATCTTTCTCACCTCCTTTGCCCCGCCTGCAGAAGTCTTCTTTGCCCTGCGCCGCAGCGGCAGCGGTCATGAATTCGACCGCTTCGGCACAGTGGCAAAGCTTGAACAGTATGCGGAGCAGGACCTGCCGGTGCGCATCCACGGCTTTCCCTCGTTCATGTACTTTACCCTCAAGCAGATGGAGGAGATGGACGTGCGGCTGCAGCTCCATCCCGACTCCCTGGTCATGTTCGGCGGCGGCTGGAAGGGGTATGCCGACCAGGCAATTGCCAAGACCGAGCTGTACGACATGATCCACGACCGGTTGGGAATCGCTCTAAGCCGTATCCGTGATGCCTACGGATCCGTGGAACATTCCATTCCCTATATCGAATGCGAGCAGCATCACCTGCACGTGCCGGTCTGGTCGCGCCTCTTTGTGCGCGATGTCAAAACGCTGCAGGTCCTTGACTTCGGCGAACCAGGCTTTATGAACTTTGTCACCCCCTATATTACCTCGGTCCCGGCGATCAGCGTGATGATGGGGGATATCGGCGTGCTGCATCCGGCTTCCGAATGTTCCTGCGAAGCGCAGACACCGTTTTTCGAGGTCATCGGCCGCGCGGGACTCAGCCGCAACAAGAGCTGCGCCGTCTCGGCCTCGGAACTGCTCAAGAAAAACGGAGTCTGACATGGAGCGCAAACATCTCTGGCAGGGTGCATGGATCACCGATGAAGAGCTGCCCGCACGCCTTGACAATATATTTCACAGCGCCGCACCGGTCCTGGCAGGATCGTTTCCCCTGGAGTATTTCCTGGATCTCTGCGCTGCAATGCACAAGGACCTGTCCGGAAAGGAAGAAATATACCAACAACTGCTTGACCGGGCCGTCCGGACCCAGGGCATGACCCGGGACAAGGCCGAAACATTGCTGGCCGCCATTGTCGACTTTATCGAGCCCTCGCACCTGCGCAAAAAGATCAGCCGCGAGCTGGGCAGTGACAATCCCCTGGCAGTGGAACGTCCCGACCTACGGGAGGACCATTTCGAGAGCTGGGCCCCCCTGGGTATCCTGGTGCATATTGCGCCGACCAACGTGTTCACCGTCGGTATCCTCTGCGTGATCGAGGGACTGCTCAGCGGCAACATCAACATCCTCAAGACCTCGGCCAATCAGCAGCAGCTGCCGCAGCTCTTTTTCGAGGCCCTGCTCTCCCTTGACGACCGGGAGCTGCTTAAACCCTACATTATTATTCTCGAGGTCTCGTCTGTGCAAAAAGATCTCCTGCAAAGGCTCATCGACACCGCCGACGTGGTCTCAGCCTGGGGCAGCGAGGAGGCAATCAGCAGTATCCGGGCCATGACCCCGCGGGGGGTGCGGTTTGTTGCCTGGGGCCACAAGATCTCCTTTGCCTACTTTTCCAGGGAATGTCTGCAGGACACGGCAGCCATGAAAAAGGTATGCGAGGACGTCTGCCTGCTCGATCAGAACGGCTGCTCCAGCCCGCAGGACGTGTTTATCGAGAGTGATGATTTTGAGGAGCTGCAAAGCTTTGCCGAACGCTTTGCCGAGGTGCTGCGCGACGTTTCGGCCCGCTCACCGCGTACCGTCCCCGACCAGGTCCAGCAGGCCGAGATCACCACCCACCTCTCCATTACCCGCACTGAGGAGGCCCTGGGATTGACCCGGGTCATCCAGGCCGGGGATTACAGCTGGGCCGTGGTTGCCGACCGCCGGGGCGGGCTCGGAGTTTCCCCTCTCTTCCGGACCGTGCTTATCCGCCCCCTGCCTGAGCCGGACATCATCACCACCCTGCATCCGATGAAGGGCTACCTGCAGACGGCTGCGCTCATCGCACCGAAATCGCGCATTATCCCGCTCTCCCGCCTGCTGCTGGGAGCCGGCTGCCTGCGTATCCGGGCCGCCGGTCACATGCACGACGGTTACCTGGGCGAGCCGCACGACGGAGTCTACGCCCTGCCCTCGTTCATGAAACGCATCTCGGTACAGCTCGGCGACCAACTTGACTCCATCAGCACCTTTACCGCCTTTGAAGAGCCGTACATGCCCGATCTCGAAGACAGCCCGGTCATGGACAAGACCGGGTTCCAGGCCATGGAGATAGCCCCTGAATATACTGATCTGACCTTCAAAAGCGGCGGATCATCGGGCAGGACAACCTACTCCTGTTACACCTATGATGACTACCACGCCCTGATGAACAGCTGCGCCAGGGGACTGTTCAGCGCGGGCCTTGACCCCCGGACCGACCGGGTGATGAACATGTTTGCCGCCGGTCACCTGTACGGCGGTTTTGTCAGTTTTTTCTCCATTCTGGAACAGCTGGGCGCTCCGCAGTACCCCATGGGAGTGGAGGAACCGCTCGACAAGGTGGGTGAGCTTATGGTTGAAAAGAACATCAATACCGTTCTCTCCCTGCCGAGCCTGATAATGGAGCTGTTTGCGGCCAACAAGGAGCTGTTTCGTACCTCACCGGTGATCAGCAAGATTTTTTACGGCGGCGACCATTTCAGCAGCGGCCAGCAGCGATACCTGAAAGAGGAATTCGGGGTAAAGCTCATCCGGGCGGCGGCCTACGGCAGCAACGATGCCGGCCCGCTTGGCTACCAGTGCTCCCATTGCGATACCAATGAGTATCACCTGCTCTCGGACATGCAGATATTGGAAGTGTTCGATCTGGAAGACGACCTGCCGGCAGCCCCGGGCACAACCGGCCGCCTGCTGTTTACCTCCAAACGGCGCAGGGGCCAGCGAATAGTACGCTATGACGTGGGCGACACCGGTTTTCTCCATCCAGCCCCCTGTGCCTGCGGACGGCTGGACCCCAGGTTCACCCTGCTGGGCCGCAGCAGTGATGTGTTCAAGGCAGGCGGCCCGTTCCTCAGCTATGCCGACTTTTGCCGCCATTTGCGAGAGGGATTCAACTATGAGGCGCTGGTGCAGATCGTGTTGGAAGACGAGGGAACAACAACCAGAATCCTGCTTCGTCTGGAAACGCTGCCGGATCTTGATCCCGGAAAAATCAAGTCGTACCTGCTCAAGGCGTACCGGGAACTGACCATCTCCGTCGAAACCCTTGGTGTTCGTTTTTCCGTTGTTTCCGTTCCGGACGAGGCCTTTGACAGCGTGCCCCGGTCCGGTAAAATCCTCCACCTCGTGGACAGAAGAGGAATTGCATGAACCGTGTTATCGAACTCATCCGCTTTGCCCGGGCCAATTCCCCCTTTTATGCCGAGCTCTATAAAAATGTTCCCCTGGACTGTGAAGATCTTTCCACCTACCCGATCGTCGATCAGCAGGCCTTCTGGGCGGCCAACGAAGATTTCGGCAATGGCGTGCTCACCGCCCCGCACGAAAACGGTATTGTCTTCAAAAGCGGCGGCACTTCGGGTAATCCCAAGTTCTCCTATTTCACGGCCCATGAATGGGACAGCTTCACCGCGGTCTCGGGCCGGGGCTTTTGCCGCAACGGCGTCCAGGCCGGGGACCGTATTGCCAATCTCTTTTATGCCGGTGAACTGTACGCCTCTTTTCTCTACGTCTCGGACCTGATTAAGAGCGCTGATATCGGGGTCAGCTATCCCATCAGCGGCCAGACACCGGTGGCAACCATGGCGGCCATGCTCGGCAAGCTGCGCATCAACGTGCTTGCCGGGGTGCCCACCACGATCATGAACCTGGTTGCATACCTGCAGCAGCACCCCGAACTGCGTCCAGATATCGATCTTATCCTCTTTGGCGGAGAACCGTTCTACGAGGACCAGCTGACGGCGGTCCACAACTGTTTCGGTGATGCCACCAGGGTCCATTCCATCCTCTATGCCTCGGTGGACGGCGGCGAACTTGGTTATTTCGATGCGCCAACCTGTACAAACGGTGAACACCGCTGTTTTGACGAGAGCACGGTCATGGAAATTGTGGACCGGGAAACCGGCCAGGTGATCCGTGAAGAAAACCGGGTCGGCAGGCTGCTGGTGACTAACCTCAACCGGAGGCTGATGCCGCTCATCCGCTACCCGGTGGGGGATCAGGCCCTCTGGTGTGAGCCCGAGGGCACAGCGGACCGGAAATTCAGGCTCCAGGGACGCTCCCAGGAAGGAGCGCGGATCGGGCCTGCAACCCTGTATGTCCAGGACGTCATCAAGGTGCTGGAGCATTTCCGGGCCCAGGTGCAGGTCCTCAACTTCCAGATCATTCTCAGCCATGACCAGCGCAGGGACCGGGCCGTAATCAGGGTAGTGCCGCAGGAACTGCCGCAAGACCCGCAGCAACTTGCAGGAGAGATCATTGAATACCTCTACCGGGAGCGCACCATGCTTGACGACCTGACCAGGGGTGGTGAAATCCACCCGGTTCTGCTGGAGTGGTGCCGTCCCGATGAGCTGGAGAGCAACCCTCGCACCGGTAAGACAGTGCATATCATCGACCGCCGCCTGCAGGATACGTAATGTATGAATCCAGTGAAATAACCATCCTCAACAGCATGGAAGCCATAGCGCCGACCGTTGCCTTCCTGCGGGTGGTTGCCGAACAGCTGGGTTTAAACGACAGGGAAACCAACCGCATCTGCTACGCGCTCAAGGAAAGCCTGAGCAACGCTATCCGCTTCGACTTTGAACCGGGCGCCAGGGAAGATATCCATATTTCCATCAACGCGATCGCCTCGGGCATTGAAGTGATCATCAGGGATTACGGCATACCCAGGGACCCGTTTATTCAGGAGCCGACCAGCATCGAGGAGATCGCATCGGCAACAAGTTTTAAAGCCCTTGACCGGAATAATGCAGATGTAATAAATGCGGTCAGCGATTTTGTCCTCCACAAACTGCTCGACCGATACCACTATGCCAATCTCGGCAAGGCCGGCCGCAAGGTGGAAATGGCACTTTATGCTTCAAATGCACGTGTCAACATGGACACCGGAAAGAAGAAAGACCCGGCCGGGGACGATTCCCTGTCATGTATCCGTTTTGCCGAACACGATGATCTTACCGGCATTGCACGTCTTTTCTACACGAGCTACGGCTACTCTTATATCAATGATGCGGTGTATTATCCCAAGCGTCTCGCCGAGCAAATTGCCGGAGGAAGCCTTATCAGTGCTGTTGCCGTTTCTCAAAAAAACCGGGTCATCGGACACGTTGCCCTGATGGAGCCCTTTACAGGTGCGAAGATAGTGGAATGCGGCATGGCCGTCAGTGCACCTGATTTTCGTGGCCAGGGAATCATGGAACGTCTGTTCGAGATTATTCTCGAACGTGCCCGTCACTTGTCCTTCAGTGGAATTTTCTCCCACTCGGTTACCAACCACGTTTTCACCCAGAAGATCTGCAGAAGTTATGGCTTTTCCGAAGTTGCCCTGCTGGTAGGCTATGCAACCTCGGAACTGTCCTTCAAAAAAATCCACCGACAGCTGCACCAGAGAGAATCAACCATTATCAGCTTCAAACCGCTGCGATCCCGGAAATACTGTCCGCTTTTCCTGCCCGGACACCACCGAGAACATATCCTGGAACTTTACGCCGGTATCGGTGGCAAGGTTGGGCCGGCAAGAGAGGGACGACCACAGGAACAGCCGAAGAAGAGCATGCTGTCCCATACTGTCAGCCCGGTTCTCAATATCGCTGAGCTGGTTATTGAATCCATTGGCAGGGATTTGGAGGAACAGCTTGCATACATGACCAGAAAACTCTGTATTGACCGGCTTGATATCCTCTATCTCCTGATAGATCTTCAATCACCCCACGCGCCGGAGGCTGTCAAACATGCCGAGGCAGCCGGCTACTTTTTTGCCGGTATTTTTCCCGGCTACCACCACCCCCACAGCCTGGTGCTGCAGTATCTCAATAACCTCGCCTTTGATTACGACGCCATTGTGACCCTGACACCGCTGGCCACGCGTCTCAAATCATATATCCAGCGACACGATCCCAACCAGTTGTCGGAGCACCCATGAACAGTGAAATCCATGAAGAGAACGGGACAGTGATCATTGCTCCACCAGGCAAACTCGATACTCTTGCAGCCCCGCTCTTCGGCAGGGAGCTGGAAGTCCTGCCGGCCTCCAGACCCGGACGCTGCCTGATCAATATGTACCGGATCGAATTTCTGTCCAGCTCAGGGCTGCGGGTACTGCTGACCGAAGCAAAGATCGCAAAACAGGAAGAGATTGCTTTTGCAGTCTTCGGTATGAACGACATGGTAAATGATGTGTTTACCATATCGGGGTTCAATCATTTCATTGCCGCTTACCCGGGTAAAGAGGAAGCCCTGGCGGGATAGCTGAATAAAGGTAAGCCGTCACAGATACCCCATCTTCACGCGGTTGCTCCCGCCCGCATAGAGGGGCTATAGCGGACGGAAGCAACTGCGCAGGTAAGCGGAGCACAGCAGAGACTCCGAATCTGGGGCACCTGTGCCAGCTTACAAAATAGTGGTACGTAACCCCGCATAGTTACAAACCACGTGATGGGTTACAAATAAGGGGTACCTTGAAAAATTAATATCCAATATTTTCAACATACTTGCAGGAGAATCCATGAACAGTCATCCGCGCCTGGTCACCACACCACACCGCCGCCTCCCCCTGGATATTCCCGAGGGAGTGACGCCCACAGAGTTTTTCAACAGCCCCTGCAACCTGCGCCACCTGGCACGGGAAAACGGCCTGTTGCGCACACCCGAGGATTTTCTTCTCTACCGCAAGGCCATCGGTCACTCCAATCTCTTTGATACCTCGATTATCCACGACACTTCGCAGCGAATACTGGATCCTCTCGGCCGTCCCGTACGCCGGGACCAGCTCAACAAGCGGGAAAGGATGGTCTTCAGCCGCATGACCCAGGTTACCTTTCGCTACATGTGTGAAAAGTATCCCGATCCGGAGCAGTACCTGCTCTTCTGCGGCGAGGCAAGCCTTGATGCCACCTGGCCGCTTGGCAAGCCGGGCGTACCGAGCATCAGGATGATCCACAACCACTTCATGGTTTTTGAAAATGACGACCTGGCGGCCGCACCTGCGGCAGCCGATGACAATCCCAATCTCACCGACAGCGGCAACAACGGCATCTTCCTGCTGTATCTCCATGATGTCTACCTGCGTTTTTTCGAGGTCCTTGATCTTGAGATTCTGCGACCCCTGCCACCTGATCAGGCACGAATCACGATTACAGGCTATCCACAGGGACTGCCCAGCTGGGAAGTGCGCGGCGGGCTTGACGCATTGGACTCCGGCCGCTTCTGGAAGGAATACGACATGGTGCTCAGGGGTTTTCTTGATTTTTACCGCGCTTTTTTCACCCTGGTGGCCTCGGATAACACACAGGTACCTGCTGATGCTACCTATCCTGATCAGGTCGAAGACATCCTGCTGTTCAACAGTGAATTTCATCGGGCTGCCCGCATCCTGCGCCTGCAGGTACTGGAAGATCCCAGGTTTGCCAACGAAATCCGCTGGCGACCGGCATACAAACAGCTCATTTACCGGGATGACAGCGGTCGGCTGATCGTCACCATCAGCCAGAATTCTGTTGGAAATGCAATCACCGAACTGCTCGGCATTGTGATCAAACGTGTTGCTGACGAGGAAGCCTACTCCAAAGTGGAGCCGCAGCTGGTGAACCAGCTGCTGGAACTGCGCAACCGGTTAATTGAGTATAATTTCGGCGAACCCATTTCAACACCGTCCTGGCCGGCCGGTGTCTTTGTGCCGCCGCAAAAAAAATAACCCGCATTTTTCATGAACATTTACACAGTGTTCATGAAAAATGCGGGATAACACCCAGGCCCAAGGGGCAGGGCTACAGAGCTGAAAAAAGGGGAGAGCTTATGCGCGCTTTCCCCTCTTCTTTTTTTAAATCCTGATACTAGGTATCTGATTAATTTTCTGTCTTTTTATTTACCTCTACCTGCTCTTTTGTTGCCCGTTCACGTTCAGCCTTGATCTTCAGGTAATCCTGTTCCGCCTGCTTCAAGGCTTCATCCTGACGCTGCTGAATTTCCTGCACCTTTGCCATAACCTTCCCTTGCTTTATCTTAAGCCCCTCTGCACCGAACAGGGTGTTGGCCAGATACTTGAAGGAAAAGAGCATCAACTCAACATCATCACTCTTAATTTTATCAAGCGTTTCCTGGTCTACCTCATAGGTGTCAAGAAAAGAACTCTCAAAAACAAATCTGCGAAAATGATCCAGGTCGGTGGATGCCATGAAAAACATTCTTTTGGCTGCATCTGCAAGCGAGGCCTGAAAACCATGGGATTTACGGCGCATGATCAACCGCAGCCATTCCTTGTTCATCTCGTCGCGAACATCAACCCCCTGGTCGGCACGCCATTCACGAATAGTCCATGTTTTGGGTTCCTCAAAACCCTTGCAGTGGTCTTCCTTGACCAGAAAGAAAAATTTATCTTCCCTGGGAGTTTCATCATCCTTGCTGCCGCCTTCGTGAAAATCCGCCATTCCCACAGGATAATAACGGCAGGCAGAGGGACGATCCGAGTACACGGTACATCCATCCGGGGTCACAAAAGGACAGGCCTTCTTCTCTCCGGTCAGCTTAATCTGTACTCCGGGCATGTCGGTCTTCTCGAGGTACGTGGGTTCCGTATACTTGAGGATAAACTCGTGAGCAGGCATATCAAGACGTTTGCGCAGTATCAGTATATCGTACGGGGTGAGGACAATCTTGATATTATGACAGCAGGCGGTGAAACAGCTTACCCCGGGATGACATTCAAACTGCAGGGGTGAATCCAGGTGTAATTTTTCCGGCATGATATTGGACGGATTTTTATCCGTTGCCTTCAGAAAATCACTGTCCATATCCATGCCCTTATTCTTATCCATCGTATGCCTCGTTATTATCAAATTAAGTATCTAAAAAACATTGCCGGCTGACAGTAACCGATCTTTCTATTTATTTGCGCCGAACTTTTTATAATACCATCTCCCGAGGGACTGTCAAACCCAATAGTTGCAACAATCAAATTGTTCCGTAAATAAAAAGCAGTTTCTTGCTTTTTCCGGAAAAGAAACTATATTCATAGCAACCAAATAACTTTTTTGAGCAATCTGTATGAACGGAATTATGACTGTCCGTCCATTTTTGACACCGGCAACGATTATATGAAAATGATTTTTTCCAACCCTATTGATTTTTCCAAGGTTGATACCCTGGTATATCACCTGCCCGACGGCCCTTCTTTTTCCGTGGCAATGGAAGGTATTGAAACAATATTTGACCTGGAAATGGAAATTGGCGATATCTGCGACACCTCGGAAATTGATGGCGTCGTCCATTTCTTTCCCAAGGGAAATGCCTGATCTGACTGTTATCCCCTGTTACCCCATCCCGGTTCCCGCCTCAGTCTTTTTATTGAAACAATGTATTGATGGTTGACCTGCCTGTTCTTGACCTGAGCGGTGACCACCATATTCACACCCGCCTCTGCAACCATGCACGGGGTGAAATGGAGGAATACGTTCAGGCCGCGGTGAAGAAAGGTTTTTCAAGCATGACCTTTCTGGAACACCTGGAATACGGAATCTGCTATGATCACCGAACCTGGCTGACCGACGATCTTTTTGCTGAATACTTCCATGAAGGAAAACGGCTGCAGGAAAAGTATGGTGGACAAATCAGCATCAGGCTAGGGGTGGAAGCGGGGTACAATCCTGCTGCCGTACAGCAGTTGCAGGAAATGCTGACACGCTACCCCTTTGAACATATCGGCTTATCCTATCATTTCTACTTTGACGGCACCAGACACCTGAACATGGTCAGCCGCAGGAACGGCAACATCGAAGCTCTTGCCGCCCTGGACACAGAACGCGTTCTGGATGCCTACTTCAGCGGTCTGATCCGGGCCTGCACAGAACTGCCCTGTAACAAGATCTGTCATCTGGATGCCTGTCTGCGCCATATTCCAGGCCTCTGCTTTACAAGGGGGCACAAAGAGATGATTGAGCAGCTTCTGCTGCTCATGCGAAAAAAAAAGATCGCCCTTGAAGTGAATACCTCTGGCATTGCACTGCGCTCCAGTGCCTACCCGTCGGAGGATATTGTCAACCGGGCACAGGAACTCAATATATCCCTTGTGGCGGGTTCCGACGCCCACCACCCCGACCAGGTCGGTCGCTACTTCGGGCAACTCAGGAACCACTACGGTTTATTATGATCCGGTGGAAAAATAGTGGCTCCTGTTTACCTGACCCTCAGCTCATACATCACTCCGGATGCCAGTCCACCCCGATGCGCCGCACCACATTAAAACCGCCACTTAAAACCATATTGTTCCTTTTACCGACATGATCCAGAAAAACCTGCACCTCATAGGAGCGGGTTCCGGCATCGCAGAGGATAATCATGGTCTTGTCCTCTGGAATCTCTTCATATCGTTTTCGAATCTCTGCATAGGGAATCGCCAGCCATTTTTCCATGCCGAATTTTTCCACAAAGGGACCGGCCTCCAGAGGGTGACGGATGTCCAGCGCCAGCCAGTCAGGTTCTGCAGAAAAATCCTCCATCCAGGCCAGGAAACGATCCATGCCGACCTTGCGCAGCCGTCCACCACAAATATTGTCCGCCACGTAGGCGGCAGCATTGATGGAGTCGATGGCAGCGGAAAACGGCGGGGCATAGGCCATTTCAGCCACCATGAAGTCTTCAATCACAGCACCCTTGCTGATCAATACCGCTGCAGCATCAATACGTGCGGAGATGGAATCGTTCATCATGCCGAATCCCTGCATGCCAAGTACCCTGCGGGTCCGCCTGTCAAAAACCAGCTGGAACACGACAATGGCCTCGCCTGGGTAGAAATGCGCCCGGTCTGAGGGCGCGGTCAGGGCATAGTCGGCCTCAAAACCCTCTGCAACCGCCGCCTCATAGGTAATGCCTGTGGAGGCTATGCAGCGGTCAAAGGCCTTCATGATAAAGGAGCCGACCACGCCGTTAAAGGTTGTGGGAATGCCGGCCATGTTATCACCGACAATCCGGCCCTCGCGATTGGCAAGTGAGCCGAGCGGTGCATACGTTTCCTTGCC
The DNA here is from genome assembly GCA_964551175.1 of uncultured Desulfobulbus sp. Lineage (GTDB taxonomy): Bacteria > Desulfobacterota > Desulfobulbia > Desulfobulbales > Desulfobulbaceae > Desulfobulbus_C. Next base: position 19,716 of record CAZKBZ010000008.1, read on the forward strand.
GGTTACCAGATTGGTAGTGGCAATACAGTCTCCTGCCGCATAGATATCCGGATCGCTTGTCTGCAGCCTGTTGTTGACCACGATACCTCCCCAGGGAGCAACAGCAAGACCCGCCTCTACAGCCAGTTCGCTACGCGGTCGTACGCCCGCAGCCATAATCATGAGATCCGCCTCCAGGGTGCGCTCCGGTGTCTTGACTGCTGTCACCCTGCCCTCTTTGTTGCCGACAATTCCGGTTGCCCCTTCACTGGTGTAGACAGCAACGTCTTTTTCCAGCAGATGGGTTTTGAGCATGGCCGCAAACTGCCAGTCAACAATACGGGGCAGCAACTGGGGCATAAACTCAATGAGTGCGGTTTCCACCCCCCAGAGGTCTGTCAATGCCTCTGCCATTTCCACGCCGATAGCCCCGCCCCCGATAACCACGGCCTTGCCCACCTGGCCGGTGGCGATCCGTTTCTTGATCTCAATGGCCTTGTGCAGGTTGGCAATGGTAAAAACACCGTCAAGATCAGTCCCGTCAATGGGCAGAACAAAGGGTCGGGCACCGGTGGAGAGCATCAGTTTATCATAGTCCAGTTCCTGTTCATCACCGCTGTCCAGATTCTTTACCTTCAGTTTTTTATTCTGCCGGTCAATGGCAATCGCCTTCGTGCGGGTCAGCACATGCACGCCCTTGGCATTCTCAAAAAAATTCACATCCCGCACCATGTGAAAACTGGTGGAACGCAGTTCGGATTCATCGGAAACATCGCCGCAGACATAATAGGGAATACCGCAGCCGCCATAGGAGATCAGGCTGTCCATATCCACTATGGTGATATCCCAGTCCGGGTGCAGTCGTTTCAGATGACAGGCTGCCTTGGGGCCGGCAGCCACTCCGCCGACAATGACAATTCTTTTACTCATTGTTGCCTCCTTAAAATAAAAATTTATATAACTAAAAAAATTACTTGCTTTTCAAGGCACCCGTAATAGCAAAGCTGCCGGCTACCAGTTCAACCGTTATCTGATACCTGACAGCTGACACCTGATCGTTTTCCTCATCACTGTTCCATAAACGCAAGTTTCACTCCCAGCCCGATAAACAGAAATCCTGTCAGTTGAGTCAGCAGTGTACCTGCCCGACTCCGCTCCCGCAGCAGGCCGGCAAACTTCGCTGCATACACAGCCAGCAGCAGGCACCAGCAGGTCCCGGTTATGATGAACGTGGAACCCAGCAGAATAAACGATAAAAAAGCATGCGGATAGCCGGGATCAATAAACTGCGGCAGAAAGGACAGAAAAAAAAGGGCCACTTTGGGATTCAGGACATTGGTTATGATCCCGGAAAGAAAGACCTGCCGGCTGGATATCGGAGGGCTTGCCGGCTCTTGCCTCACCCTGCTCCCCGTACCCGGAAAAAAAGCGCGGATTCCCAGGTAAATCAGATAGACTGCACCGCAGTACTTCACCAGACTGAAGGCAGTGGCTGAAGTCGCCAGCACCAGAGAGAGTCCTGATGCGGCAGCCAGGGTATGAAGCATTGAGCCGGTGGAGATACCCAGGGCGGACAGGATACCTGCCCGGCGGCCATAGGCCATGCTCCTGCCCAGGATATAGATGGTATCCGTGCCCGGAGTCAGGTTGAGAAGGATGCCGGCAAGCAGAAACGGCCAGAAATGTATTATACCTACGGATTCCATGATTCCAACCCGTCACGTTATGAGCTGCTGCCTGATGCCCTGTTGTCCCCTTTATGCCTGTACATGCGTACA
>CAZKBZ010000008.1:21572-27531 GCA_964551175.1 uncultured Desulfobulbus sp.
TTATGAGCTGCTGCCTGATGCCCTGTTGTCCCCTTTATGCCTGTACATGCGTACATGCATTTCCTCAAATGTGACCAGTCCTTCCCCTATTACCGGGTCTATCACCTCAAGAAACTCTTCCAGCATTCTTCTGGTATCAATCATTTCAATAATAATCGGCAAGTCTTCGGAAAGAGAGAGAATTGAGCTGGTCTTGATCCGCGAACTGGCACCATACCCCATCATTCCCCGCAGCACGGTGGCACCGGCAATGCCGCATTCACGTGCCTTGATCACGATCCACTCGTAAAGATGTTTTCCCTGGTATCGCGCACTCTCTCCTATAATGACCCGTAACAGGTATCCTTCCTGCGGCAGTTCCATAGTTAACTCCAGATAACAGATGCCATGATTCGTCCCAGCCAAACCAGCCCCACACCGATCACAACCTGACAGCCGGCATTTAAGGCCGCGAGATCCATACGATTGTCCCGGATCAGGCCAAGGGTTTCATAGCCAAAGGTGGAAAATGTGGTAAAGGCGCCAAGCAGGCCGATCAGGATAAAACTTCGGGTCTCTGTGGAAAAAAAAGAACGGCTTTCCACCAGGTAAGTGAGGACACCGATGAAAAAACAACCGATCATATTCACAGCAAGGGTACCAAAAGGAAAAATGATGGAACCGGACCGGGTCTGTGCCCAGGAGCTGATCAAGAACCGTAATACCGCGCCCGTGAAACCACCTGCACCGATAATGGAAAGTTTAAACAGGGTATCCATCTGCAGATTTCTACTCATTCCCCAGCAGACCGTCAAGCAGACCAGGCAGTATTTTTTCGACCTGCTGCTCAATGACCTTTCCAGCTGCCTTGCCGGCTGCCTGACCCAGGAGATCGGAAATTGCCCGGGCCAAATCGTCGGCATCAAAAACAGCGTGATCCTGGTTACCACGGATGGGGACTTTCAACGTTGTTCCCTGCAGGATCCGATAGCCTTCCCTGCCAACGAGTTTCCTGGTTACCGGTACCTCCAGCAGGTAGTCAATGTTGCCGTCAAAACCTACAGAGCCTGCCAGGGTCATTTCCGACTCTGCCACCAGTATCTTCAGGGGGGTACAACTGATCCGACCGGTGGCTGCTGTACAGATAATTTCACTCTGATCCAGCGCCAGGGGTTCATCGCCAAGACCGGCAAGAGTCAGAATTTCATGCAGAACACCCTCCGGCACCAATGTAACCCTGCTGACATTAAGGACTGCCCTGAATTCTGCCTGTTCGGCTCCATCTGAAGCAAGAGGCCAGAAAAATCGATCCATTCGGACACTGATAGTCCCTGAGGGGCGAGCCAGCAGACCGAGCACCGGATTAATACGTTTGAGAATGTCACTTAAGGATTGTCCAAGCTTGGCATCGGTCAGCACCTGTTCCGCATCAGGCAGCGTCACAACTGGTGGTGAGACTGTATAATCAATGCGGGGTGAGAACGACAGCGTACCCTCATTGAGGCCACCGGCTAACCGCGCCTGCAGCACACCCTGTTCCATGGTAACAGGCAACAACGGCTGCTGAAGATCTATACCTGAAAAAGCTGCATAATCGGCCTGCAGCCTGGTTTCAAACCGCAGCCTGCTGGTTTTATCCTCCTCAGACTCATCCAGAGGAAAATACAGGCTGAACTGCTCCTGCTGTCTGCCGGCCGCCCGGATATCAACAGCGTACAGGCTGTTGACAAGATCAGCCAGAGCGGAAAAATCAGGAGTCAGCTTGCCGCTCAAGAAAAAATGAGGCTCTTTTCCGGAGCTCTGCAGTCTTCCCCTTGCCTGCAGACGTAATAGAGCGGACTTAAGGTCAAAGGTTTCAAAATCAATATCTCTGCCGGCAAGATCACCCTGCAGGCGGGTATTGATACTTACAAATTCATCGCTCAGCACGTTTTTCTCCCCACTGTTGAGGGAAAGGCTGTTGATGTCAAACTGCACAGTACCCGTATGCCCTTTTCCTTCTTTTGCAGCAAGATCAACAGCAAATGATCCGTTGCCGGTTAACGTCTGTTCCGGCGGCAGAATCTCTGCCTGCTGCAGGACAGAAGTCAGTCTGCCGACATCTGCTTTGCCGTTCAGCTGCAGGGACAGCGTTTCGGGAAACTGCTGCCAGTCTTCGATGGAAAACCTGGATACATTCAGGCTGCCCAGAGTCGAAGAAAGGGCCAGATTGCGCAGAACAATACGGTGGCTGACAGAGTCAAATACATTCCAGTTGCCGCCGCGGGCGAAAAAGGATGCGCTGTTATCTGCCACTGCAAGCGGTTTCACAGGTTTTGCAGGTTCACCGTTGACCACAGAATCCGTGGTAAAGAGATGGATTGAGGAATCCTTGTAAATCCTGCCCAGGTGGTAGAGAATGAAATCATCTGTCCTGCCGTCAAACTCCTGAACCACCAGCCTGTTTTCTTCAAAATACCCTGACGATTTCAGGTCCATGCTTCCGGTCAGGGTGGTTTCAGATGCGAGAATATCAAGATTATGGAACAGGTCTGTCAATCGTCCTAACTGCATGTAGGACTGCAGACTGTAGCGGGCGGAAACCTGTCCGGATCTGGTGTAGACGGATTCCAGCTTACCATTGATTTTTCCCGGCCAGCCGGAAAGATCAAAAAAAAGATCCATCGCATCTGCCCTGCTCTCCCCAAGTTTTCCCGGTGTTGTCAGCTTGCCGCTGAAGGCAAGTTTATGCCCGGGCATTACCAGTTCTCCATCACGAAACAGGGTAAAATCATCAATATCCACGCGGGTGTTGACAACATAGGTGCTGTCACCCTCTTCTTTCGACTTTGCGGTAAAATGCAGTCGACCGTCAGCTGCCCAAGGCAGTTGAAAAATCGTACCTATCTGCTGAACAGCCTTTCCCAGATCTGCAGAGCCATTCAGGGAAAACGATTGCAGATCACCACTGCCGACCAGGTCGAGAAAGGAAGCCTTGAGCGCAATTTTGTCAACTTGAGGGCTCCTGTCGATCATGCCGCCATCAAGATGCAGCGAGAGCGGACTGTTCCAGGAAAAAGGCTGGCCCTGCTGCATGCCTGCAAGATTGTCGATGACCATATCCGTGCTTACAGAAAGCTGCTGCTGATCATTTTCCATGCTGATGGTAAAATCCAACGCCCCGTTTTGCAGACTGGTTTCAGGCTGAACTCTGAACAGGTGGGGAAACTGGTCGAAAAGGAGTGGCAGCTCAACCCTTCCCCCGCCTGAAAGCGTAAAATCTCTACCTCCATAGCTTCCCTTCAGCGTGAGCTGTCCGAAATCAGAGGAGAACACCATTTCCGGAAACTGCCAGCTATTCCCGGCAGCACGGCTCAGGTCAAGATCAAGCGTAACCTGTTCAAACCTGGGCTGGTCCTCACCCAGCACACCACCTGCCATTGCAACATCCTGCAGTCTGTTTGTGCCACTTATTTTGAGGGAGTGGATCCCGGTCGCCTTGATGAGCAGTTCCGAAGACAGTTCCGCAGTAACCACGGGCAGGTTCTCTCTGACCGGAAGCAGAGTCAAAAAGGGTTTCACCTGCAGATCCATAACATGAAGCTTGATCTCGGTAACAAGGGTATCGAGCAGGGCTTCCTTCCGCGTAGGCAGGTTGATGAAACCGCTTGCCGTGGCAGTTCCCCTGCCATCATCTGATTCCAGATCAAGTTGAAAATGAACGGAGCCGGATGCAAGAGATGCATCCAGGATACCATTACGGACTACTACTTCTGCAGGATCACCCTGGAGAGCAGATTTGACAACGGCCTCATTGATCAGCAGGTTGACTATCATGCGGTCCCAGAATGGGATTGTGTCTGCAGCAGGAGATTTTTTTTGTGTCGCAGCCGGACTGGAAACCGAAGGAAGGGTGTTGTTTTCCGCGCTACCTGCAGATTGATTGTCAACTGGAGGTGTACCGGAAAACACCAGTACCGGTGCTTCCATGCTGACAGTGCCCAGATTCACCGGGTTCACGATCAGTGCCAGTAATCCCTTCTCGCTGCTCAGTTCGGGAACAGTGACATGGAAACCATGCGCTTTATCATCATAAACCAGCCCTCTGCACTGCAACCCCTGCTGCCAGCCGATACTGCATCCGGCCACCGACAGCGATCCGGGGATACGGTCGGCTATCCGGCTGAAAAAAAGATCCTGAACCCTGCCGTTGGATACAATCAGAGGAAGCAGGCTGACCAGCACTATCAGCAGCAATACTGCTCCTGCAATAAACACATTTCTTTTTTTCACCAAAAACACTCCATGGTTGGAAAATAGATCCTAAGACTGCCTGCAAAACATCCGACTAACCCGCACATTTTATGATGACGACTGCAGCTGATCCAGCCGCAACCGATCCCGTTCGTCAAAGAGTCTGCGGGTCAGCAGCCACATGGCAGCCATCACTCCAAAGCCGGTACCGGCGGCGATGAGAAACATGATGAGAATCTGGTACTTAACCGCGTCCATTGGTGACGAACCGCCCAGAATCTGGCCGGTCATCATGCCGGGCAAACTGACTAGGCCGGCAGCAGCCATGGAGTTGATGATAGGGATCATACCCGAACGCATGGCCTGGCGTCGTATCTCAGCTGTTGCCTCGCTGCCGCTCTCACCAAGCAGCAATCGCTGTTCCACCAGCTGCCGCTGCTGCCAGAGGGTTTCAGTCATTCTGTCCATGGAAAGTGATATCCCGTTCATGGTATTGCCCAGCAGCATTCCCAGCAGGGGAATTGCATATTGAGGAGTATACCAGGGATCATTGGCAATAATGACTGCCAGGGCAAGAAAGGCCACGGAAAAAGAAGAAATAAACATGGAACCGGTGCCGAGCAGCCAACCCTGACTGCCGCGCAGGCGTCGATGCTGGCGGGCCATGACCTCCCGGCCGGCCACCGCCAGCATCACCATGGAAATTGCCACCACAAAGAGCAGGCTGGCATGGGCAAAGAGAACCCGCAGTACCTGGCCGATGAGCAGGAGCTGGACCGTAGTGCGCAGGGCAGAGACAGCCAGCCTTTTTTCAATGCCCAGCTTGAGACATCGACTGAGGAATCCCAGCACAATCAGCAGACTGGCGGCAATACTGAGATCAAATGGAGAAAGTGGTTTAACCCCCATGCTGCACTCCCTGGACCTGCTGCAGAATGCCGTCCCTGTCAAGATAACACTGGTCATCAGCCACCCGTTCGAGCTGGAGACGATCATGACTGACCCAGAGTACCGGGACCTGATGATGACTGCAGTAATCAAGCAGCATGTTTTCCGTACGTTCTATATTTGCCGAATCAAGGCTGGCCGTGGGTTCATCCAGGAGAAGTGCACGAGGGTTGTTCTGCAGCAGACGTACTGTGGCCAGCCGTTGCTTTTCACCGGTGGACAGGCGGCTTACCTCCCAGTTCAGCACATCGGGTTCAAAACCTAACTGCTGCAGCCTTGCTTCAAGCCTTTTCACGGAAACCTGAAAATGATCTCCCACCACATCAAACCACCAGAAGCTCTCCGCAGGCAGCATGGCCACGGTTTTCCGCCACATGGCAGCCGGAACCTGTTCACAGGTCATATCACCAAGACGAACCTGTCCCTGGTGGGGATCAAGGTCGGCAATTGCCCGCAGCAACAAGGTTTTGCCGGCACCGGAAGCCCCCTGCAGACCAAAAACCCTGCCTGCTGCGATCTGAAATGAATAGGGACCGCGATCCTGAAAAGAAAGGGATGTCACCTGGAGATTATTCATCAAAACGATTTTAATCCGACTGAATACGATTACCGTTTACGATCGGGAAGCCAGCAGGTCACCGAGAAAGTCCGCAACTGTCTCGGCACCGCTCTCTCTTTCCTCTCTATCCATGAAATGTCCGCATAATTCCGGGATCATATCCAGCCAGCTGCCGTCACTGAACTGTTCCCCTGTTATCGGTCGGGAAACCATCTCACGCTCAATAAATGCCGCCAGGGG
>CAZKBZ010000008.1:27631-48427 GCA_964551175.1 uncultured Desulfobulbus sp.
ACATGGTAATCAACGCTCGCATACAGCTGCTCCAGGTAACTGATATGATAACCGAACCCCGGCCACTGTTCAAGATAGGAGCGGTAAATCCAGTCCCAGGTGAAATTTTCCAGTAAAACCGAAAGAATACCGGCCCGTTGTGCGGCTGCAATGCCAAGCGGTGCGATATCACAGATCACCAGGCTGCAGTCAGCCAGCAATCCAGCCACCCTGTCAACCAGGGACTGATCCAGAGGAAAGAACCGATCCAGGAGTTCAAGCGTCTTTCCGGGATCCTCTTCCAGGGAGTTACGCTGCACAAGCCCGATATCACAGTTAACTGAATGCAGTGAGTAAGGGGCTGTCAAAGACTCTGCAAAAAACCAGTGGGGCACAGTGGTTACAATCTCAAAACAGACAGGCAGTCCTGCCGACAATGCTTCCATGACGGCACAGGCCCTGGCAGCATGGCCAAAACCATGGGCAGTAATGCAGCAGCCCACCCGTATGGAAGGTTCACTGTTCATGACCGGCTGTTGCTTACTGCAAAAGGCAAAAGCTATATCCCGGAATCTTTTCACAACTGCGGTTCAACATTCCTGCTCTCTTAATTCTTTTGTTGCCCCGGCCCGAACCTGTGCGTTCAATTCTCCTCACCATCTGCCTGCACACCTAAAATGACCATAAACGTTGTTCCCTCCCCTTCTCTGCTCTTCACTGTTATGGAACCGCCATGCTTTTCTATAATATTTTTGGAAATGGACAGTCCCAGGCCGGTGCCACGATTTTTATCGGTAAAAAAGGGGGTAAAAATCTGCTCCATTTTTTCTTTTGATATCCCCTTGCCGGTATCTGAAATCTCAATAGCCACTGTTTTTCCATGCGGCAGCGGGTAGGTCTTAACCGTCAGGGTTCCTCCAGATTCCATAGCATGGATCCCATTGATTACGATATTGAGCAGCACCTGGTAGACCTGTTCTCCGTCCATGGGAATTTCCGGCAGAACAGGACTGAGTTCCGTGACAAACTCAATATGTTTGCTTGCAAATTCAGCCTCCATGAAGCGGCCCAGCCGTTCCACCAGGCTGTTTAAGGAACCGTATACCATTACCGGCTCCTTGGGCCGGGCAAAGTCGAGAAACTCCCGCACAATTCCATCAAGCCTGGTGGTTTCTTCCACGATTATGCCGGCCAGCTGTTCATTTCCCGGAGCCACTTTGCTGATCCGTTTGCCGAGCATCTCAGCCGTGGAACGGACAATCCCCAATGGATTTTTTATCTCATGTGATACTGCGGCCACCATCTTTCCCAGAGAGGCAAGCCGCTGGGATTCGTGCAGCTGTTGTTCAAGCCTGCGCCGTTCCTCGGCTCTGGCTTCCATGATCCGGTTGGCCCGGACCACGATACCACTCAACACACCGAATAAAACAGCCATTATGGTCAGAGACAGCAGCATGATCCTGTACTGCAGGGAGATGATAGCCCGCAAATCCTCGGAAAGATCCTTGACCACTTCGATAACACCCATGATTTCCCCTTTACGGTCGCTCAACGAGCGCTCCTGACGAAAGGGAACATATGTTTTCAGGGTACAGTACACAGGTGGTGCGCCGGGCAGCAGGTTGAGAAGAGATCCGCTGGAGATCAGGATGGAACTGCTCTCTCCATCCAGGGCCTTTCGGTATTCCAGACCGCCCATGTCGCGTTTGCCGACCAGCTCCGGCTCTGTTGAGTAAGAAATGATGTTTTCCCGGGAATCAAAGATGGTCACCGACTGGATATTCATCCCCCGGGTAATGTTACGGACAATGGTGTCAAGCCGTTCAAACTGGATCGGATCAGACAGGGCTATACGCCCATAACGGACAACCGTAGGCAGCACAAACTGGAGAAAAACCTGGCGGTTGAGGTTTTCGGCAAACATGCGTGAATAGCTGTCACTTCGCTCAAGCAGGACTTTTTTTGCATTGTTGGACAAACTCCAGGTCAGGATCAGCGAGGCCAGCAGAATCACGGACAGGGAGGTGAAGGAAAAATATTTAACCAGAGCAAAGGACTGGTGGCTCGTGCTGATCGAGCGGCGCCGATTTTTTTTCTTTGCCCTTGTAAACTTTGAAAAAAAATTCAGCCTGGTAACATCAGGAAACTGCAGTTTCATTACATACTCCGCAGCGACGGCAGACAGCAGTATCACAGCCCGGTGTGAACCTGCCTGCCAGTGCCTTTTCCAGTTCCCGGTAGAGATAGCTCTCCTTTATCCCGTGATCAACCACCTGCCAGCAGAACAGTTCATCTTCAGATCTTGGTCGGACAGCATATTGCCAGGAATTCAAGCCATGCGCTTTCATTGCCTGTTTAAAGGAACGTCTGCCGGTGCCGATGTCAAGTAAAACCGGGGCAACACGCCGGTCCGCCCGGGAAAAAACCGCTTGGGACAGGACCCGCTCCGGCCGGTCCACCTTGATGTGCAGATTGGCCATTGTTGTTAAATTCTTTTTCAGATACTTGATTTTGTTTTTTAAGTTTGCCACTGCGCACCTGGTGTTGTGCTGCAGGGAGGCTGTTTTATAATCAAGGCCGCCAAAGGAAAGGTATTGAAACGGTGTCCAGGGTTTGGGCACAAAACTGTTCACCGACAGAATAATTTCGCAAACCCGTCCCCGTCTCTGACCTATGGGCAGAATCAGATCCCGGATCCTGTGAATAAGACTAACGAGTTCATCAAGATCCTGCTCGGTTTCCGTGGGCAGGCCGGTCATCACATACAGCTTGAGCGTATAAATCCCGGCCTCGACCAGGGCAACGGCAGCAGCGAGTAAATCCTGTTCAGACAATCCCTTATTGATAACCTGACGCAGACGCTGCGAACAGCCGTCCGGGGCAATGGCCACGGATTTCAAACCGGAACGGGACAGGAGTGCAAGCAGTTGATCGGAAATGCGGTCAGCACGCAGCGAGGAAAAGGAAAGCGAGCACTCCTGTTCCTGCAGATAACCGGCAATACGATCCAGGGTTTCTCCATCCGACATCTCCATGCCAAGCAGACCCACCCGATCAACACCTTGTGGTCGGGCTGCAAGACCCGCCAGAACCGCATCTCCGTCCCAAAGCCGCGGCGGCCGGTAAATAAACCCTGCGGCACAGAAACGGCAGCTGCGGCTGCAGCCCCGTCCAAGTTCAGTCATGTACATACCCAGTTCCGCTTCCGGTGACAACAGTTCAGAATGGGCCGCCTCTCTGGTATCCGACAGCACCACCTTGCGCACCCGTTTCGGCAAACCGGCTGCAGCTGTTATTTCCAGAACCCGACCATCAGCATCATACTGAAAGCTATAGCTGCCGGGAATGTAACAGCCGGCAAGGGTCGTTCCTATACGCTGCCGCAGTTCCTCCCTGTTGCCTAAATCTGTAAGTTCCTTCATCAGCTGCGGCAAAACGGCTTCCGCCTCCCCTATGACCATGAGATCGGCAAACAAAGCCAACGGTTCCGGGTTCATGAAAACACCGACTCCGCCGAGCACTACCAGGGGAGATCCGGGCCCGATATTGCTTCCTCTGTCGGCAGCATACGGCTCAACTGGTCCGGCTGCCAGCATTGCGGCCAGCCGGGGGAAATCATGTTCAAAACTGATGGACCCGAATACCAGGGGAAAATCAGTCAGGGGACGGCTGGACTCAAGCGATCGAAACGGTTCAGACTCCTGCGGATAAACAAACCGCTCACAGACTATATGATCAAAATTATTCAGCAGACGATAGAGAAGCTGAAAACCGAGATTTGAAACAGCAAGGGAATAGGTGTTGGGATAGAGAAGGGCTGCGGGCAGGCGCCCTTTCCACTTCTTTCGGACAGTACCTGTTTCCGATTCAAGCAGGGGATGCAAAAGAAGAGCGTATAATATAAGCTTTTTCAGATAAACAATGGTGCATGGCTACAGATCCCCGGGTCAGTCCTGTTGCAATCATCTGCATATCTTAACGAGCAGGCAGGAGGGTTGACCACTCTTTTTAATTCGCCTTTTTTCGGATATAGGCAGGTTCGTCCCATTCGTCCATCTCGTTCTGCTCATCAAAAATGGGTGTTGGCATGGTACGCAACCCTTTGGGGACAGGATTTGGAGGTGCGAAACTGACGGCTCGGTTTTCCTTGGGACTCTGCGGTTCTTCAACCGGTTTGGCCGCGGTGCCGGCCGTCTCGTCTTTGGGGTGCCCGACCACATTGAGCTCGGAAATAGTCTCAGCCTCTTCGATACTGGAGATGCCGGTGGCGATCACGGTCACCCGCAGTTCATCACCCATGTTCTCATCAAACAGAGCGCCGATTATAATATTTGCATCCTCGTGCGCCTTGTCCTGAATCAGGGCTGAAGCCTCCATGAACTCACCCATGGTCAGCGAACTGGTGGCGGAAATATTGATCAAAATTCCGCGGGCACCGTCAATACCGACATCTTCAAGCAACTGGTTGTCTATGGCCCGCTTGGCCGCCTCGCTGGCACGGTTTTCACCTGCGGCAGAACCTGAGCCCATAATTGCCGGACCGACTTCCTTCATAACGGTTTTCAGATCAGCGAAGTCAACATTGATATGGCCGGGCAGATTGATGAGGTCGGTAATGCCCTTGACAGCCTGCAGCAGGACATCGTCCACCATCTGCATCATGTCCACCAGCGTGGAATTTTTCTGCATCAGGCCGAGCAACCGGTCATTGGGAACAGTAATGATGGTATCTGAATGTTTTTTCAGCTCTTCCCAGCCCGCCTCGGCATTGCGCATGCGGCGCTTGGCTTCAAAATAAAACGGCTTGGTCACTACAGCGACAGTCAGAACTCCGGCCTCCTTGCAGAGCTTGGCAATAACCGGTGCTGCTCCGGTACCGGTACCGCCGCCAAGTCCGGCTGTAACAAATACCATGTCAGCCCCGTCAAGGGCCTTGACCAGATCATCATAACTTTCTTGGGCGGCATCCTTACCCCTTTCAGGATCAGCTCCTGCGCCCATACCTTTGGTAATACCCGGACCCAACTGGATCCTGATATCGGCACGCGATCTTTCAAGGGCCTGCATATCAGTATTAGCTGCAATGAACTCCACACCGGCCAGTCGATTCTCAACCATGGTATTAATGGCATTTCCTCCACCACCACCGACTCCGATGACCTTGATTGCAGCTACAGATTCTTCTTCCGCCATTCTGAACGGCATGGTTTCCCCCTCAAATACTATGATCCCTGTACGAATTTAAACTATACCATTAAACATGGTGAGACTAAAGTAATTTTCATCCCAGAACCGCAAGAAAAAAGTTGCGGTATCCTGTCCTGCCCAAGCCTGCGCATCAGATAATATTTCTCACAAATCCTTTCAACTTATTGATCACACCGGTATTCTCAGTCATCCCCTGGTGACGACCCTCAGCCCCATACAGGACCAGTCCGACTCCGGTGGTACAGCGGGGAGATTCTATCTCTTCACGCCTTCCGCCGACACCCTGGGGATAACCGAGGCGAACCGGCATGTCAAAAATCTGTTCCGCCATATCGACAATATTGGCCAGCAGCGCCGTGCCGCCGGTGATAACCATGCCGGCATTAATTCTGTTGCGATAGCCTGAGGAATGAATGTTCTTATTCACCATCTGCAGAATTTCCTCCATCCTGGCCTCAAGAATCTCCACCATGACCCGCTGGGACACTTTGCGGGCCTTACGGTCGCCTACGGTGGGCACCTCGATAATATGATTTTCCTTGATCATGGAGGATACAGCTCCGCCGAATTTGTACTTCAGCACCTCCGCCTCCTGCAGCGGAGTTCGCAGCCCTACAGACAGATCATTGGTGAGATTGTTGCCGCCCAGAGCAAGTTCCCAGGTATGCTTGATGGTTCCGTTGCAGAATACCGCCAGATCAGTGGTGCCGCCTCCGATATCAAGCAGGGCCACTCCCAGCTCCATTTCGTCACGGCCAAGCACGGTATGGGAAGAGGCAACCGATTCCAGAACAATCTCCGCCACATTCAGCCCAGCCCTGTTACAGCTTGTGACCAGGTTGTGAAGAGATGTCACATCAGCCGTGACAATATGGACATTGGTTACCAGCCGCACACCGGTCATGCCAAGAGGATTTTGAATACCGGTATGATCATCAACCATGTATTCCTGGGGCAGAACATGGATAATCTGTTGATTATCCGATATTTTTACAGTCTGGGCTGCCTGAATAACGGCATCAATCTCCTTTTGTCTGATCTGCTGATTATTGATGGCAAGAATGCCCGGAGAATTAAAACCCTTGATGTGATTGCCGGCAATGCCGACATAAACGGTCTCGATATCACAGCCGGCCATATCAGAGGCGCTGTCAATGGCCTTTCGGATAGCTTTGACTGTTGATTCGATATTTACGACCACCCCTTTTTTCATGCCTGATGATGCTGCCGTGCCTACTCCGATAACGTCTACATGATCATCGTCAAAAACCTCGCCGATGACGGCACAGATTTTGGTCGTACCGATGTCGAGTCCGGCCACCAGCTCCCCGGGCTCACTGATATCTTCGATTTCCAGTTCTTCCATTTTTCTCACCAACTATGACTCAACCTTGGCCACCAGGATACGTCCTTCCTGATAGTCCATTCGTATTTCTTTTATTTCCTGTATCTTTTCTTTACGGTACAACCGCTCAAGCAACAGAACCAGCTGATTGTACCGGGTAGTGATATTATCATACCCCATGTAGATGGGAAAGGGTTGATCAACAAGATAGACAACAAGTCCTTTTTCCGGGCTCACATTTACCTCGGAAATGGTCTGCAGCGGTACAATGGGATTGCCCCTGGCAGCCAGACGCAGAAATTGAAACGCTTCCGCCACCAGGCCCTTGTCACCGATATTTTTTCCCGTCAACTCATCTGTTGCCTGCACGCCGGTAATAACCGGAAAATCCAGATCCTTATCATCATCAACCAGCGTAAAAACCCTGCCCTGATGATCGACATAGTACAACTTCTGCTCATCCGCCCTCTCGATATTGATCATGGCCAGGGGCTTGTATTCATATATCCTGACTCTGAGAGTGGAAGGCCACGCCCTTGTAATCTCCACCCGCTCTATCCAGGGATGATGACTGATGCGTTCCTCGGCAAGGCCGACATCAAAACTGAGCAGGTTGACCCCCTGTTCAATGGAGCCCAGGTCCAGTATCTCCACCTGCCTGGTGATACGGTTTCCCTGAATGGAGACTGTCGACAGCCTGAAAATATCAGAACGGACCAGGGCCTGGTAGCTGAACCAGCCGCCGGCAGAGAAGATGACCGCAAGCAGCAGAAAAAGGGTGGTTGTTCTGGAGAGCTTCCGGAAGCGGTACTTCTGCTGATGACCAATTACCGTTGCCTGAGGTATAATATTGCTGCTCTGACGCGTTCTCTGCAGACGTGCAACAGCTGAACGAACGCGACTGAGCAGACCCCGCCGCCCTGCAGTCGGCTGTCTGAATTTTGGTTTATATCCAGTCAATTGCTATTCCTTACAGTATCTGTACTTCCGGCTCCAGCCTGATCCCGAACTGTTTAAACACCTCATCCTGTACCCTTTGCATCAGAGCAATGATTTCGGCTGCTGTTGCCCGGCCCATATTCACGATAAAATTGGCATGGACCTCCGACACCTTTGCCTGCCCGCAACAGGCACCCTTCAGGCCGCAAGCCTCAATCAACCGGCCTGCGGAATCCCCCGGCGGATTTTTGAAAAAGGAACCTGCCGAGGCCACTCCGGCCGGCTGTCTGCCACGCCTGCGTTCCAGGTACTGCTTGCACCGCTCGTCTATCTGCTCTTCATGATCGCGATGCAGAACAAAGGTGGTGGAGCTGATAACAGTGCTGCCAGAATCACCTTCCTGCAAATCTATCCTCCGGTATGACAGCTTTACATCCGACACCGGTATCACCTTCAGGTAACCTCTGCAGTCAACGAGTTCTATTGCCTGCAGTCGTTCTCCTATTTCGTGCCCCCAGGCACCACTGTTCATCCAGACCGCTCCGCCGACAGAACCTGGAATACCAACCATAAACTCCAGTCCTGCCAGTCCGTTTCCCGTGCACCACGATACCAGTGCCGGCATGGAACAACCAGCTCCAACTCTGATGACAGCTCTGTTCCCAGCTGTTTTTTTCTTATCCAGCAGAGTCACTTTACTCAACTCACCCTGCAGCCGGATAATAACACCGTTGTAGCCCTTGTCAGAGACAAGGATATTGGACCCCCGGCCGATTACCTTCCAGCTGATCTGCAGCTGTTCAAGCAGGACAAGAAGATTCCTCAGTTCTTCAAGTTCCTGAACATCTATCAGGGCCCCGGCAGTGCCGCCTGCACGCAGGGTGGAATAACCAGCCATGTCCACATCCCACTGAATCCTGCCGGTCCAGCCTGCAGCAAGCCTGTCACGCTGCTGCTGATTCATAATCTGTAATCATTGTTCAACAACTTCCCTGCTGTTCCAGCAGTTCCAGCAACTGCTCGCCAACCTGAACGATATTGCCGGCGCCAAGCGTCAACACCAGATCACCCTGCCGGAGCGTTTCCAGCAGAAAATCCGCCAAGGTTGCCAGCTCCGGATGATAATACGCCCTGCGCTGGCCATGCTGTTTGATGGCTTCCAGCAGAGTTTCACTGTTCACGCCTTCAATGGGCTGTTCGCTGGCAGCATAAATATCTGTTAAAATGAGAACATCAGCCCTGCGAAAGGCTGTGGTAAACTCGTCAAACAACCCCCTGGTCCTGGTGTACCGATGGGGTTGAAAGGCTACAACCAGTCGCCGGTCAGGCCAGCCGTCCCGCACCGCATCCAGGGTCGCCCGAATTTCGGTGGGGTGATGACCGTAATCATCCACAACCAGTATGCCGCTTTTTTCACCCTTGACCTGGAGCCGCCTCTGTACTCCCTCGAAGCCGGCAAGGGCATCGGCAATGACCGGAAAATCAATCTCCAGCTCCAGTCCAACTCCTATGGCGGCCAGAGAATTGTAAATTGTATGGCGGCCCGGGCTGTTGCGCCTGACTCGACCAAGTTCCCTGCCGCGGTAAAAGACAGTGAACTCACTGCGTCGGCCCTGGACACTGATCCTGGCAGCATACAGATCAGCCTGTTCCGTCAGTCCGTAGGTAATGATCCGGCACTGGATCTCCGGCAGCAGACTTGCAATGTTGTCATCATCAAGGCAGAGAACTGCAGCCCCGTAGAATGGAATCTTCTCAATAAATTTACAAAAAGTCTCCTTGATATGGTCAAGGTCGCGGTAATAATCCAGATGTTCCAGGTCAATATTTGTAACTACTTCGATCACAGGGGAAAGTTTGAGAAAGGAACCGTCACTTTCATCGGCCTCGGCTACCAGGAATTCTCCTTCACCAAGCCGGGCATTACTGCCTCCCAGATAGTCAACCTTGCCGCCCACAACAACTGTCGGGTCAAGACCGGCCTCGGCCAGAATCGAAGCCACCAGAGAAGTCGTGGAGGTTTTCCCGTGACTGCCGGCAACGGCAATCCCGTATTTTTTCAGGCGCATGAGTTCAGCCAGCATCTCCGCTCGCTGAATAACTGGAACATGTTCTTCCCTGGCGGCCAGTATATCGGGATTATCGTCTCCAATTGCCGATGAAGCCACCACCACATCGGCATCGGCAACACCTGCAGCCTGATGGCCCTGATAGACGGCAGCTCCCAGGTTTTCAAGGTGACGGGTAATTTCCGAGCTCCGCAGATCAGACCCGCTGACCCTGTACCCCAGGTTGAGCAGCAGTTCCGCTATTCCCGACATCCCGATACCGCCGATGCCGACAAAGTGGATATGTTTTGCTTTTTGATACACTTTATTTTCGTCTATGCATGTTCGTTTCAGCTGCGCATTACTGATCTTTCATTGCAACAAGCTGCAAACAATCATCTATGATTTTACGCGTGGCTTCCGGTTTACCCATTTTTTTCATCTGCGCTGCCATAGTATGCAACTCATCAGGACTCTGCAACAGTTCTGTTATGGTCGAAGCAAGTAATTGCGCATCCAGTTCAGCCTCCCGGTACATGCGGGCTCCGCCGCCACTCACATAGTAGCTGCCGTTTTTCCCCTGATGATCGTCTGCTGCATATGGATAGGGAATGAGCAGCGCCGGCAACCCCATAACCGACAGTTCAGCAAGCGTAGTAGCCCCTGCCCGGGCTATAACGAGATCGGCTCTCCTGTAAACCGATGCCATATTTTTAAAAAATGAGGCCACCTCAGCATCTGTGCCTGCTGCCGCATATCCTCCTCTGACACGATCTTCATCGGTAATGCCTGTCTGATGAATAATATGTACTGCCGGACCATTCTGTTCCTGGATGATAGCCATGGCTTCCAGCATGAGCATGTTGATTCTGTGTGCCCCCAGGCTGCCGCCCAGCACAAGAAGAGTCTGCCTGTCGCTACTGCTTTTCTGTTTCTCAGCCGCTGCAGCCAGAATTTCATCCCGAACCGGATTCCCGGTAATTACTGTTTTATGTTCCGGAAATGGGTACTCCCCGGGAATGGAAACAAAAACCCTGTCTACAAATCGGGAAATCATTCTATTGGCCAGACCGGCAACCGAATTCTGTTCATGGATGCAGGTCGGAATAGAAAGCAGTTTTGCGGCCAGAAGGACAGGGCCGGTCACATAGCCGCCTACGCCAAAGACCAGATCCGGTGCAAATTTCTTTATAATTCCTCTTGCCTGAGACACTGCAGCCGGCAGGAAGGCCAGACTCTTGAGACGATGAATCGGCCCCATTCCCTTCAACCCCATGCAGGAGATCGATTCAAGTTGAAAATTGTACTCTGCCAGCGCTTCCCGGTCCAGCTGTCTTCTGGTCCCGATAAACATGACCTCACATCCCGCTACCCTCTGCTGTAGACCAGTTGCCAGTGCTATGCCCGGAAACAGATGACCGCCTGTACCACCTCCTGTAATTAAAACGCGCATAGGTCTGTTAAACCCTGGTTTAAGCCATCCTGAACCACTGGAGTATGGTCATCCATTGCTGTCTTCGTTATCCGAATGAGTTCTTTCATTGCATCTTCATAACAGACCGGACAATATCCATGGGTGATCGGCTCCGCAGACAAGGTAAAAGTATCAGCAAGCCAATCACCATTGCGTTCCACCTTGCTGCAGACACAGCATACTTTTATCATTTCAACTTCCCTCCAGTGGAGTTGCGAAGTTCCTGTACACACCGTGTAAACACCCGGCCCCGCTGTCCATAGCTGTCAAACATGTCAAAACTGGCGCAGGCCGGAGCCAGCAGCACGGTATCACCTTTCCCGGCCGCTGCAAAGGCCAGGGCAACAGCCTTGTCCATGGAGTCAGCTGTTTCAATCTCTGCTGTTCCGGCCAGCTCCCGGCTGAGATCCGGTGCAGATTCACCAATGAGAACCAGGTGTTTGACATGCTCATGAACCGCAGAACGCAGGGTGGAAAAATCACTCCCCTTGTCCCTGCCGCCGGCGATCAGAACCACATCTCTGTTAAAACCGGCCAGTGCCGCAACCACGGCACCCACGTTGGTTGCCTTGGAGTCATTGATAAAAAAAACACCTTCTATCTCTCCTACCGGTGTCATCCGGTGCTCCGGGGGCTGGTAATCCGCCAGTCCGTTTTGAACAGCCTGCCGGCTGCAGCCAAAACTCCTTGCGGCAAGGACGGCGGCTGCAGCATTATACCGATTTACCAGGGAGCAAAGGCGGGTATCGCCCAGCTCGTACTCCTCTCTCTCCCCGTTGCTGCCAAATCCCGGCTCCAGCAGAACAGACTGCTTGCAGACAACAGCTCTGCAGCCGGGCTCTGTACCGAATGTCAACACAGTTGCAGCTGTATTCAGCGGCTCTGCCATTACCAGGGGATCATCAGCTCCGATAATGGCAATATCTGTCGCCACCTGGCAGGAAAACAGCATCCGCTTGGCTGCTGCATATGATTCCATGTTGCCGTGGCGATCCAGATGATCCGGTGACAGATTGAGCAGCAGGCCCATATCCGGTCTAAAGGTTCCTGCCGACTCCAGCTGGAAGCTGGAAACTTCAATAACAATAACTTCCGTATCAGCGGGATCGAGCAGATATTCCAGTACCGGGGTACCGATATTGCCGCCCACAAAAACCTGTTTCCCTGCCGCCCGCAGCAGATGACCGATCAGACCTGTTACAGTGGTTTTGCCGTTGGAACCGGTAACAGCGATCACCGGCACCCGGATACGATCCGCAGCCAGGGCCAGCTCGCCCAGGACCGGTATGGCTCGGGCGCGGGCAGCAACCAGAACGGGAAGATCCGCCGGCACGCCAGGGCTGGCAACAATGAGATCAACATCTGTAAAAAAATCCTCACTGTGCCCCCCTGTTTCCAGTTCCACTTCACACCGGCGAAGTGCAGCCAGTTCATCTCTGCCGATCTCTTCCCGGTGCCGGCATTCGGAAACCTTGACCTCAAGTCCCTGCCGGTGCAGATACCTGACTGCAACCATCCCTGATGCTCCCAGGCCAACAACAACGGCCTTCATTCCTGCTGCCAACCGCATCTCTGACTCACCTGAGTTTGAGAGTTGCCAGAGCTACCAGGCCCAGAATGATGGAAACGATCCAGAACCTGACAACCACCTTGGGCTCGGCCCAGCCCTTTTTCTCAAAATGATGATGAAAGGGTGCCATCAGAAAAATCCGTTTACCGCCTGTCATTTTAAAATAGCCGACCTGAAGTATGACCGACACCACTTCCATGACAAATACCCCGCCCGCGATGGCGAGCAGAAACTCCTGCTTAATGATGATCGAGACCGCTCCCAGAGCACCTCCCAGAGCAAGGGAGCCGACATCCCCCATAAAAATCTGGGCCGGATAGGCGTTAAACCAGAGAAATCCGAGACAGGCTCCAACAAGGGTTCCGCAGAAGACCGCAACCTCACCGGCCCCGAGAACATGGGGAATCTGCAGATAACCGGCCACGATAATATTGCCTGCTGCATAGGAAAAAACCAGATAAACAGCGCTGGTGATCATCACCGGTCCGGCCGCCAACCCGTCCAGGCCATCGGTAAGGTTGACGGCATTGGAAGCTCCGACAATCACTGCAACTGCAAAGGGGATATACCACCAACCTAAATCCGGCTGAAAACTCTTGATAAAGGGCAGACTCAGGTTGCCGTCATATACCGGGTGCAGGATCAGATACAGCCCGACCATGGAAGCTCCCGTGACCTGCAGCACAAGCTTTCCCCGGGCCGATAATCCTTTTGTATCTGCCTTTTTTATCTTTTTCCAGTCATCTACTGAACCGATCATTCCGTAAAACAGGGTGATACCCAAACAGACCCAGATCAGGCCGTTTGTCAGGTCAGCCCATAACAGGGTGGACAGTGTGACAGCTGCCAGGATCAATACGCCCCCCATGGTGGGAACACCCTGCTTGCTCAGATGCGTCTCCGGCCCGTCTGAACGGATGACCTGGCCGATCTGCTGCTGTTTGAGCCAGCGGATGAACACGGGTCCCAACAGAAACAGGATAAGAAAAGCGGTCACAGCGCTGCCGATGGAGCGAAAAGTAATATAGCGGAAAACATTAAACCCGCTGAACTGTTCATGTAGGGGATAGAGCAGGTGGTAGAGCATGTTATTCCCCTTTCCTCTCAATGATCCCGGTTGCAAACCGGCGTTCAAGCTCCTGCAGTACCTCTTCCATACGCATGCCACGTGAACCTTTGACCAGCAGCCAGTCTCCCGCGGCAAGACGGCCCTGGATCATCTCCCTGTAGAGCCAGTCGGCCATTTCAAAAGTCCCGGCAAAGAAATGGATATTTTCTTTTGCCATCCCCTCTTTGCGGGCTCCTTCAACAACATGTCCTCCAAAGGATCCGGTCACCAACAGTTGATCATAACCCATTGATGCAACCAGCCTCCCCACCTCTGCATGGGCTCTGTCCGAGTCGGGGCCAAGCTCGAGCATATCACCCAGCACGGCAAAGCGTCTGCATCTGCTGCCGGATGTGCCGAAATTGCTGACGGTCTTCAGGGCCGCTGCCATGGAGGCAGGATTGGCATTATAACTGTCATTTACAACCTGTATCCCGCCCGGCAGGGTCATGAACTGCATCCGTTTGTCTGCACTCCGGTAACCAGTCAGAGCTGCAGCAATGGTTTCAGGAGAAACACCGCCTGCAAAGGCTATGGCTGCGGCAGCTGTACAGTTACTCACATTATGGATACCGGGAGCAGGTACGGTGATCCGGGCTTTCCAGTCCCTGATGTGAAGAGTAAAGCGCATACCCTGCTCTCCACGGCTCAGGATACGGGTAGCCCTGATATCCGGTTTTCTGCGTCGACCGGCAGGGGTGATCCCGAAGCCGATAACACTGTCTGATTTCCTTGGAAGCCGCCTCACGTGCGGATCGTCACAGTTAACCACGGCAACGGTATCTTTTCGCATCTCGGCAAACAGCTCTCCCTTGGCCCGGGCAACGCCTTCAATAGTGCCAAGCCCTTCCAGGTGAGCTGCCTGGATGTTTGTAATACAGCCGATATCCGGGTCCGCAATTTCCGTCAGACGCCTGATCTCTCCGGGACGGTTCATACCCATTTCCAGGACAGCGATCCTGTGTCCCGCCTCAACCGGCAGCAGGGACAGGGGAAGACCGATCAGGTTATTGAAATTTCCCATGGTTTTCAGGAGAGGATCAATACCGGTCTGTACGGCAGCTGTCTGCAGGTGTCTGCTGAAAATCGCCGCGGCCATCTCCTTGACCGTTGTCTTGCCAGAACTTCCTGTAATGGCTGAAATCTTCAGGTTCCGGTGAAGCAACCTGCGGCGATATCCGGCCAGGTCTCCCAGTGCCTGCAGGGTATCTTCCACCTGAATGGTTAACACGGTTGCCGGCAGATCCTGTATCTTGCGATCTACAATAACTACAGCTGCCCCTGACTTTACAGCTGTCGCTACATAGTCATGGCCGTCAAAATTCTCTCCGGCCAGGGCAATAAAAATATCACCCTGGGTCAGTTTCCTGGTATCTGTAGAGATACTGCCCGATACACATCCAAGGGTGCCGCTGGTGATCATTCCCCCGGTAGCCCTGAGCAGATGATTTATATTCCAGTTCAACAGTCCGTTTAAAGCACAGAGCCGGTCATCAAAGAAAATCCTCCTGCCGGCAAGAATCTGGTAATCCTCATGCCCTTTACCGGCAATCAGGACAATATCCCCTGGACCGGCCAGAGTGCACCCGGTATGAATTGCTGTTTTCCGATCTGTAATGCAGATAAAACCCTGTTTTCTCTTTTCAGTAAACAGATCAACTGCTGTAACCTCTTCTCCTGCAGTTGAACTGAATCCAGCAGCAATTTCCCTGATAATGGTCCCGGGATCTTCGGAGCGAGGATTATCTGAGGTGATAATGGAAAGGTCTGCCAGATCCGCCGCCGCTTCACCCATCTGGGACCGCTTCCCCCTGTCCCGATCCCCGCCACAGCCAAACACGCAGATAAGCCGGCCCGAAGCCAGTGTCTTCAGCGTCTGCAACACATTTCTCAAGGCGTCCGGGGTATGGGCATAATCGACAAAAACAGCCGACTGCTCACTTTCATCCTTTCCGGGGATCTGCACACGCTCCAACCTGCCCGGAACCTGCTGTACCTTCTGCAGGCCATCAACTATCTGTTCAGGTTCCATGTCCAGTCCAATCCCGACGCCGGCTGCGGCAAGAAGATTAAGGACATTGAATCGTCCGGTCAAACGGGAAGTCACTCGTACCATTTTTCCGGACAGATAAAAGCTGCAGGCAATACCGTTGATATCCTCCTCAAGGATTTCGGCGGATACAAAACAGCTCCGCTCAAAACCACAGGTTAAAATTCTCTGGTGATCAACTGCTTCCGACAGCTCGTCGTACAGCCGCCTGCCCCAGTTCACCCCCTGCTCACCTTTGTCTATGACAACAACTGCCCTGCCTTTTGCTTTAAGAAATGTTGTGAACAGTCTTTTCTTGGCTGCAAAATAGTCAGCCATGCTGCCATGGAAATCCAGGTGATCTCTGCTCAGGTTTGTGAACACTCCGACATCAAAAAGAATACCCTGCAACCGCTGCTGCACCAGGGCGTGGGATGAGGTCTCCATGATAACATGAGTAACGCCCTGGTCTGCCATGGTCCGCAGCATCTGATGCAGCACTACCGGATCAGGAGTTGTCAGGGATGCCTTTTCAACAACCTGTTTCCCCGAGCTGTCCGGGTAGCGATAGTTGACCGTCCCGATAACCCCGACCCGGCAGTTGCTGTCCCGCAGCATCTGCTCGATCATCCAGGAGACGGTGGTCTTACCGTTAGTTCCGGTCAAGCCGATCATAGTCATTTCCCGGGACGGAAATCCATGACAGGCGGCCGACAAAATCCCCAGTGCCAGATGACTGTCATGTACCCTGACAACATTCACTCCTGCTGCCGGGCCCGGATCCTCTTCAGCTACTATGCATGCACATCCCTGTGCCACGGCCTGGGGAATAAAATCATGACCATCAACCCGGCTTCCCTTGAGTGCGACAAAAAGACTGCCCGGCTGCACTGCTCTGGAATCACCGGTAATGGCTGAGATCTCTACAGAATGGTCGCAGAGTTTCTTTTCCGTTACCAGTCCTGCCGGCAGTGATTGTATGAGCTGGCAAAGATTAGCCATGGCAGGACGTTCAGATCCGGGAGCTGAGAATCAGTTCACAGGCTCCTGATTCCGCCACCGGCTCACCTGGAGCAGGATTCTGGGCAACAATTCGTCCGCTGCCCCTGATGCTCACTTTCAGATGATAGGGGCTGATCCGCTGCAGTCCTTTACGCAGGCTCAGTCCTGTTACTTCGGGCATGACCTTGTCAACTCCGGCGTATGCCTTTTTTTCTTCCGGCAGCTCCAACCGCCTGCTGATGAGGAAACGGCGGTAATTCTCTTCACTTTTCCTGCCGGGATGCTCAGCAATATGGTCAAATGTACTGCTCACAGCTAAAACAGGCAGCAGCCTCCGTCCAAGTGCAGCAAGATCATTATTTTTCTTTTTACCTTTATGCACATCTGACGGCAGAGGATACAGGGTTTTATAATCAACCGCCATCAGCATGAGAACTTTAGGAATCTTCCGGGGAATTGCAGCAACCAGAACCTCCTGAATCTGATGATCAGTAAATCCCTGGCGTTTACTAATATTGGTTTCCCTGTTTACAAAAAGAAAGCCTTCCTTCTCTTTCCAGGGAGGCTGAGACAACAACTCCCTGCGCAGATGGATGCCGTTTGCAGGAGGCATTATCCGCTGCTGCAGAATTGCCGATTTTTTACGACCATAGAAATGGTTCCTGCTGTGATCATACAGGGAATGGAGAAAATATGGCGTCAATCTGCTGCCGCCGTTGAGAAGACTTGCCAGTCCAATGGCCAGCTGGGCACCGCTCAACTGCTGATCAGTATTCTGTCCTGCTCCATCCGGCTCGCTCTCTTTGCCGCCGGAAGGAAGCAGAGTCTGCACAGGCTGCTGTAATTTAAACTGTGTCCAGTACTCATCTATTGTATCCTCGGCCAGACCATAGTCCGGGGCCCTGACCGTGACCGGCAGAATATTTCCGTTCAACCCCGCATCAAAAATTGCGGCCGCGGTTTTGAGTAGAGGCCTTATCAGTTCACGATTGAACTGTTGCCTGTAAACAAACCCCTGTAGTTTCTCCTCATCAGCGTGCCAGAAATAATTGGGGTCAAAACCGGGCTGACTCACCATGGCCAGCACCCTGCCGGTACCAGCTTCCAGCACAAGTGCCATGCCTCCTGCTGCACCATGTGTCTTTCTGTATTCCTGCAGTTGTTGTTCAACCTTTTTCTGCAGATCCATATCAATGGTCAGGATAACATCAGTGGTTGTCCGTCCCGGAGACTCAACGTCGGCAACATCCACTTCCGGTACACTGGCAACCTGGAATTCTCCCGGCTGCAGGACACTGTCATACAATGCCTCCACACCACTGAGTCCCGTGCTGTTATCTACAAAACCAAGCAGATAGGCTGCAGCCCTGTGACCAGGATAATATCGATCCTCCCGCACCTTACATTGCACACCGTTGAGATTGAGTGCTTCAATCTCGGCAGCCTGCTGCTTGTCAAGGTCATCTGCTATTTCAATAACAGGCTGCACATTTTTCAATCGATCTTCAAGGAAATCCTGATCCATGGACAAAATCCGGGCCAGATTTTCCGCTGCACTGTGCCGGTCGGAGAGCTCTGTAGGGTGAACATACAAGGTGAACAGCTGGTAGGAAACAGATAACTCATTGAAATTCCGATCATAAACAGTCCCACGTAAAACAGCTCTTTCAGGAAGATTCTGATCGGTATCAGAGATTTTGCCGGCAGCCAGCTGGATAATCCTGCTGATATCCTGGAGGGAGAGGGATAACCGGTGCAGAGTACCACCAGCGGCTGCCAGCAAAATGACAAGCATTCCGACAAAAAGCAGGCGCTTCCTCCTGCGTTTTTTTTGCCTGACTGCTTTAATCATCAGGTATTACAGGCGATGCTGCTGTCCCTTTTCAGGACGGTAAAGATGAAGGTGTTTTTCAGCAACTGCTACGATATTGCTTTCCGACATCAAACGGGCTCTTTCCGCCAGCAGACTGATATTTTCGCTGCCCACATTTCTACGGACAGATTGCAGCTGGTTGAGGGTTGTCCTGTTATTTTCAATCCGCCAGTGGACCAGCTGGCTCATGGCAGCAACAACGACAAAAGCTGTCAGCAAAATCATTATCACAGGTCGGGAGAGCTTTTCCAGGGAAATATCTTCCCTGTCGGATGCCACCCGCTGTCGAATGGTCAGCGTGGCTGCAGGTGCGCGAAATGTTCTGATATTCTGCATCATGATGATTTCCTCCCCCTGGTAAGACTGCTGATATGGGCAGCTTTTACTTCTTTTCCGCTACCCGCAGCTTTGCACTGCGTGAGCGCGGATTATTCTGTATTTCAACCGTTGTCGGCCTTACAGGCTTCCTGGTCAGTATTCTGTAGGCCGGGTCGCTTACAAAGGCCTGTTTCACTATCCTGTCTTCAAGAGAGTGAAAGGTAATAATGCAGATTCTGGCCCCCGGAGCCAGCAGCCCGGGAGCATCTGTCAGCAGCCTGACCAGGTTGTCAAGTTCCCGGTTGACTGCAATACGCAGGGCCTGAAACACCCTGGTGGCCACATGAATTTTTTTCGGGTGATACCTTGATGGTATTGCCCGCCCGACGATCTCTGCAAGCCGGCGGGTGGTCTTTATTGGGCCATGCAGCCTGGCTTCTACAATAAATTTCGCAATCCTGCGGGCCTGACGCTCTTCACCATAGTTAAAGAAAATGTCGGCCAGTTCATCTTTTTTCAGACTGTTGACCAGCTGTTCCGCTGTGACCCGCCCCCTGCTGTCCATTCTCATGTCAAGCGGTGCATCGGTCATAAAGCTGAACCCCCGCTCCGGTCTGTCCAGCTGCAGTGACGACACTCCAAGATCGATCAGAATTCCGTCAGCCTGCTCTACCCCCAGCCTGTGACAACGGCTCAGCAGATCCGCATACGAACCATGAACCAGCTCAAACCTGTCTCCAAACCGGGAAAGGTTTTCAGCTGCCAGCCGGGCAGCCTGCTCATCCCATTCAAAACCGATAACCCTGCCTGCAGGTGCTGACTGATCAAGGATCAGGCCTGTATGTCCACCCAGCCCCAGCGTACCGTCCACATACAGTTTTCCGGACGCGGGCTCGAGCCATTCCAGCAGTTCACGAGCAAGAACCGGGATGTGGAGCTCGCTGCTCATGACAAGGGCGCTTAGAGGATACCCAATGCAGAAAGCCCGTCCCGGAAGCTGCTGAAATCTTCCCTGGTACGCCTGACCTCATTCTGCCATGCAGCCTTGTCCCAGATCTCAAAATGGTGCAGCATGCCGTTCAAGACAACATCTCTGCTGATACCAAACTCACTGCGAAGCGAGACGGGCAGCAGAATCCGTCCCTGTTTGTCCAGAGTGCACTCTGTAACGCCGGAAATAACATAGCGGACGAAATCACTGAATCCAGGCTGTTTCCGGCCTTCGTTTATGAGCTGCTCTTCAAGGATTTCCCACTCGGATACGGGGTAGGCTTTCAGACTCTTCTGCCAGTTGGTGACGATCAGCGAATCGCTGTATACCTCGCGCAACACATCACGAAACCTGCTCGGAATATTGAGCCGCCCCTTGCTGTCAAGGGTGTGTTCCGAACGACTGCGGAAACGTAGCTTTGAGGTTTTTTGCTTCACCGTACTGTCCGCCCTGCGCCCCGTCACATACCTGAGGCGCCCTTTTGCACCACTTTACACCACCTAAGTATTCTTTTACCCCATAATATACCTGAACGTCAAGTATAATAAGACAGAATATCAAGAAGTTGGGCGACACGTATGCTGGCCGACAAAACCACTACATAGAGTGTAGCGTTAACAGAAAGACACTACTTGTGGGGTAATTTCCTGAAAGAAAGCAGACAGGGGATCCTTGGAACACTGCTGGATAAAACAGGGAACTCTTTGTTCTTAAAGGAAAAAAATATTCTGCATAAAAAAACAGGAAAAAGTTGTTGAGATCACGATCAAAGCAAGGGGTGGGTAATGGTGGGGTAAGATGTGGGTGAAAGCCGAAAACCGGGCAGAGCAGATGATGCGTAAAGGGAGCCCTGAACAGGCAGGTTTTCTCCGGAGGTCAGGCAAACGGAACTCCAGAGTCGTCAAAAGGATT
>CAZKBZ010000009.1:0-47091 GCA_964551175.1 uncultured Desulfobulbus sp.
ACTCAGCTGACCCGGAACACCTCCTCCAGCGTAGTCAAACCGGCCAGTACCTTGCGCAACCCGTCCTGACGCAGAGTACGCATTCCCATGGCAAGTGAGGCAAGTGCCTGTCTTTTAATCTGCCCGGTATCCGAGGTCGTCAGAATCAGACTTTTCAGGTTATCATTTAATACCATCAACTCAAAAATACCCAGCCGTCCCTTGTAGCCGGTTCCCATGCATTCCGGGCAGCCATGGCCATGATACAGTACTCTGTCACCAAATTTGACCGGTGACAACCCGACCCGGGCCAGATAATCCTTATCCGGCTTATATGATTCACGGCAATGCGGACAGATTTTACGCACCAGCCGTTGAGCCAGAATAGCATTCACTGAAGAGGAAACCAGAAACGGCTCCACCCCCATATTGATTAACCGGGTAATGGCTCCGGCGGAATCATTGGTGTGCAGGGTGGAGAAGACAAGATGCCCTGTCAGGGCGGACTGAATGGCAACCTCGGCGGTTTCCAGATCTCGAATCTCACCCACCAGAATAATATCCGGATCCTGGCGGACAATGGTCCGCAGGCCGCTGGCAAAGGTCAGACCGATTTTGGGGTTGACCTGCATCTGGCTGATACCGGTGATCTGGTATTCAATGGGATCCTCAACTGTAATGATATTAACCCCGGGCTTGTTCAGAATGGACAGAGCTGAATAAAGGGTGGTGGTTTTACCGCTGCCTGTAGGCCCGGTCACCAGGATGATACCATGGGGTGAGTTGAGCAGCTGTTTAAAACGGGCAAGATCGCTTTTAAACATGCCCAGGGATTCCAGGGAAAGCAACACCGATGATTTATCAAGCAACCGCATGACCACCCGCTCGCCAAAGGCGGTGGGCAGAGAGGAGACACGCAGGTCCACATTTTTATCGGCAATGCGTATTTCTATGCGGCCGTCCTGGGGGAGGCGTCGTTCGGCAATATCCATCTTGGCCATGATCTTGACCCGGGAGACCAGCTTAGCCTGCACATGCTTGGGCGGGGTAAACATGTCATAGAGGATGCCGTCCACCCGTTTTCGGATCTTTACCCGATCCTTGTACGGCTCTATATGAATATCACTGGCATTATCTCGAACAGCCTGGGAAAGCATCAGGTTGACCAGCTTGATCACCGGCGCGTCGCTGGTGTCATCCAGCAGATCAGCGGTTTCTTCAATCTCGGAAAAAATTGCCTCAGGATCATCCTCGTCAATATCCTGCAAAACCTGGTCGGCTGCACCCTGGCTGGTCTTGTCATAGGCCGTGTTAATGGCAATGAAAATTTCATCGTGCGGTGCCAGGCAGGTCTTGATCCCCTCCCAGTGCAACACGCGCTGCAGATCATCCAGCTGCTGAAAGTAAAAAGGATCGGCCAGGGCGATATAGGACTCTTCAGGCGTGGCCACAGGTATCATCTTAAATTTTTTCAGGAAACCGATGGGAACACGGTCCGTAAAAAAATGATCGGATTCAGGGGGAATGGTCATTTTCAGCTCAAGCCCGCACTGAAGACTTCTTGCCCGCAGAAGGTCTTCTTCAGACAGTTTTTTCTGCTGAACCAGGATTTCTCCCAGCCTCCCCCCTTTTTCCGCCTGAACATCCAGTGCGCCGGCAAGAGCCTCCTGTTCCAGGCCAAAGGACTCCACCAGCACTTCACCAATGGGCATCATAAGCTGTCAAATACAATCATTCTAGAACAAAGCCCTCAAAGCCCGCCTCATGGGGCAGCCTGCTGCAGCTGGAGCAGATTTTCACGGGCCACGTTCTGCAGAGCAGCATCAACTCCCTGACCTGCATCATCATCGCCGCCACCTTTAGCCGCCAGATCAAGTACCTGTTGATACATTTCAGCAGCTTGAACCCGGTCTCCTTCCTTCTCGTAAATAATTCCCAGGTTGATAAGGGCATATGGATTATCCGGATCAATCTTCAGGGCCTGATTAAAATACCCCTTTGCCTTGTCAAACTCCTTGTTCTGCAGCTTGGCAAACCCGATATCAGCAAGGGCAGTTGCATGCTCGGGATTGGGCCTGGCGTGAAAAAAATGATCCGGAATAACGCTTGACCCTTCCTGAACATACTCCATGATATCTCGTTTCTTGTAATAGAGGGCGGCAAGCTCCGGTGAGCTCTCAACAATATGCGGGGTAATGAATATAAACAGGTTTGTTTTATCAACCTTGTCACCCTGCGATTTAAACAGCCAGCCCAGGATCGGAATATCACCCAGCAAAGGCACCTTGTATTCGCCCGATGTAGTATCCTGGCCGATCATGCCGCCGATGACCACTGTTTCCTCGTTATGGACAACCACGGTAGTCTTGGCCGTTCTCTTGAAAGTCGTCGGCCGAAAATCATTGGCATCTTTGAGTTTTATTACCTCAACGCCGATCTCCAGGCGAAGCAGGTCAGCCTGGTTGATCTGCGGGGTAATCTCAAGGGTAGTTGCAACATCCTTGTACTCATAATTGGTATAATCCTGGGCCGTTCCGGCATCAGTGGTATTTTTACTCGTAATATAGGGTACATTTTCACCCACGATAATAGAGGCTGTTTTGTTGTCGGTGGTCAATATCTGTGGAGTGGCTACGATGTTAATATCCGAGTCGTTTTTATACGCATTGACGACTGCCCCAAGGTTCGGGAAATAAATACCGCCGATTTCAACACCCTTTTTCAGGACACCAAGGGCAAAGCCGGCGGGCAGAACGGGGGGGGTGGAAGCAATTCCTTTCAACACATTATAAGGATGAGCCTCATTGCCGCTGAATCCACTGATCAGCTTGCCGGTATCATCGGCAAAGGTTCCACCGCCTCCCCACTGAACACCGATCTTGAAATCCTTATTCACATGGACCTCCATGATCAGGGCTTCCAGGTAGACCATGCGACGCGGTATGTCGAGTTTTTTGATTACATCCTCTAAAACAAGGTACTCTTCCCTTGGGGCGGTGATAATCAGGGCATTGGTCTCGGCATCAGCGGTGATCTTGAGGTCTGTTGACAGTGGAGGTGTTTTACCCTTGGTCTTGGTGCCTGCCTGTTTGTCAGGCAGACTGGTCAACACCTTGACCAGTTCCTCGGCATTGGCATGCTGGAGGTAATAGACATGAATTTTTCCCCCGCCCCTGGGCACTTTTGAATCAAGCTGCTTCAAGAGGTTACGGATTTTCTGTATCTGGGTTCTGGGCGCAAAAACGATCAGTGAATTGGTCCGTTCATACGGTATAATTTTTATGGTGGAAGGACGTGAACCCTTTTTGGCTGAACGCAGGAACAGCTGGCTGATGGATTTGCCGACATTGGCAGCCGAAGCATGCTCCAGAGGCAGGATGACCAGTTCCTCTCCCACCGACGGCACATCAACGACCCTGATAATCTCCATCAGCCGCTTGATGTTGGACAACACATCGGTAATGATCAGCATGCCTGACTGGGGGTGGGCAATGACAACGCTGGTTTTTGAGACCAGGGGAGCCAGGATTTTTTTCAATTCATTGGGATCGGAATGGGCCAGGGGGATTATCTGGGTAACAACCTTGTCTTCAGAAAAAACAGACTGGTTCTGCCTGATGGTGGCAATACTCTTGGACCGGGCCTGAACAGCCGGCACTATCTTGATAATGGAACCACTGGGAACAGTAGTAAAGCCGTGAACTTCAAGAACCGACTCAAATACCCGGTAGGCATCCTGCTCGGAAATCCTGGTGGGCGAGATGATCGTGACCTTGCCCTTGACTGAACGGTCCACCACAAAGTTCTTTCCTGTTAATTCGCTGATATATTTTATAAAAAGATTAATATCAACGTCGTTGAAGTCAATAGTGACATAACGCTGGCTATCTGCAGATTTCTGAGCGGCAGCCATGACAGAAGGCTGAAGCACAACGAACAGCAGACAGCTCAGAAGCAACACAAGGTGCAGAGCTCTGTTCATATATGAGAGTATATGATGCATAATCAAGATATACACAGAAAATGGCATTCAGGCAAAGATGTTTATATCAAGGATACTTTGAAAAATTAGAATTTTCGTTTGTGGTCAAGGAACAGCAAAAATAAAAAGCGCAGCATATTAGTCATATGTGAGCATTTTTCTTTTTGCTGTGACGCCGAGATCGGACGAAAAGGCAATTTTTCAAGGTGCCCTTAAAGGTACCTTAAATTGCCTGCCAGGGTAACGCAACAAGCCGACTACTCCGCATCCGCCGGCATCTCCTCACCGGGCAGTTCCCCTTCCTCTTCCAGATCCTGCGATAGAGAACCATTCTCCATCACTTCAGGCTCGATTTCAGGTTGGTCAGGGTCTTTACGAAAAGTTATTCTCCGGTGTGGACGAGCCCTGGGAACCTTTCTCGCAGCATTTATCTCAGATCTCTCCCCGGGAACAAGTCGCTGCCGGGGCTGTACAGCATCCGGTGGTCCGGGTCCTCCACCTTCACGTTCTTTAATAAGCAGTGCCTCTTTGTTACCATTCACATCAAGGGTAATTTTTCCCCGCTCAATGGACTCGATAAATGCGCCCTGAACCGCATCACCGACCTGGTAGAGATCCTGTTTGTTTTCCTTGTTGTCAACAATAATTGCCCGTGCATCCCGTTCATTGCCGGTCACCGTACCAAGCAGGGTCAGGTCCAGGGATGTGGGTGCCAGTTCCTCAATCTCCGCTGCAGGCTTTTGGACAGTAGATTCCAGGGAGGCCTGAAAGATATTACGGGTTACAATAATCTGAAAATCCTGCGTTGCAGGCGCTGAATCAGGTGGTTCCGTATCTTTTCCGGCAGCGACCCTGCTTTCCTCAGTTCTCATTTTTACCGGTTGCCCTGTACCGGCCAGCCACCTCTTTTCCAGCCGATTATAATAAAGAAAGACTCCCGCATAAACCAGAAGAAAGAGAAGCACCAGTTTTACTGCAACACGGCCCATGGTGTCAGCGCCCTCCCTGCAACCGCTTGTTGAAATCAGCGGGCAGTCCGGCAAAAACAATACCGGGTTCTTTCAGAAGGCCGTTAATGGTAAAAGGCAGTGTTCCCTCCTGCAGATGCCTCTTTAACACCTCAACTGTCATATCATCGCCGACGCCGGACAAAAACTCAGGTCGTGGAATCAAAGCTCCGTTCAAATCCAGTGTTGAACGTCCGATATCACCGGGCACAGGCTTGACCGTACCACTGAATTCACCGGCAAGAAGTCGGGATTCAATGGTGCCATCCTCAAGATGAATGACTCCCTTCTCGTACCGTATGCTGCTGGACAACCGGTTGAAAGCCAGCTGCTCCATACCCAGAACCGGTTTCTGAAAACCGATTTCTCCCTGCACAAGCAACAGATTCCCTTGCAGTTCAGTCATCACAGGACCACGCAGCTGCCCCATGCCCGTAAAACTGCCGGACATTGTTCCGGAAACAGTCCGGTCCAGCTGCTGCAGGATCGGCTGCATTTCCTGTATCTGCATCCCAGTGACCTTACCTTCAAAATGCAGGCTGTTATAATCAGCTGCCAGGATCAGCCGACCTCTGACACGACCGTGCAGGGCGTCCAGCCGGTATCCTGCAGACAGTTTTCTGTTGTTGAGATATGATGGCAGGTCCGGTCGCAGGGACAGGGAGTCTATGGTGACCTCTGTTTTGTTCCGGTTCAGACTGCTGACCCTGATGTCTGCAAAGTGAATATCTGCGGGCAGGGTAAGTCCAATGCTGCCGATTTTCCACTGCAGCGCCGGGGTAGCGCTGTCAAGCTCCGACTCAAGCCTGGTTTTGGCGGCATCAGCGGGAAACTGGTACCAGAGCATAAATGCCAGGACCGCCAGGGTATAGAGCAGGTAGGCAACAATATGTGAGAATCTCCTGACAAACCCCATAACTCAGGCCGCCCCGTCTTCTGCCAGAACCAGGCTGATAACCTGCATGATCACATCCAGGGTACCCTCCTGCTTCTTGTTCTCCTGAATGGAAATCCGTTTTAGTTCAACGATGTTTTCCGGTGACTCAACCAGCTCCAGAAAAGCAACCAGTTGCTTGAGATTGACACCCTTGAGCTTCATCTCCACCATGATCTGCTGCAATCCCCCCTCACCGGTGGCATCAGAGGGCTTCATATAGGCAATATTATCTTTGACCTCCGCCTCTGCCGCCATTTTTTCCAGAAAAGAAAAGAGACCGAACTCACGGGGCCTTTTCGACAGACGCTGCTCAAGGGTATTGCTCTGTCGGCTCAGCTGACTGTAACGGGACTGCATTTCCTGCATTTCCACCAGTCCTTTTTCCCGTGTACTGATCCCCCGGTTCAGCCGTTTTCTTTTGTCAAGCAAGGGAAAAAAAACAAACTGCACCAGCAGAAAGAGAGCCAGCACAGAAATACCGATAACCAGTG
Organism: uncultured Desulfobulbus sp.; assembly: GCA_964551175.1. GTDB lineage: Bacteria > Desulfobacterota > Desulfobulbia > Desulfobulbales > Desulfobulbaceae > Desulfobulbus_C. The sequence continues at coordinate 6,397 of CAZKBZ010000009.1, forward strand.
CCCTGCGATCTTTTGCAGCCAGTGCCATCAGGAATTCTCCTCAAGCTGCATCCTGATCTCAAAACGGATGACAGCCCTGTCCTTGGCCTTGGTTGCCGACACAATGGTTACCTCTGAAAAACGTGCTGACTTGGCCAGTAATTCTTTAATGACATTGACATTGTTAAATGCATCGGTTGTTCCCTTGATCTTGACCGATTCCTGGTCAACTACCAGGCGTGAGACATGCATGGAAATATCCTCAGGCACCCTGGCGGAGATATCCGCCAGAATAGCAAGGATCCGCTTTTCCTGTGTGAACAGAGGCATGGAAACCGCCGGTGCCTGGGCTTCCTGAAGTCTGGCCCGCATCTGTACCAGGGGATCTACTATCCGGGTGACTTCAGGAAAAGATTTTCTGAAAACCTGCTCCATCTTCGCGGCCAGGCTGTCATGTTTTATTCTCAGCGAGCGGTAGTCAACAAACAGATAACTGAAAAGGAGAATAAACAGAAATCCTGCCGCCAGCCCAAGTCCCATGGCCTGTCTTCTTGAGCCCAGCAGCCGGCGTCTGGCAGCAAATTCATCCCTGCGGAAATTCAAGGCGACATGTTTCCGTCCTGACAACAGGGCAAGTGCCAGCGGACGGTCATACACTGCCGGCTGCCAGCCTTCGGCTACTCCGGCCGACAGGCTGGCATGACCGGCCTGTACCAGGTCACAGGCCCGGCTGCGGAGGCCGAGGGCATGCTCTACTTTTTCCTGGAATTCTCCGGCAAGCTGCATGGGTCCGGCCAGAATAACAAGGTCCGGGTGTACCTTGACGCCGCCGGTTGCACAAAAAAAATCAATACTGTGCTGTACGGCCCTGCATAAACTGCTGACAGCGGCAGCAGCAGCTGTCCTGTCAGCAACCCTGACACCGGTACCGTCAAAGGAAAAAATAGCGTCTGTAAACACCTTTTCCGGGTAGGAGAGACGCCGCATGAACACGATCTCCCCCTCATGGCAGATGACCATGGTCATGGACCCCATATCTCCGTACAACAACAGGAAGTCCTGTTCAGCTGACCCGGCCAAGCAAAGTTGCTGAGCCAGAATAAAGCTGGAAGGAGAAATTATGTCCGGATCAAGATCAGAGCTGTGCAAGCAGTCAAGATGGTCCCTCAGTATTGTCTTTTCTACGGCAGCTACCAGCAGATGGCTGCCTTCATCACCTTTGCCATAAAATGTTGCTGCAAAAATCTGTTCTGCAACAGGAACCAGAAGATGTTCTTCCAGCTCCAGGGGCAGGATCTGGACTATCTTCTTCTCGCTTGTAAAGGGCAGGGTAAGATTGCGCACACTGAAATAGGACAACGGCAGCCCGGAAACACAATGCTCCCCTTTCCACTGCAACTGCGCCAGCAGAAGAGGCAGCTTTCCGGGAATATCATCATGTCCTTCCAGGCTGACGGATGCATATCCCGCTACCTGCTTTTCTCTTCCCCGACCACTGACAATGACCGCACTCAGCAGTTCATCGCTTATGTCAACACCTAAGGTGAGTTGAGCCATTGTAGCCGAAAAAAGGTATAAGGTTTAAGGTGCAGGGTAAACGGCTGAAAAGATATGCCTTTGGAAATTATCTGACTCGTTCCCGCAGTGCATCATAAAAAAAGACCGTGTCACTCCACTTTCCAGTTCAACAGCGTCTGTTCTCTGTTGTCACTGCGATGAACAACTCCATGCCCTGTCCGCACCAGCCCGCCGCTGTCACGTGCTGTTATTGTTACCAGGAAATAACTGCTGCTTGTCGTAATCAACTCTTTGTCAAAAGTGATATCACCGGGAAAATCACCGGCCTGACGGTACCAGTCCGGTTGAGCCAGCAGATCACTGTTTTCTTCTTCGCTCCTGAACTCAATCAGATCTGAGGCAAGATCTTCCGTCATCTCACCATGCAGCGCCTGCAGGATCCCGGCAGGAGCCGTATTTATATTTATCATACCGCTCTCACCACCAATGGTCAAATAATCAATGATACCGGAATGTTCTTTCTCGCCATACAGGATTTTCCTGTTCCAGCCCCTGATAAGCAGCAGCTCTTCTAAAAAAAGCATCGGCCCATTGGCCGGACTGTAAGACGGATTCAGGGTGCTGTAATACCCCTGCTCAGCTCCATTTTCATGTTCCTGATCATCTGCATCAAGCCAATCCACCAGGCTGTCGATCAACCCTTCAGCATCATCCTCGTCTTCAATGGCAAAATCTCCTGCCATTAAAAACCGTTTCCAGAGATCACGCTGCCTCTTCTCCGGATCCTTGCCGGCTCCCTTTTTTTTACCTTTTCTACCAACCCCCTGTTCTTTCTCCCTTCTTTTTTTCTCCTCATCCGTCAGCACCAGTGCATTCACCTGCAGCAGTCCGGACAGATCCGTGACCTTGATCTCAACAGTATCCTCACCAAAGAGCGATGCCAGCGTTTCCCTGTCAAACTCTCCCCAGTCATCAAAGAAAGAATCGTGCTCATTCTGCAGCTGATCAGCCAGCAGTGCCGCCCGGGCCAGATTGAGACCTGACATGAGCATGGCATCAAGCTGGACAATTTTCTCCTGGTTGGCTGCAGAATGCATCTGCCAGTTAACCGAAGATCCGAGTTGAACGGTTACGGCAACCAGGAAACTGACTGCCAGCAGGGTGAGTACCAGGGCCATGCCGGATCGATCACGCAGCACCCTTTTCCTCCTGAGTGCTGCGGGCCTGAATCAGCCCGACCGGCAGGACCACTGTTGTTTCAAAGGTAATGGATGTCTCCTCATCCCGGTTGAGCCAGAATTCCAGCCTGCATGATACTGCTGCCGGCAGCCTCCGTTCTGTCTTCTCCCTGCCCTCCTCCACCCTGGTGTCCCAGGTATCAACTGTTTCGCCGTTCCGGTCGATAAAGGAAAAACGGACTGATCGCAACCTGTCACTGAGGAGAAACCATTCCAGATCATCATTTTTTTCAGGCTTTTCTTCCCCGGGACGATAGAGAATATCACTGCGCAACAGGACCAGCTGCCGCTCATCAAGCCGATCCGGACGTACTACATAGCCGATAATCCCCATTCCGGGCTGGCCATTTTCCAAATCAAAAACAAGATGTGCCATGGAAGCAAAGGAAAGTTCGTCTGTACTGCCGGTATCCCCGTCACCCTGAGTTCCGATAAATTCCACATGCTCGGATAATACAGCGGAGGCCAGATCTTCATTGATACGCTCCAGAGCCACCTGGGCCCGGTAATAGATTTCCCCCTGCATGGTGGTGGCATCAATGGCCCTGATTGAACCGGAAAGGGAAAGGGACACCATAGCAACGACCAGACCCAGCACCAGCATGGCCAGCATAATCTCTAGCAGGGTAAAGCCTGCATTCCCGGTCTGTATGTCCAGCTTCTTCACCATCATGCAAATAACAATAAGGCGGGCTTTGCCCGCAACCCAATTAATGGAATAAGGAAAGAGGGAAAAGGCATTATTTTTTCTGAACCGGTTTGATTTCTGCCATAACTATGCTGCGAACCTGGTAAACCATATTCTCATCAGTATTCCTGCTCACCGTCAGATCCACAACCTTCAGCATGTCACCGGTGCCGGTGATCCCGGTTTCATCCTCCGTCAGCTCACTGACCTCAACCTGCCAGTGAAAGTCCTCAAAACCATCTTTAAAATCACCTTCAGCAGCAGTTAACTCCTCAAAGTCTGCAAGCTGAATTTCAGCCAACTTCTGCCGGGCCAGCATGGACGCGGTTATTTCAAAACGGGAAATCGCAGCTATGGAAATAGACTGGGACTGGGAGCCGAGCAGGGAGACAAAGGAGATGGCGATGATGGCAACAGCCACCATGATCTCAAGCAGGGTAAAGCCCGCCTCTGACCTCTTGAGTTTTCGACATGTTTGCCCGAGGTCAGGCCTGACCCATTGTACAGACATCAGTCACCTGACAGGGTAAAGCGATCATCATCAAGGGAGACATAACCTTCAAGTACCCTGGTCACACCCAAAAAGGGGGACAGGATCACGCTGAGTTCATCTCCGCCGGTATCTCGAAAATGGACAACCGTTTTGTCCACATACCCCCGGGGACTGAAACGAATCACCAGTTCGCCCAGAGCTTTTTTCCCACCATGAACAGAACTTATGTCCATGACCTGTACGGATTCCGGCACCAGGACCTTTGGATATCGCCTGACAGTCTTGTCCGCGGAAATCCCTACAGCCGGCGCTGTGGTAAACAGACGCTGCTCCCGGTCAAAGCGGAGTTCCACCTTGATTTTTCGTAACCGGGCTTCCTGGCCTGCTTCAGTGACAAGACCTATAAACTGCCTGGCAGTCGCCCTCAGCTGATCGGTAAAAAGACTGGAACGAATTTTCGGAATGGCAAAGGCTGTCATCATGGTGATCAAAACCATCACCACGATAAGTTCGACAAGGGTAAAACCGGCTGGTGAATCAATACATTCAGGGGACACAACACATTTCTGCACTCTGCCTTCTGTCTTCTGTCTACTGTCCTCTGTCTTCCGACTCACAGCTCCCAGTTGTTGATGTCCGCATCCGCGTCCTCACCACCGGGTTCACCATCCGGTCCATAGGACATCAGGTCAAAATCACCATGCAGGCCCGGGCTGATATAGATAAACTCGTTATCCCAAGGATCCCTGGGCACTCTGGCTTTATCTAGATAACCACCCTTGCGCCATTTTTTGGCAAGACGACCCACTGACGGCGGTTCAATCAAAGCCTGCAGCCCCTGCTCGGTTGTCGGGTACTGGCCGTTATCAAGTTTGTACAGCTGCAGCGCCTGCTCAAGAGCCTGGATATCCACGGCTGCCTTTGTGCGGCGTGCCTCTTCCGGACGGTCCATAATTCTCGGTACGATCATCCCGGCCAGAATACCGAGAATAACCATGACCACCATGAGTTCAATCAGGGTGAAACCGCGGACATTGAACAGTACTTGTTTTTGCGTTGTTTTAAAGCTATCCATTACAATGAACCCTTTACGGCCGGGCACAGCCCGAACAGAATTTTACAGTATTCACGAGAAAATTGACGGAAAAACCTGGCTCCCTGTCCTGGGAATTCAGGTATGCCTGCACCGCATCCCGGGTCGGTTCAGCATGTACCAGCACAACCCTCCGGTCAGTACCAGCAACATAAGCAGTCCATCCAAACCAAGCTGCATTACAAGCCAGGCTGCCCCGACTATGGGCATGAGCAGGATTCTTGTGATGAAACGCAACCTGGAGTCAGTGGCAATTATATCAGCAATACCGGGAGAATGGCGATAGTACAGGGTTACCAGCGACCTGCCGGGGGAATTAGTGAGCATGAACGTGTCACGGAACTCCCTGAGCAGCTTAACCGAGGGATGGACAATGGAGCCAAAGGCCGCGGTTGCGATAAAACAGGAATCACTGCTTCGAAATCCCTGCTGGTTTCCATAATACGTTGTCCCGCCGACAACAGCGTACGCCCGAACATAAAAAAAAGTTCCAGGTTTCAAATTCTCCAGCCTGGAATTGAAGGCTCCTGTACCCGAGCCTTCACTGGTAGACCCCTCTTCAAGGAAATCTTCCGTGTCTGGATCAAAGGGATTTGTATCGGTATCATTACCTGTATCACTGCCGATATCATCGGCTGCAACAGCAGTAGAGACAAACAAACTGCCAACCTTCTGCAATGTCACATTGATTGCATTGTTGGTCGTACCGACAGTAAAAGTGATCGGTACTCCAGAGGGACTTTCATTGCCTGCCGTATCAACACAGCGGGCATAATAAGTGTATGAATCATCTGCCAAACTGATTTCTTTTGAATGGCTGGTGCTGCCTGATTCGGAAAAAAAATTGGTCATCGAAGCGTAAGCGGTATCAGAACTCTTATTGTACTTGCATGTTGCGTTCTCGTTGGTAGTTATTTTCAAGGTAACTGTCTCACCTGTTGCAAAACTGGTGGGAGTGTCATTGGTTATGGTTGGTGCCGTTGTGTCATCTCCACCATCTCCACCATCTCCGCCATCACCGCCGTCACCACCGTCTCCACCGTCTCCGCCATCATCTTTCAACACCGGGTTGGGCAAGGTGCTGAAGACAACACCCCGTTCAGTTACCGCACCCAGGCCGGATAATATCTCCACCGGGATAATTGCCGTTGTCCGGGTTACATCATAAGGCTCTCCGGTAATGATTTTGGTGTGCCCCGTGCTTAAGGGGGCAATATTTATCTCGGTTGTGGTATCAACATATTTGCTGACAGCAGCACCGGACGTTTCGCCCTGGGAGCTCACTCCGACAGCAATGAAGCCTGATCCCTCCACCTCAGCCAGTGCAGTTGCAATATCATCGTCAGTACTGAACTCGGTGGTAAGCACATCAACCATGAGCTCCGGCGAATCCTGTTCAGCCTGATACCCGTCAAAGGACTCTTCAATCCGCAGCTCGGAAATACGCAGGCCGGATTCTTCGGTAAAATCCTGTTCCCCGGAAGCCGGCAGTTGACTGATCCTGGAATCCTGATAGATGATAAACAAAAACTCCCTGCTGTTACCTACAGTAGTAAAACCGGTGGCTGCAATACTGCTGTCTGTGACAACAACATCATAGAGAACATCGTCTTCCGCACTGACGGATGTCACGAGGACTCCATTATCCCCAAGCGAAGAATCAGGCTCACCGTTTGCAGTAAACTGAAACAGGGCGGCATCACGCCTGCCATCTTCCCCTGTGGAACCGGCCACCATAATCGACCCGTTGCCGTGGATAGCCATGCCATATCCTTCACTGAAAGCCTGGCTGTCTGCCGGGACGGCAATACCGTTCTCACCAAAGGCGGCATCAAGTTGCCCATCCGGGCTGAACCCAACGACCATGAGCCCGGTCCTGTTACCATCGCCGTATGATCCTGAAACCACAATTCTCTGATCATCCAGCAGTGCAACACTCTCTGCCTGAGCTTCTTCTCCGACCCCGGTAAAGGTAAATCCTTCATCTCCAAAACCGGTATCCAGTGTTCCGTCTGCCTGGTATCTTCCCAGCACGATAACCCGGCCCGCTGTACCCATGGCTGAGCCGGTTACAATAATTGCACCGTCGTCCTGGAGTGTCAGGTCCGTAATCTCGTCATCGCTGTTTCCCACGGGAGTGACCACAACACCTTCCTGACCGAAGGTATGATCAAGAGAACCATCGCTGTTATAGCGGACCAGGACAAAATCCCTGTCCGTACTGTTACTGCTGTAACCGGCCGCAATAATCCTGCCGTCATCCTGCAAAACCAGGGCCATGACCTCATCATCAGAGGGACCTATCGATGTAATGACGGTTCCGTCATCATTGAATTCAGGATCAAGAGAGCCGTCAGCAAGCAGACGGAAGAGCATGAAATCCAGGTTTGAGGTATTGGAGGTGGATCCGGCGACAACAACTTTACCATCCGGCTGAACGACAACCGCATTTGCCCGGTCACCATAGACTCCAAGCTCAACAGCCACCCGACCGTCATTGCCGAACCCGGAATCCAGGACGGCTGCGGAGACACTATAAAAACTTGCAAACAGAAGAACGGAACAGAGGCAGAACAGACGAAGGGTTCGATGGCTCATAGACAACATTTCCAGCAAAAAAAGAACAGAGAACCGGTAAACAGATTGTGTAAATAAATGCTAACATTTTTCCACTGAAGTTACAACTTCATTACCAGACAAAAAAGAGGCACTGTACACCCTATTTCCCAAAATTACAGACCGGGTACTGACATCGTTTACAGTTGCGGCAGAGCCCTCCATGCCCCATATCGGCGAATTCCCGGCGACCGATTGTTTCACCGGCAAGAATTCGCGGCAGGATAAGGTCAAAAACGGTTATATTGTGAAACATGCCGCAGGCAGGCAGGCCAAGTACCGGAACTGTTCCGATCCGGCCCACCAGGAACATGGCTCCGGGCAGAACCGGCGTACCGTACACCATGTCCACTGCTCCGGCCTCTTTGATGCCCTGCCGGGTAACATCGTCAGGATCAACCGACATGCCGCCTGAAGTGACAATGAGATCCGCTCCTCCTGCAAGACATTTTCGTATTTCAGCACTGATTTGAGCCGGATCATCAGGTGCAAAACCAACCATGGCCACCTGCGAGCCCAACGCCGACAGCTTACGGCGCAGCACCTCTTCAAATCTGTCCTCAATTCGTCCGTAAAACACTTCACTGCCGGTAATAACAAGTCCTGCCTTTACCCTGGCAAGCGGCAGAACCCGGACAATCCTGTCACCAGCCTCGGCTATACTGATGGCTTTTGCAACCAGTTTTCGTTCGCCCACCAGAGGAATGAGTCGACTGGCTGCCACCTGCTCTCCTTTTTTTACCGGAGTATTGGTGTGCAGAGTGGAACACATCACCTCTCCCAACAGGTTGAATCGATAAAGAGCCTCCTTGTTTACCTTGAGCAGGCCGTCATGGACAGCCCTGATCGCCACCTTACCCTCCACCACTTCACTTGTGTACTCAGTTCCTTCACCGGCAAGGGAAGCAACCATCAGACGGGCGGCCTCGTTCTCATGAATTTCGTTTTCCGTAAGTTCCAGCACATAGATATGCTCTTTACCGAGACGACGCAGATGTTCCAGGTCTTCCGTCCGGATGATATGTCCCTTCTTAAAGGCGCATCCCTTGAACTCGTCTTTGACTATTTCCGTGATATCATGCGGCAGGACCATTCCCACTGCCTGATCGACCGGTATGGACTTTTTCATAGAACTATTTCGTGTTTGTAAATATAATGTCTGGTACAATATTATGTTTCTTATGAAACCAATGTATACGACCTTTCCAACCCGTCGTCAATCCGGAAATCCCTGACACGGGACTACCTTGAATTCTGCCGTTAACAACATCATGATTAAACAGGAACTGCTCGATATTATCGCCTGTCCCAAGTGCAAGGGAGAGGTTGAACTGAATGAAGAAAACACTGGTCTCATCTGCCGGACCTGCAAACTTCTCTATGAAATACGGGATGATATCCCCATAATGCTCATTGATGAGGCCAAACCCCTTGATCAGGATCAATCCGCCTGAATCCGGATACAGAGCAAAACAGATGGATTTTGGAACCATTCAGGAGATCTTTAAGACTCAACTCTCCTATTCCCTGCACGAACTCAGCCAATATCACCTGGGCCAGCGTTTTCTGCTGCTCATCGTTTATGGGGTGCTGGCTAAAGCGGCGGATCTGTTTATCGATCGCCTGCTGATCAGGATTGCCAGCCGTACTCATTGGGAGGCGGATGAACGTATCATGGAAATCATTCACCGCCCGATCTGCTGGTCAATCTTTCTGCTTGGCCTCATGCATGCCATCCTGATCACTCCTGTTCCGCCACCACCCTGGAACATGGTGCTGCCCAATATTGTCAAATCCCTGATCCTGATTGTCTGGTGGGTTTCCCTGATCCGGGAAATCACGGCTATGAACGAAAACAATATGGGCTGGGTGCTGAAAAAGATCGACAAGACCCATTTTTACATGATCAAGAACATCTCCCGTATCGTTATCCTGTTCACCGGGATCCTGTGGGGTCTGGTCATCTGGCAAGTCAACCTGACACCACTTTTTGCCTCTGCAGGCATCATTGGTATCGCCATTGCTCTTGCCGCCAGGGACACGCTGGCCAATTTTTTCGGCGGCATCGCCCTGTTTGTGGATGCAGCCTACAAGGTGGGGGACTATATCATCCTGGACAGCGGTGAACGGGGAGAAGTCGTTGAAGTCGGCATCCGGTCGACAAAGATCCAGACCAGGGATGACATCCTGATCACGGTTCCCAACTCCATCATGTCCACTACCAAAATCATCAACCAGTCCGCGCCTGAACCGCGCTACCGGATCCGGATAGATGTCGACGTCAGCTACGACAGCGACCTGCGCCGGGTGGAAAAAACACTGCTCGGGGTAGCACAGGAAAACCATGCCCTGGCAAAAAAACCGGAACCCAGGGTACGGGTACGCAGTTTCGGCGAATCAGCAATCAGGTTCCAGCTGCTTGTCTGGGTACAGGACCCCCGTCACAGGGGCCGGGAAACCCATAACCTGCTCAAAATGATTCACCTTGCCTTCCAGGAAAACAATATCGTTATGCCCTTTCCCCAGCGCGATATTCACGTCAGAGCAGAGGAGGAGGATACCGGGATAGTGAGTGCATAAAAAAGGCGGAGCATGTGCTCCGCCTCTTACTCTCTGCTTTCAGGCCGGCATGTTACGACCTGAACTGCTGGATATCCTGTCAGGGCGCCACACCCATCTCTTTTTCTTTCTCATGCACAGCCATCCGGGTCTTGATTGCCGTATCAGGAATCAGCGACATGGAATCAATACCAAGCTCAACCAGGAAGGTGGCAAACTCGGGGAAATCAGATGGTCCCTGTCCACAAATACCGATCTTCCTGCCGCGCCGCTTGGCGGTCTTGATGACCATACGGATCATTTCCTTGACCGACTCATCACGCTCATCGGCAATACCGGCAATCAGACCGGAGTCCCGGTCAAGACCGTAGGTAAGCTGAGTCAAATCATTGGAACCGATTGAGAAACCGTCAAAAATATCGGCAAAGGCATCGGCGGAGATAACGTTTGAAGGAATCTCACACATGACGTAGAGTTCCAGTCCGTTCTCACCCTGCACCAGGCCGCAGTCCCGCATGACCTCGATAACCTTTTTGCCCTCTTCCGGGGTTCGACAGAAGGGCACCATCAGCTTGATGTTTGTCAGGCCCATGTCGTCACGCGCCTTTAACAGCCCCTGGCACTCCAGCTCAAAGGCAGGGCGATACTTGGGATCATAGTAGCGCGAGGCACCGCGCCAGCCGATCATCGGGTTTTCCTCATCCGGCTCATACAGGGTACCGCCCAGCAGGTTGGCATATTCGTTTGATTTGAAATCAGACAACCGCACGATCACATCCTTGGGATAAAAACCGGCAGCAATCCGGCCGACACCTTCAGCAACCTTGTCAATAAAGAACTGCTTTTTATCCGTATAGGCTCCGGTTCTGGCATCAATCTCCCTGGCAATCTCCTGCTCCTCCGGATCAGCGGATTGTTTCAGATCCTCATAGTTGTACAGGGCCAGCGGATGAATAGCGATATGAGAGTTGATAATAAACTCCTCTCGGGCAAGCCCCACACCATCATTGGGGATCTGGCACTCGGTAAAGGCCTTTTCCGGGATGGCCAGATTCATCATGATTTTTGTTTTTGTGGCGGGCAGGTTACCGAGATCGGTCTTCTCGATTTCATACTTGAGCAGCCCGTCATACACATAACCGGTCTCGCCTTCGGCCGAGGATGCAGTGATTTCCTGACCTGTCTGGATCCGTTCAGAACCGTCGCCGGTGCCGATAACACAGGGGATACCCAGCTCACGGGAAATGATGGCGGCATGACAGGTCCGGCCGCCGCGGTTGGTGATGATTGCGGCAGCGATCTTCATGATCGGCTCCCAGTCGGGATCGGTCATATCCGTCACCAGCACCTCTCCCTCTTTAAAGGTGGAGATATCCTTGACATCGTCAATGCAATGGGCCACGCCCTGACCGATCTTGGTACCTACGGCCAGCCCTTCGACAATAACATCACCTTTCTCCAGCAGCTTGTAGGTCTCCATGACCCCTTTGTTGGCCTGGGAATGAACAGTCTCAGGACGGGCCTGGACAATGAACAGCTCACCGGTGCCGACATTGACACCGTCGCCGTCCTTGGCCCACTCAATATCCATGCCCTTGCCGTAATGATCCTCGATAATGCAGGCCCACCTGGCAAGCTGCAGGATTTCGTCATCACTGATGACATAGGAGTTACGCTCCTCTTCCGTAGTCTCAATATTCTTGACCGGCTCATCGGTTGAGGGATCGTTATCGTAAATCATCTTGATCTCTTTGGAGCCCACTTTTTTCCCGACAATTGGCCGTTTGCCCTCTTTTAAGGTAGGCTTAAACACGTAATACTCGTCCGGATTCACTGCACCCTGAACCACATTTTCCCCCAGACCCCATGCGCCGGTGATGAAAACAGCGTCTTCAAAGCCGGACTCGGTATCAATGGAAAACAGAACACCGGAGGAAGCGGAGTCGGAACGAACCATTTTCTGAATGGTGATGGAAAGATAAACATCAAACTGGCCAAAACCCTGATGCTGACGATAGGAAATGGCACGGTTGGTAAACAGTGAAGCAAAACACTTCCGACAGTTTCTGATAATTTCCTCGTAGCCGTGGATATTGAGGTAGGTTTCCTGCTGGCCGGCAAAGGAGGCATCCGGCAGGTCTTCTGCCGTGGCAGAAGATCGGACAGCTACATCGACATTCTTTCCATATTCGGCTTCCATCTTCTGATACGCCTCAATAATCGCATTACGCAGGGTATCGGGAAACTCTGCGTGACGGATAATATCGCGACACTTCTCACCGCGCTCAGCCAGATTATGCATATCCTCAATATCCAGGTCAGCCAGTACGTCACGGATCTGCTGTTCCACACCAGCCTCTTTCAGGAGATAACGATACGCATAGGCAGTGATGGCAAAACCGTGGGGAACAGCAACGCCCTTGGCGGTCAGATGCTGATACATTTCCCCCAGCGAGGCATTTTTTCCGCCCACCAGCGGCACATCTTCAATACCAATCTCATCAAACCAGAGGATTAATTTTTCGTCGTGCGCTTGTCCCATGTTTTTTCTCCTTTGCTGGATTCTCTGTTTAATAAATTATAATAGAAAGCATGAAATTCATGACCGCTGAGGTACCACTGTATTACCACTATCCTTATATTCATAAAAAATTTTTAGGCTTGGGTCAACCATAACTGTTACTAATACCATCACTCTTTTATCTTACAGCTCTGTTTGCCGCGTGAAAAAATCTATCCACTTCTTCTTCAGGAACTGCTGAACTTTGATAAAAATCAGAAATTTTACTGTCTGATTTTTCTTCGAAATAATCTCAATACATTTTTTTCAAGGTTGCCTCAAATAAATCATGACCCATGATTCGGGTGCCATATCCAGCGCACCAGGTATGCATAAGCGATGAAGCATCATGATACAACTGAAACCGATTTATTTAAAAAAAAGAATAAATCCCTGCTTGCCGAAACAGAACTTCTTACTTAGAGTAGCTTCTATGTATTATCCTGAGTGTACTACATGCGGAGTGTACGGGACACCATCTTTACTTTTAACGGTAAATCTACGAGTTAAACCTGAAACCTATTAGAATAGAGCGATATCATGTGGGAATATACAGATAAAGTACAGCAGCATTTCATGAACCCGCACAATGTCGGCGAACTTGAAAACCCCAGCGGCACGGGTGATGTCGGTTCCCTGGCCTGCGGAGATGCTCTGAAGCTGACCATCAAGGTCGATGATAACGGAATTATTACCGATGCCAAGTTCAAAACATTCGGCTGCGCATCTGCCATCGCCTCATCATCGGTTCTGACCGAAATCATCAAGGGTATGTCTGTTGAAGAGGCTTCAAAACTCACCAATGAAGACATCGCCGAGGCGTTGGGTGGTCTGCCCAAGGAAAAGATGCACTGTTCGGTCATGGGTCGCGAGGCTCTGGAGGCTGCCATAGCTGATTACAAAGGCGTTATCCTGCCCATGGCGGAAGGTGAAGTGGTCTGCGAATGTTTCGGAGTTACTGATCTTGAGATCATCCGGGCCATCAGAGAATCAGACCTCCGCTCGGTGGAGGAAATCACCAACTTCACCAAGGCCGGTGGCGGCTGCGGCAAGTGTGAGGACCGTCTGCGCGAAATACTGCAGCAGACGGTTGAAGGTCTTGCCGCCGAGAAGATCAAGCCCCATAAGGATCAGCGCATGACGACCCTGCAAAAAATCAAAAAAATTGAAGATGTGCTGGAACGGGAGATCAAGCCGACACTGAAAAAAGACGGCGGTGATATAGAGCTGGTGGACGTGGACGGTGATTTTGTTACTGTTTCCCTGCGTGGCGCCTGTTCCGGCTGCCAGTCATCCCAGACCACCCTGAAACAGTATGTGGAAAAGAAACTGCGCGAGCAGGTTGTTGACACCCTGATCGTTGAGGAGGACAAGTAATGGACTGCGGCAGCGATAAAGTTATTTACATGGACAACAATGCCACCACCCGCATAGCGCCAGAGGTGGTTGATGCCATGATGCCCTTTCTCACCGACTGCTATGGCAACCCCTCCTCCATGCATACATTCGGTGGCCAGGTAGGCAGGGCCGTTGAGCAGGCCAGAGATGAAATTGCAGAGCTGATCGGTGCAGATCCCGAAGAGATCGTCTTTACCAGCTGCGGGACGGAAAGTGACTCCACTGCCATCCTGTCAGCCCTGCAGACCTTCCCGGAACAGCGGCATGTGATCACCACCCGGGTGGAACATCCGGCGGTAAAAAACCTGTGTGAAAGCCTGAACCAGCTCACCGGCCATAAACACCGGATCACCCGGCTGATGGTGGCGGCTGACGGTACTCTGGACATGGACAGCTACAGGAATGCTCTTACCGAAGACACAGCCGTTGTCTCCGTGATGTGGGCCAACAATGAAACCGGGGTTATTTTTCCGGTGGAAGAAATGGCCGCCATGGCAAAGGAACGGGATATTCTCTTCCATACCGATGCGGTCCAGGCCGTGGGCAAAATTCCCATTAATATGCAGAACAACCGGATCGACTTTCTCTCCCTTTCCGGCCACAAGCTGCATGCGCCAAAGGGTGTCGGCGTTCTTTATGTACGCAAGGGAACCCCTTTTGTCCCCTTTCTAAACGGCGGACACCAGGAACACGGTCGCAGGGGCGGCACGGAAAACGTGGCATCCATCGTCGGACTTGGTCGAGCCTGTAAGCTGGCCGGGAAAAAACTGGAAGAAGAGAACACCAGGGTGCGGAAACTGCGTGACAAGCTGGAAAAAGGGCTGCTGACGTCCATTCCCAAGTCCATGCTGAACGGCCACCCGACCGACCGGTTGCCGAACACTACCAATGTCAGTTTTGAATTTGTTGAAGGTGAGGCTATCCTGCTGCATATGAATCAGTACAACATCTGTGCCTCTTCCGGTTCCGCCTGTACTTCAGGCTCTCTTGAGCCGTCGCATGTCCTGCGGGCCATGGGAGTCCCGTTTACCGCTGCCCACGGTTCAATCCGTTTCAGCCTCTCTATTTACAATACTGAAGAAGAAGTGGACTTTGTTCTGGAAAAGATGCCGGCCATTATCGCCAATCTGCGTGAATTATCACCATTCTGGAAACCGGAAGACTAAAGAGCGCCTTGAAAATTAGATTTTTGGCAAGGTGGCCTAATGGCAGGGGACAGAAGTCTTTCGATCAACTCTAACCAGTGGAACTTATTCAATGCGTGTCATTCCCGCCTCCTATGAAATTCTGAATAATCTCGACCTTGAGAGTCTTGCCGTTCGTATCGAGTTGTGCGGCCGTATCTGCTATAAGAGTGAAGACAGGATAGATCAGAATACAGCCCTGCCTTTTGTCTCCAAGATGGCGAAGCATGGACATAATTCTGTTCTTGAAATGGGTGTCGTCACCCTGCAGGTGGAATGTGCGGACGACCACCAAGTAACAGAACTGTTCCTGATTCAGCCCCGCTATCTGCAGATCGACCGTGAGGAAAACAGTCTGCTGATAACAGGCAGTGTGCGGACGTTTCGTGAACTGCTCATGTTTCATCCGGATTGTGCAATAGTTAATGCCATGTGTGCCTGGCTGTACAGGCGCCATCCCTATTTTTTCAGTACTATCCTTCCGGAAAAGGGACTGCTGGAGGACAGCTCGATTTCCGTTCGCAAGGTGGAGCTGACGGAAGTTGACCAACTCCCTCCGGACAAAATGGCAAGACATCGTTATATCGCAGTCAAGTTTATTGTGAACCGTGCCGTAACCCATGAAATGGTCCGCCATCGTCCATGCTCTTTTCTCCAGGAAAGCCAGCGTTATTGCAGGTACAGTGATGATAAATTCGGCAGCGAAGTTACCTTTATCAAGCCGATGTTTTTTGAGCAGAACAGCCCGGAATACGAAATCTGGCAAAAGGCCATGCAGGATACGGAACAGCTGTACCTGCAGCTGCTGAAAACATCTTCTCCCCAGGCTGCCCGTACCGTACTGCCCAACTCGTGCAAAACAGAGCTGATTGTTTATGCAAACCTGGCCGAGTGGCAGCACATCATCAAACTTCGCTCCAGCAAAGCGGCAGAACCTTCCATGCGCGAGGTCATTATTCCGCTGTGGGATGAGTTGAAACAGCAATTTCCAGCCATTTTTTCCTGATCAAACACTTATATGGTCATACTGCCTGCCTCTGGAAAATCATCCGCATTTCAGGTGTTTTGTTCCCGACGTTCATCCTGGTACCGTACCTGTTGACATCAACAGCAGTAACTGGTTGAATTAAAGAAATTATTGCAGAAACAGTTCTTGAGGGTGCCTTGAGTCTTCTTGGCCTTCCTGTATTATTACCTCTTATCTTATTTATACTTTACGAGAGGACACCATGGTTTTGGATCCCACCAGGTATGCAGACTGGGAAATTGCAGAAGAAGCGGAAAGCCGAATGAAAACAGTGTACGAGCTCGGAGAACAGCTCGGCCTGGAAAAAGAAGAGTTACTGCCCCATGGCCATTTTCTGGCCAAACTTGATTACCGTGCAATCCTGGAACGTTTAAAAGATCGACGGGATGGAAAATACGTTGATATAACCGCCATCACGCCCACCCCGCTTGGTGAGGGAAAATCCACCTGTGTTATGGGATTGGTCCAGGGGATGGGCAAACGCGGCAAATCGGTTATCGGTGCAATCCGCCAGCCTTCGGGCGGCCCCACCATGAACATCAAGGGCTCTGCTGCCGGAGGCGGACTGGCCCAGTGTATCCCGCTGACACCGTTTTCCCTGGGTTTGACGGGTGATATCAATGGGATCATGAATGCCCACAACCTGGGCATGGTGGCACTGTCATCCCGGATGCAGCATGAGTGCAACTATACCGATGAACAGCTGGCCCGGCGTAATCTGAAACGTCTTGATATCCATCCGAAAAAGGTTGAATTCCACTGGATCATGGACTTCTGTGCCCAGGCACTTCGCAAAATCACCATGGGCATCGGCAATACCATGGACGGCATGACCATGCAGTCCGGATTTAACATTGCCGTCAGTTCCGAAATCATGGCTATTCTTTCCATTGCCAGGGATCTCAGGGACATGCGGAAGCGTATCGGTCGGATCGTTGTCGCCTATGATAAACAGGACCGTCCGATCACAACGGCAGATCTTGAAGTAGACGGTGCCATGACCGCCTGGATGGTTGATGCCATTAACCCGAACCTGATGCAGACCCTGGAAGGTCAGCCGGTAATCGTCCATGCCGGCCCGTTTGCCAACATCGCTATCGGCCAGTCTTCTGTCATTGCAGACCGGGTGGCCCTGAAACTTGCTGACTACTGTATCACTGAATCCGGCTTTGGTGCAGACATCGGCTTTGAAAAATTCTGGAACCTGAAATGCCGTTACTCCGGCCTGAAACCCAACTGCGCTGTAATAGTTGCCACCATCAGAGCCCTCAAATGCCACGGTGGCGCACCTGTTCCCGTACCCGGCCAACCCATGCCCAGAGAGTATGGTGACGAAAATGTTGCCTGGGTTGAAGAGGGCTGCAAAAACCTTGTTCACCACATCGAAACAGTCAAAAAAGCCGGTATCAACCCGGTTGTCTGCATCAATGGATTTTCCACTGATACGGATGCGGAAACTGCTGCTGTCCGGCGCCTTTCCGAATCTGCCGGTGCCAGGGTTGCCCTGTCACACCACTGGCAGCAAGGTGGTGACGGTGCTCTCGAGTTTGCCGATGCGGTTATTGATGCCTGTAAGGAGCCCAATGATTTCAAGTTCCTCTATGATCTCGACACTCCGCTTTCCGAACGTATCGAACTGATCGTCAGGGAAGTGTACGGTGGTGACGGCGTCAGTTACTCACCCGAAGCGGCTGCCAAACTGAAACGTATCGAGGTGGATCCGGAGATGACAAAGATGACGACCTGCATGGTTAAAACCCATCTCTCGCTGTCCCATGATCCCGCCCTGAAGGGAACGCCAAAGGGCTGGATTCTGCCCATCCGTGACATCCTCACCTACACGGGTGCGGGTTTTATTGTGCCGGTGGCCGGAGCCATCAGTCTGATGCCGGGTACGGCCTCTGATCCTGCCTATCGCAGAATTGACGTCGATGTTGAAACCGGTAAGGTAAAAGGTGTTTTTTAAACGTTTTGAGCCCCTTTTTTGACCCATTTTCTTTTTTGTTGTATACTTACTGAGTTGACACAGACAATCAGCCCGCATCTTTCACAAGTCGGGGCGACCGGGGATGCATCGAGCGCCTGAGTAAGCAGATAAGTACAGACTCCGATAATGGGTTATGGTTACTCAGGCAGCGACAATCTTCAGATGCACATTAATTAATTTCTTCAACGGTTGGAAGATATCTTCCCAAGCATTTTATGGTCAAAAAAACAGCGCCTAAACGGACTCAAAAAAGAAAAGCAGCCCTGAAACGAAGAACCGTTAAAGATCAATCCGGTGCCGGTAAGCTAAAAATCGGCGAACTGCTGCAAAAAGCCGGATATATCACCGCCAGCCAGTTTAAAGAGGCACAGGCAGTACACAAAAAAACCGGGCAGAGGTTAGGTAAAATTCTTCTTGAATCGGGAGTCATTGAACGGGATACCATCCCGAACTTCCTGAGCAGGATGCACAACTACACCATGGTGCGCATTGCAGATGAGCCACCGAGTGATAGGGCGCTTGAGCTGATTCCTTATGAAACAGCCAAGCGTTTCCTCGCCTTTCCCCTCAGAATTTCCGGCAATACTCTGCAGGTCACCATGGCCGAGCCCACTGATGCCCTTGAAGTGGAGGAACTGCAGAATAGCGTCGATATGGGTCTTGACGTATGCGTATCGTCTGCCAAGGACATTATTGATGCCTACCGGACCTACTACAAGATAGACAACGAGGAATATCAGTCTTTTTTTGCTTTCCAGGCTGAAGATGAGGTTGAAGAAGAGGTAACTCAGGTCGAAGACTTTGGTGCCCTGGTTTCTGACGCAGCAGATGACTTTGAAATAGAAAGCGGGACTGTTGATGAAAGCCTTTATGACCAGTTTTCCGCGTCTGATGCTCCGATCATCAAGCTGGTCAACGGCATTCTGGTCAAGGCGGTCCAGGACGGGGTCAGTGATATTCATATTGAGCCCTTTGAGAAAACCATGCAGGTCCGCTACCGTAAGGACGGCTCACTTTTCAAATCCATGAACCTTCCCCTGACCATTAAAAATGCCCTGATTGCCCGCATGAAAATCCTGGCTGACCTCAATATCACTGAACGCAGGGTTCCCCAGGATGGGCGTATCAAAATGCGGATGGGGCGCAACAGGGCGGTCGACTTCCGGGTCTCCACCCTGCCGACGCTCTACGGCGAAGGCGTTGTTCTCCGTATTCTTGACAAGGGTTCCCTGAATGTTGACCTGACCAGGCTTGGTTTTGAAATGGCGACCTTTGAGGCCCTCAAACGCTGCCTGAACAGGCCGCAGGGAATGCTGCTGGTTACAGGTCCAACCGGTTCCGGTAAAACGGTCACGCTCTATTCCGCCCTCAATTCCCTGAACAGTGAGACCATCAAAATTCTTACAGCAGAAGATCCTGTGGAGTTCAACTTCAAGGGAATCAACCAGGTCAATGTCAACACCGAGGTCGGCATGACCTTTGCCGCTGCACTCAGGGCTTTTCTGCGTCAGGACCCGGACATTATCATGGTCGGTGAGATCCGTGACATTGAAACCGCAGAAATCGCCATGAAGGCGGCAATGACCGGTCATCTTGTTTTTTCCACCCTGCATACCAACGACTCTCCTTCAACCGTCGGCCGAATGATCGATATCGGTATTCCCGCTTATCTGCTGGCATCGTCACTGACCATGGTCCTGTCCCAGAGACTGGGCAGACGTTTGTGCAACAACTGCAAGGTGCCAATTACCATGGGGCGCGATGAACTGCTCAATGCCGGTTTTACGGAAGAAGAAATTGATGAGGAAGGCTTCCAGTTGTACGGACCCAAGGGATGTCCGGAATGCACCGGGCTCGGCTACAAGGGGCGGGTTGGTTTTTTTGAACTGATGGAAGTCACCGACGAAGTTGCCAAGGCTATTCAGGCGGAACTGCCGGAAGAACAGCTGCGAAAAATTGCTGTCCAGGAGGGAATGATTCCTCTGCGCCAGGCCGCCCTGAAAAAAGCCAAACAGGGGATTACAAGTGTACGTGAAGCCCTTCGCAGAACCGTTGCCCACGAGGAAACCATGCCTGCCTACCTGGTTAATCCCGATATTGAGGAATATGAGGATGGTGATATCATCATCCAGGAAGGCAATGAAGATGACAGGGATTTTTACAAACTGGTTCGGGGCAAGGTTGCGGTACTGAAAAAAGGTAAAAAAATAGCAGAAATAACAGAACCGGGTGAATATTTTGGTGAAATGGCTCCCATGTTGGATAAGCCAAGGTATGCCTCTATAGTTTCCATCGGCCGCTGCAAGGTCAAACGATATCCCGGAGAAAAGATAAACGAGCTCGTAGAAAAGTATCCCGATATTTCCAGGCATCTCTTTAAAACAATGGCCAAAAGACTGCAGAAAACCGACCAGATTCTCATACAACTCGCAGGTGGAGCAAGGGGGCCCAGACCGCAGGTTGTTCGCCAGGCATGAACAAGATATCCGTTTATATTATTGCCTTTAATGAAGCCGACAAAATTCGCTCAGCCATCTACTCGGTACTGTGGGCAGACGAGATTATCCTGGCAGACTCATACAGTCAGGATGACACTGCAGCCATAGCCGAATCCATGGGTGCCCGGGTAGTTCAGATCGAATTCAGGGGATTTGGAGATTTGCGGAACCGGGCCATGGCAGCCTGCAGCCATGACTGGATCTTTTCACTGGATGCGGATGAACGCTGTACCCCGGAAGCCAGGGATGAAATTCTGACCACTGTTGAGCGACCTGATGCTGCCGACGCCTACTATGTACCCCGCCGGAACTTCTTCATGGGACGCTGGATAAAACACTCCGGTTTTTACCCGGACTACCGCCAGCCCCAGCTCTTTAAAAAAGGAGCTCTGGTCTTTAAGGATGATGATCCGGTCCATGAAGAGTATACGATCATCTCTGACAAACCTGCAGGCTACCTCAAACAGCCCATCTGGCAGTTCCCCTATAAAAATCTGGAAGAGGTTGCACACAAGGCAAATAAATATTCCACACTGGGAGCTCAAAAACTGCAGCAGCGTGGACGCAGTGGTGGCATGTTCACTGCTCTTGGCCGTGGCCTGTGGTCTTTTTTCCACATGTATATCTTGAAAAGAGGAATCCTGGACGGCTGGCCGGGGTTGGTCATTGCCATTGGCAACTTTGAAGGCACCTATTACAAGTATGCCAAACTGCATGAACTGCAGGCCGGATGGAAGCCGCCTTCCTCACCGCCGCTCACCCGCCAAGGTACTGGCTGATCCCCTTCTCGCACCAGCTGCGTTTCTGTTCAATGGTCTTTCGGAGCAATCGGTCATTTTCATCTAAATGGCTCCGATCATTCATGGGGTGATAGAGATGGTATGCCAGGGCATTAAATTTAATATTCCTCCGTACCAGCCCCGAATTGATCAGACGCGCGGTAAACTCCGAGTCCTCCCGTCCCCAGCCTACGAACTCTTCATTAAAACCATTGATTCCGACAGCATCCTTGCGCCAGAAGGCAAAGTTGCAGGTCCTGACACCGGTCATTTTTCTGCTTTTAAAAGAAAAAATGCGGGAAAGAATAATTGAACGAAGACAGTTCTTTCTATTTTCAACGCCACGTGTACAAAAAAAACCTGTCAGTCGTTTCTCAGCCAGCACATCTCGGGAGAGCTGCTCATTGAGCAGAACCCTGGTACCCTGGACAAAAAAACCGGACTGAGCATAGCGGGCATGGTCATAAATAAAATGCTTTTCCAGGATGATATCACCATCAATCAAGACGATATAATCACCGCGCGCTCTGGCAATAGCCTTATTTCTGCTGGCCGACAGTCTGAACCCCTTATCCTGCTGCCAGGAATGAATAACAGGAACAGGGGCATTGATAGCTATTTCCTGTATAGCTTCTGCAGTATCTTCACCGGATCCATCATCGGCAACAATGATCTCCAAAGGTTTTTCCACCTGCTGCAAACTGCTTTTCAGGGAAAGCTCCAAAGCCTCTTTCCAGTCATAGGTGGTTATGATCAGACTGATCTTCATACCGATTTTCCAGACTGTGCAACCTGATGATCCATGAGCGATGATGCCGCATCATAAACCATATCAACGGAGATACTCTTCATACAGCTGAGATGATCACAGCTCCGTTTTCTGCACTCCAGGCAATCAAGTTTTTCAGCACGAACTATCCGATGTTCAACGCCATAGGGCCCCACCCGGGCAGGATGGGTGGGGCCGAACAGTGCCACCACCGGGACAGTACACATGGCGGCCATGTGCATGGGTCCTGAATCCAGCCCGATATAAAGACAGGATCGTTTGAGCAGGGCAACTGACTGTGGTAAAGATAACCTGCCGGCTGCAACAACAGTCCGTGTTTTCATCAGCCGGGTAATGGAGTCAATATACTCCCTGTCCTCCATACTACCGCAGAAAATGATCACTATTCCCTGACGATAAAAACGATCCGCAAGTTCGGCCCACTGTTCCTTTGGCCAGAACTTGGTCTGCCAACGGGCCGCAGGGTTAGCATAAATGATGCGGGCATGAGTATCGATACCCTGCTGGCCGAGAAATAACTCCACATCATGAACATCCTCCCGGCTGCAGTACAGATGAAAATCTTCATCAGATACACTGCAGTTTAGTTGTTTACAGAAAAGAAGGTTTTTTTCGAGTGCATGTTCCACATCTTCGGAAACTGCAACCAGCTGGTCCTGAAACAAGGTATTCAGTTCCCTGGCATCAGCAAAACCAAACCGCTGCCCACCCGGATTTGTCCGGCCCAGCAGTCCACTGCGAAAAGAACCATGCAGATCAAGGATGAGATCATACGGGGACTGTCTGAACTGGTGACGCAACTGCCGCAGCGTCGTTACTGTTGCCTGCAAAGCCTGCAGATAGGCAAAATGACCTGCTCGGGGATCACTGGTTGACGGAATCTGCACTGGATAGATGGTATCAACCGCACGGTCACGCTCAAGTAACGATGAAAACGATTTCTGTACAATCCAGCCGATGGAACAACCTGCAAAGCAGCGCTTTAGAGCATGCACCAGAGGCAGAGTATGGACGATATCTCCCAGAGAGCTGGGTTTAATAATCAGTATACGCTTACTCTCTAAGATCATGACAAATCGGATAACTCGACTACTTGGTCAGCTATTTGCCTTTGGTCAAGGTCAAAACCGTCAAATACCCTTCAAAAGAATACAGCTTTGCGGCCAACTTGAACAACCAACGCTGATGACGACGAAGAAAAAAATAGGCTGTTTCTTTGGCTACAGTTTCACGTTGCTGGGTCACTTGAAGCCCTTCAGCCTGAATTTCTCTTCTCAAATCATAAATAGGAATCTCATCAGGGTAAGGCCACTTCCCCTTTTTCTTCCTATAATGATAAGAATAACGATAAGGATGGCTGTAATGATTGGGGACAGCTACAAGCAACTTGCCGCCGGCTCGTACGACACGATACATTTCGCAAAGGGCCTGACACCTCATCGAGAAATTAAAGTGTTCCAGCACTCCAGCATTAAACACCAAGTCAAATGCACCTTCCTTAAAACCCATTGACAAGAGGTCGCCTACAACAAAATCGCCGCTTTCATTTTTTTCTGCAAAGAGTTGCG
Organism: uncultured Desulfobulbus sp.; assembly: GCA_964551175.1. Taxonomy (GTDB): domain Bacteria; phylum Desulfobacterota; class Desulfobulbia; order Desulfobulbales; family Desulfobulbaceae; genus Desulfobulbus_C. Next base: position 30,372 of record CAZKBZ010000009.1, read on the forward strand.
CTGCCGTAGTCAATGCTGCAGACTCCAGGTCCAGCAACACCCTTTTCCCTACACCAGCCCCCAAGAGAACAGATGTCATTCCATATCCACTACCAGCCTCCAGGACCGAATCAGGAGCGGACTCTGCTATACGCTCTGCCAAAACCAGTTGCCACCCCTCAGGCCGCAGACACTGTAGATCCACACTTTTATTTCTCGTGTAATATGTTTGCCAATCCATGCTCTTTACTGTTTATTCAGGGCCAGCAGCTGTTGTACAGCCCTTTCAACGGTATAAGGAGAAGGATGAGGTGGACTCATCATATTTGCTGTTACCTGCTTATAAAGAGAGAGAATTCCACCACTGATTTTCTCCGGATCACTGGCGGGTACAACCATATGGTTCAAATCCTTAAGCATCTGTTCAAGTTCTCCATTCTCATGAATCAAACCCAGTATTACTCTGCCTGAGAGGAAGTATTCATAACACTTGGACGGAATTGTTTCTGTAGAAATCTGATGCACCCCTTGAATAAGAAGCAATACGTCAGTTTCTGCCATTTTTTCTAAAACCTGTTTTCTGGATAACGATCCTTTATACTGAAACATTGTTTGACATGGAGAGTTAGCCAAACGTTCCACGTCATCCTTGCCAAGACCTCCGAACAGAGAAACAACGAGGTTTTCCAGGAGAAAGGGATTTTCCTCAACAGCCAGTTCCATTCCAGCAAGGAAAGGACCCAGATTGCGTACCCCCCCAAGTGAACCAAAATGGGCAAACTGAAGGGGAAGATTAGCCTTTCTTGCTGTTATGACTTTCCAGGGAGAGGAACCGGGATAAATCACAGCTCCATTTGAGCAGTCAGCTACCCGTCTCACTGTTCCAACCATAGCCGCCCGGGTCAGAAAAACCATGCAATCCGCATTGTGACAGATTTTCTTTTCCACTTGCTGAACAAGCCGTAATTCTCTCTCATTCTTGGCACAGTAGTCATGGACCAACGGATCCTGAACCTCGGCGAGCCATGGCAGACCGGTTTTTCTTTTCAGGATTTCTCCGACAACATGTGCAACTGCCGGACCGCCTGTAGAATAGATAAAATCAAACTTCATCCTCCTGCATATTGTTTTTCCGACAACAACAGCCAAAGGTTTCCAGAACCAGGTAGTATCAATACGTACAAATATTTTTTCAAATAAATAAAAAGGCATAATCGGCAAAATGACAACATGACGCAGATGACCTATTATCGGATTAAGTTTTGCGAGACGTCGAAAGACTTGGCGCAGTTCAAAACGAATACCTGAGGCAGAAAGTGAAAACACTCTGAAATGACGAAATTTTTTGTGCCGAGGTACGCAAAGTGAAGAAAGAATTATCGGTTCTACACCCATTTCCCGGAAAACAGGCAGTCGGTCATCGATATGATGCGAGCAGGCCATGCCATCTTCATTGGTGAAATAGGTTATCACCAAAACATTGCGTTTTGGCACCTTCACTATCCTCTCCTCTTCTCGGGAACAGCCAACATTCTCAGTGACGTCACCGCAGCCTCAACCGTCCATATCTGCTTTGGTTCTCTGGAAAAAAAAATCGTACTGAAAAATGCATCAATCACATGTCGGATTGCTGCTGCCGTAGCTTGAACATCATCTGCAGGCACAACATAATGATCGTTTTCAACCAGCATGGATTTCAACTCCTGATTATTATACAGTAGGCCGATGATCGGCCGACCGGAAAGCAGGTATTCATAGACCTTTGACGGAATTGTTTCACAGGAAAAATAAATAATATTCTGAATCAGCAGCAGGCAATCTGCCTGCTGCATGGCTGTCAGAGCTTCCTTCCTGTCCACATGGCCATGACAGACAACAAGGTCTTTCAGCTGCAATCGCTTCATTTCCCGCTCAGAGGTACCATCAAAGGAACCGTAGACATCCACCTGAACCTGATTCCTCAATGTTTCATCACCTGCCAGCACCAGTTGCAGGGCCTGAAAAAAAACTGCCAGATTGCGGGTTCCAGCCAGAGAGCCGAAGTGAGCAAATCGACACCGTTCTCCCTTTTCATATAATCCATGTTGAAAAAATGAAGGCACTGAACCGGGATAAATGACAGCACCCCGACAGTTTTCCTGCACGCGTCGGGCAGTATGCTCCATGGCTGACCGGACCAGGAAAACAAACCTGTCTGCCCGGATGCAGATTTTTTTTTCCAGAGATTTATACACCTGCAGAACCATCTTTGAACGCTGCCAGTCATGGTCATGAACCAGAGGATCCTGGGTTTCGGCCAGCCATCTGATGCCGGTCCACTGCTTGATCAGCATGGCCGCAACATGGGCAGAGGCAGATCCACCTGTAGAATAAATTACTTCCGGATGAAGCTGTCTGCTGAGAAAAAAACCCCGGATTGAGGCCAGAATCCACCAGGACCACTCACTCTCAAGATTAATTATGATCTTTTCCAGCAGGTAAAATGGAAAAACCGGCAGCAGAAGGATAGTTTCAGCAAGTTTAAACTGCCACCGTTTCTGCAGATATCTACGTAGAAAATGACGCAGTTCAAAGCGTATGCCCGAGGGAGCCAGGCTGTGCGTCCTGAAATGAATCCAGGTTGTTGACGGTTCCCCAACCGGTCCGGTCAGCAGCACAGGCTCAATACCCTGTTGTTGAAAAAACGGCAGACGGTCATCGATGTGCTGTGAGCAGGCAGAACCTGCAATATTGGCCCGGTATGACAGGATCAACCAGCATTTTTTCTTCCCGGAACGTAACGGCTGAAGCCGTTTATCCGGCTTCTGTTTATACAGAACTGCAGCAAAAAGGACAAAAAAGAAGGCCGTTTCATACACTTTCAGATAGGATTCCGTCAGCATGATGGTGAGAAAAAACAGAGGAAAGGCCACACGGACCCGCTGCAGACCATCACGCATCACAAAGGCCTGACGGAACATGACTGCAAAAATGATCAGCAGGCTCAGGATTCCGGGTATGCCAACCATGGTGGCCACCAGCACGTACTGGTTGTGAGGATTGTCGGTTGTAAAGGAAAATGGACTTTTTTCCTGATTGACTTGAGCATAGGCGGTCTGAAAACCACCGGTCCCGACGCCGAGCCAGGGATGCCGCCGGATAATCTCCCAGGAATTCTGCCAGTAGAGCAGACGAAGACCAATGGATGTTGCCGGATTTTCTTTAAACTGACTGATCTCATGACGAACCGTATCCACACGCTGTCTGAATACCGGACTTAAGCCATAGCCGGCTACAAACATTGTCGGCAGCAACAAAAATACCGCAAGCACCGCCTTGAACCTGTTTTTCTTGAAAATCTGGAACAGAAGCAGTGCAACAAGCACGAAAAAAACTAGCTGGCCAGCCCTGCCTTCGGTGATGAACATGTTGAAAATCATCACTCCTGAAAGGACAAGCAGAGCAAGGCGATAAACCCGTTTCCGCTGACTCCATATCGCCTCGTGCAGAACCAGGTATATTCCAAAGGCCAGTAAAGGATTGTAGACAACGTGGAAAGTCTTGCGGGTCAGGTGGGTTGGGGTTACATCTGCATAATGGATAAGATCAAACCAGGCCAGAAAGGTGATGAACATCGCCGTTACCAACCCTGCAAGAAACCCGTTGATATACAGCGCACGCCTCTTCCAACTGATTGCGGTCAGAAAGACAGGCAGCATGGCGATCTTCCACCGATCCTGAAGGACTTCAAGACCTGCCCCGACATTGGGGCTCCAGAGCAGACCGATGACAAGAACTGCCAGAAAGGCAAGAACTGAAAGAGCAGCCGGATTACTGAAAATTTCAGCAGACTTTTCTATAAAATTCCCTTCAAGCAGCCAGAGCAACAGGATCAGAATTGCCAGGATAGAGAGTGCCGAGGTAGACAGCGGCAGGGAGAAGGCCAACAGGGCCGGCAGCCAGATATTCATCCTGCCGGCACCTGTACGAAATTGCTGCAATCTGCCCTCAGCTGTCACAAAACCATCCTGCTCTCTGTTTCACCCGGTTGCAATCCGAACTTACTCCGCATACTGCATATTATGGAGTCCTTCGTAGACACCATGCTCTTGCAGGAGCCGGTCGTGAGTTCCCTCCTCCACCAGCCGCCCATCCAGCATGACAATAATTCTGTCAGCATTTTTAATGGTGGAAAGCCTGTGGGCGATAACAATCGTGGTCCGGTTCTTCATCAGGTTTTCCAGGGCCTTCTGCACCTTCCGCTCCGACTCTGTATCCAGGGCTGAGGTTGCCTCATCCAGCACCAGTACCGGCGCATCCTTGAGAATGGCTCGGGCAATGGAAATGCGCTGGCGCTGTCCCCCGGAAAGCCGCGCTCCGGATTCACCGATGACTGTATCAAAACCATCAGGCAGCTCTTCAATAAACTCACAGGCAAAAGCCGCATCTGCTGCCCGGTATATATCTTCTTCACTGCAGTCCCTGCTGCCATACCTGATATTATTTCGGACCGTATCGTTAAACAGGATGGTCTGCTGGGTCACCAGCGCCATTTGACTGCGCAGCGAATGCAGGGTCACGTCGCGAACGTCATGACCGTCAATGAGTAATGCACCGGAGTTCACATCATGAAACCGGGGCAACAGGTTGGCCAGGGTGGTCTTGCCTCCGCCGGAAGGACCGACTACGGCCAGGATCTCACCCCGCTGCACCTTGAGATTAATCTCTTTAAGAACCGGTTCTCCAGGCTCGTAGGAAAAACTCACATTGTCAAACTCAATGCAGTCATGAAAGGGGGGCAGTGTCACTGCATTCTGTTTTTCCACAATCTCCGGCCGGATATCAAGCAGGTTGAAGATACGGGTTGCTGCAGCCATTCCTGACTGAATGGTTGAGTTGATCTTGCTCACCCCCTTGACCGGTTCGTAGAGCATGATAAGGGCAGTCAAAAAAGACATGAACGCCCCCATGCTGGAAGTTCCCTTCAGAACCTGCATGCCACCGAACCAGATGATCAAGGATATGCCGACACCGCCCAGCAACTCAATCATGGGGTGTGACAGACACCGGTACTTGGTCTCTGTCATCAGGGTATTGAACAGGTGCTGGATCTGGCCTGCAAAACGTTTTTCCTCCTCTTTCTCCATGCAGAAGGCTTTTACGATCCGGGCCCCGCCAATGGTCTCATGCAGGATGTTGGTTGCATCCCCCACGCTTTTCTGATAACGGGTGGATACCCGACGAAACTTTTTACCAAAGATAACAATGGGTGCTGCAGCCATGGGCAGAAAAATCATTGACATCAGAGCCAGTCGCCAGTCCATGATAAAGATAACAACAAGCAGGCCGATCACTGAAACAAAATCCCGGAGAATACGGATCAGGGCATGGGAGACAGCACCCTGCAGGAGGTTGACATCATTGATAATTCGAGAAATAAGCTCGCCGGTTGGCGTATGATGAAAATAAGACAGCGATAATCGGTTCAAATGAGCGTAAATCCGATTGCGCAGATCACGAATAACACACTGGCCCACCCATTCAAGAAGGTAGGAGTAAATAAAATAGAAAACACCCTTGACCAGAAAAATAGCCAGTAATGCCAGCGGCAGAATATTGAGCAGCACTTTGTCTTTGTTGATAAAAATCTCATCAAGAAGCGGCTTGACCATATAGGCCTGGGCGGCATTAAATCCGGCAACTATGACCATTCCCACCATGGCTATGATAAGCTTGCTGCGATAGGGCTCAAGTACCCCATACAACCTTGCCACTATTTCCCTGTTGGTCATAAAATCCTTTCCTTTTTCCAGGTCAGCACGCAATGGTTTGTATTTTTCAAATGCAACTCCTTTCCGACAACACCGTTAGACAAGGGTACCATGAAAATTCCCGGAAAGCACCTGCTGTCGCCTGCCACCCTGTCCAAGAAGTGCACTCACTTTTGTAATTTCCTGTCGTATGGGTCCGCCGGTAAGATCAAGCACCAGATAATCAATGGCCATTGCAGCGAGTTCCTGTTTCCATCTGAGTAGAGAAAAAGGTAAACTGGAGCGGGCCAGGGTGAGACCGTCCCTGTGCTCCAGGGTAAACTGCTCCTCCTTTGGGCTGATAAAGGGCCGGCAATAATGGAAATGATCGCTGTCCAGCCGGGATGTAAAGAGCGGGGGACGCCCGTATACATACAACCCCAGTTTCATGTTCTTCTGCATTCTTCTCCGGCCACCCTGCCTCTTGAAATGATCGACGGCAGCTGCAAGATTTTCGCTCTCGGTTTCCAGGGAAAACAACGCTCCCTTATACCCCAGATGTCTGACCCCATGCAGAGAGGCCGAGTTCAACAGATTCAAACTGTAGGAAGCGTACAACTCTACATTTTTCTTATCATTCTCTCCCTGCAGAAATCGAAAAAAACCATACTGGCTGCAGTGGCCCAGTTCAAAGCGAATATAGCCCGTTGTTATGAGTTTATTGACCTGCTGCCTGTACCAGTTCTGGTCTCTCTCATGTACTATTGGAGGCAGCCGCCAGATAATTCGTCCTTTCTGTTTTTTTATAGCATTTCCTGAGGTGGTCAACCGGTTCATATTATCCCGGTTAAGCGGAACAACGATGCGGGCTGCACGCACAGGCAGTCGCTGCCTGCAATCTGCTACGCTTGCTATTGCCACCCACCAGGGAAGTTCCATGCTACTACCCCTGCGCCTGGACTGACTTCTCCCTGCTTTAGCACGCACTTTTGCAGGTTGTTTCCCGTTCCTGCTACTCTGTTTCCATGAAAGATAATTGAGAATTTTATCCACCTTGCCCTTATCCGACAGAATTCTACGTCCGGCAAGCTTCCTGCTTCTCCTGTGACCTGCCCGTTCTGCAACAATCCGGGATCCTACATCCACTTTATACAGGCTGCCGGAAAAATTTCGACCCCTTAAACCCTGCAGATTTCCGCCCAGGGAGAGCTCTGCGTTCTGTCCGGCTCCGGCGGATTTCTGCCTGCGTCCCTGCACCTGTAAAAAACGAAGGGTAAAATTTTTTCGGTCGCCGGTTTTCTCATCATGCAGTCGCAACCGGTCACCCTCTTTTATCGGAACAGCAAGGGTAAGTTGCACGGACAGTCTACTCTTCCCATCCCTGGTCCGCTTCTGCTGCAATCCTCTGACCCGACCCAACAGTTGACCGCTGCTGCCTGACTGTTCAGGTGTTATGGCTTCAAGAGGTTGTTCTGTCAGCATATAACCGGTGGATCGGTTCCGGGCCATGGCCTCATCAAGCAGCTTATGGGCCGCACGCAGAATACGATCCTGCTCCTCATCCGGCTCGTCCATACTGTCGAGTGCCATCCGGTAAGCTGCAACAGTATTGGCTACATAGCGGGCGGATTTCATTCTCCCTTCGATCTTGAGGCAACGGACTCCGGCATCACGCAGGGCGGGCAGGACATCCACTCCGCACAGGTCATTCATGGAAAACAGGTAACTCGAACCTTGCTTCTCCGGCCGCAGGCGGCCTTTTTTCCCTGTCTGCAGCCAGCTGTAATGGCGGCGACAGGGCTGGACGCACTGACCGCGCAGGCTTGATTTTCCCCCGTGCAGACTGGAAAACATGCAGAGCCCTGAATAGCTGAAACACATTGCTCCATGGATAAAAATCTCGATCTCGGCCCCACTGTTCCGGTGAATTTCCGCTATCTCCTCAATGGTCAACTCACGGGCCAGTACAACGCGGTCAAAACCGAGGCTGGTCAATTCCTGTGCTGCCTGTGAATTATGGATAGACATCAAAGTAGATCCATGCAGGCAAAGCCCTGGAAACCAGGTGCGGGCAAGATAAAGCAGACCGAGATCCTGGATAATCAGAGCATCAGGGCCTATCTGCTCAAAACAGGAAAGCGCTTCCAGGGCCGCAGGAAGTTCCGATTCCTTGACCAGGCTGTTCATGGCGATATAGAGCTTTACCCCCTGCCGGTGGGCCTGCCGGGTCATGGAATCGATCTCGGCAAAGGTAAAATCACGACTTAAAGCACGGGCATTAAAGCCTGGAGCTCCGACATAGATGGAATCGGCTCCTTCTGCAAGAGCAGCCTCAAAGGCTGGAAAGCTGCCCGCAGGTGCAAGGAGTTCCATGGTCGGTTTTCCCTGTTTTACAGGTCCCGGATCCCCCATTTCAGCCTTTGACCCTCACACCATGCTCACCATAGACACTGACAATGGTTTTGACCATTTTCTCAAGACCGTATTTATCGGCAATGGCCCACCGCTGACGCTCAACCTGCTCCTCATCACGTGCCAGCTGCTCCGACAGATCAAGAAGTCCCTGCCTGGCAGCAGCAACATCATCATACTCTACGGTCCGGTAGGTCTGCACATGTTCAAGGGGTTCCATAATTGAAGGTGTCCGGCAGGTCAGGAGCGGAATACCGTAGAGCAGTCCCTGGATAAAAGACTGGGAAATCCCTTCCGTTTCATAGGATGAAAAGAAGATAATATCAATGGCTGAAAAAAAACGCTCCGGATCTTCCCTGTGACCGGTCAGGATAAAACGATCTTCCACCCCGGCCCGTGCGATATCCTCCTCAAGGATGGAACGGGCATTGCCGCCGCCGACAATCATGAACTTATACCGGTCAGGCATGGTTGCGGCCGTACGGGCGATAAATTGATGCCCCTTGTAATGGCGAAGGAATGCGACATTCCCCACCAGGATATCCTGATCACCGATATTATACTGCTTGCGGATTTCCTGCCGGTCACGTTCGGAAAATTGAAAACGGTGTTTATCAATTCCAGTGGGCTGGACAACAATCTTTCCAGGTGCAACCCTTTGATCAACCAACTGTTTCCCTATGGCTTCACTGCAGGCAAAGATGACATCAAAAAAAGCATTATAGCTGAAAGATGAGGAAATGGGAGCCAGAACATGCCTGGTTTTGATAATCAATGGTATCCGGCACATCCTGGCCACGCAACCGGCCATCCAGGAGTCTTCGGATGAATGGGTATTTACCACGGAAGGCTTTAGACGTCTAAACAGTGAAAACAGATCCCTCCAGGCAGACAGGTTGAATTTTGAGGAAAAATCGATAAAAAAAACAGGAATTCCTTCTTTATCAGCACGGCGGGCCAGCTCGGAATCTTCCCGCACTATCATGCCGGTACGGAAACCGAGTTTTTTCATTTCACGCAACTCGGTGAGGGTACGTATTTCCTGTCCACCCCAGGCACGGGACCAGTCGGTATGGACGATAAGAGGTGCTTGGTTCATAAATAAACGGCAAAGGCAGGGAATCAGAGATTGACGGGAAATGGCACAACAGTGTTCTGCAGGTAACCTGCAGGCAGAACCTTACTGTGGGGTCCGAAAAGAATTATGATGCAGAACTTCACGCTGATACAGGTGGGGCCGGCAGAATAAAATAAAAATTGTTCCCTTCCGATGTCGGTTCATACCCCACTGTGCCACCATGGAGTTCAACGACATGCCGGATAAAGGAAAGTCCGTGACCGGTACCGGGAATGCCTGATGAGTCCCTACCGCGAACACCCTCTTTGAAAATTCGACCTGCCTCTTCTTCAGACAGATGAGGACCGGTGGTAAAGACATTGAACTTGACACCTTTTTTACCGGGTTCCGGAAAGTTTTCAATCACTTCCCGGCCATACGCTACAGCCTTGCGAACCTTACCTTCTTGCGTAATGATCTCGCTGGCATATTTGGCTGCATTGGAAAAGAGATTGGCATAGACCTGGGAGAGCAAGCCTATATCCACAGGTATCTGAAATTCCTCTTCCAGCATGTTTCGCGGCCGCTCCACTGTTATTGACGCTGAGCGCAACCGGCTGGCATAATGCTCGAGCTGGGGGAGAATGATCTCTTTTTCCACAAAACAACGCCTGGGATGGAGGACCAGGTACCCTTTTTCAAAATGCTCACGCCGAAAAAGACTCTCCAGAAACAGGCTGATATTTGCATGGTGTTTGACAAGCTCCTGATGATAAGAGAACAGATCTCCACTCAACTCTTCACAACGACGCAGACAGGTTGCACAGCTGCGCTGCCCCTCTTCTGACCCTGCCTTTTTGATATCATCTTTCACGTTCTCCAGTTCTGTGATTTTCTTTCGCAGCTGGTTGAAAAGATGACGAAAATACATGTTGGGTACAATAACATTATGCTCAATATCCCTGACCAGGCTGTTGATAAACCTGAGATGCTCTATATTCTGAAGGGCAATGAGGCGGTTATGCAGATTGTAGCCTATCCGGTTGGAATACTTGTTGAAGAAAAAACGGTCACTGTCGCTGAGATCCTTCAGAGGGCAGATACTGTACATACCCAGGACCCGGCTGGGCAGACAGCACTCCTCCTGCTCTCCACTGAATCGGGAAGCATGATGTTCTTTCCCTGCATTATCTCCCTGTGCATCAAGCGGAGCCTTACTGTAAATTGGAACCAGGTAGCAGTCCCCTGCTTCGTATGGTTCACGACTGAGAACAATCCCTTCAGGTGCGGGTTGCTGCTCAGGATAGACACCACTTGTGCTGTCACAGACGAGGTGCAGATCATCCGTTTTCTCATCATGCAGATAAAGAGCACTGGCCAATCCTGTCATTTCCAGAGGAACTGCCACGCAGATGCGATAAAAATCTTCCAGGGAGTCGTATTCCTGGGCCAGATCAAAAAAAGCCTTCAGGAAATCATCAAAATGCGAACTGAAGTTATACTGATCGTAACTGGCGGATTTCTCTCGTACCCGTTGACATATTTTTTGCAGATCCGACCTTTCAGTCATCATTTCTCCATGATCCGTCAGGCCGATCAATGCTTTTTTCGCTCTTCAAATCCGTACCAGAAAATTTCATTCCTTCATAGGAACCATAAAACTCTATGAGATATTAAACTATGCATAATAGAGCACAAGCCGTCACAGTACAGGGGAACGGATCAATTCATTTCTCATGAATCAGTACCTCATCTCTGCCTGATTTTTCCGCAAGCAGGACATCGACCCGTTCAGAAGATGCGGCACTGACAGACATTCCCACGAAATCAGGCTGAATGGGCAACTCGCGGCCTCCCCGGTCGACAAGGACAGCCAGCTGAATACAATGCGGCCTGCCGAAGTCCATAATCGCATCCATGGCAGCCCGGACAGTACGGCCGGTAAAGATAACATCATCCACCAGCACCACGCATTTTTCTTCAATCTGAAAATCGATATCCGTCCTGCGGACGATCGGATTCTGTGAGATCAGGCTCCAGTCATCCCGATACAGAGTAATGTCCAGACTGGCCTGCGGCAATTCCTCCTGTTCGCGGGCAACAATCTTGTCATGGATGCGCTTGGCAAGAAACACTCCTCCGGTATGGATGCCGATAATAGCCAGGTTGTCGACTCCGTGGTTACGTTCCAGGATCTCCAGGCTCAACCTGTCAAGACTGCGGTCAATATCCCGACTGTTCATGAGGGTTTGAGTTGACATGTTGTCCTCACCTGTTCCAGAAATATGCAACTCCCTTCTCATCCACCAGGTTGATGGCTTCCGGGAAGGCCTCGCACTCTATGGCAAAGACATTATCAGCAATGTCATCGGGTGTATCCGCATCATCAACGGCCACACATTTCTGGACAACTATGGGGCCATCGTCATAAATCTCGTTTGCAAAATGGACCGTGCAACCACTGACTTTGCACCCCCTGGCCTTGACAGCCTCATGAACATGGTGTCCATAAAACCCTTCTCCGCAGAAGGAGGGAATCAGGGCCGGATGGATGTTCAGCACCCGCTGCTTTAATTGGTCAGGCGGTTCATACAACTTGAGATAGCCGGCAAGGGCAATGAGTTCAATCTCATAGTTAGCAAGGATCTCGTTGATTGCCTTATTTCCCTCTGCATGGAAGGTTGGATATCCATATCTCCTGGCTTTTTCCAGGCCCAGGGCATCTGCAACATTGGAAAGAACAACCTGGATCTCCGCATTCAGGGTTCCTTTCTGAATGCGCTCATGAAAATTATCAAGTGTCCTGCCCGACCCCGAGAGCAACACTGCCATCTTCAGCATATTTTTTCTCCTGTGACCAGCAATGACTGCAGGGCAGTCAATAAAGTGAAAATTTTTCTGTTAATTCTCAACCTTCAGCGGTCTATTCACCTGCAAAATGAGGATTACTGTTCACATCAACCTTGAGCAGCCAGTCGGCAATGGCGGTATCATAGGCAGAGGTCAACTGAAACACTTTGACAGCCAGCCTGAAGCGGGTCTTCAGGGTGGTATTGCCGCTCTCCCTGATCTCAGCCAACACCTGCTCATAGTCGGCAGGATCCACAATTACCGTGACATCCTGAAAATTTTTAGCCGAGGCCCGCAGCAGGGTAGGACCGCCGATATCAATATTTTCAATGGCATCAGCAAGGCTGCAGTCCGGGTCTGCCACAGTTTTTTCAAAGGCATACAGGTTAACAGCCACGATATCAATGGGCTTGATACCGTGCTCCAGACACTGCTGCTGATGGTCTTCATTGTGACGCTGATTCAGGATACCCCCATGGACCAGGGGATGCAGAGTCTTGACCCGACCATCCAGCATTTCCGGAAAACCTGTAAAATCCGAGACATCGGTAACAGCAATACCGTTATCCCGCATTTTTTTGGCTGTTCCACCGGTGGACAGAATTTCAACCCCGAGTTCGGTCAGAGCCCTGGCAAAATCTTCAATACCGGACTTGTCAGTCAGGCTGATCAGTGCACGTTCTACCTTGTTCATTTTCTTATCCCTCTATGGTTCAATCTTTACGCAAAAACTGCCGTATCTTCCTTCGATCCCGTTTGTCCGGCCGCCCTTCAGGACGGGCAGCAGGTGCTCTGACAAGCCGTCGCTGTTCACGGTCGGCCTCCCGGCAGGCGATTGACTCATCAGTTTCCTGATACAGAGTCCTGGCCACTGTCGCCGGACCACGGCGGCTGCTTAAGGCCAGTATGTCAACGGTAAACTCCTCAACCCCACGTTTAATCTGCAGCCGGTCACCCACCTGTACGATTCGGGATGGTTTGATCCGGCTGTCTCCCAGACGGACATGACCGCCATTGACTGCCTTGGAGGCCAGGGAACGGGTTTTAAAAAACCGGGCCGCCCACAGCCATTTATCCACACGGACCTTGTCTTTCATCTTAATGTTACCATAATAATAAAAAAAGACAGATTACCACACTTTCATTCTTCCATCAAATTTAACCTGAATTGAGCGATTCTTTGCGAAGAGATGTGCCAAGGTCTTGATACAGCAAGAGATTGATGCTGGTTGAGCAAAAAATCATTCCATTCAGGTTAAAGTCTTGCATTGTCGGAACCGGAAAAATAAGGTAATGGAAGCTCCCGGGGAACAGGTGGTACCGTCAAGCCTGTACCATGACACACAACCATGAGTAAAACTCTATGAAACTCCACTCCGTGGGTATTAAAAACTTCACCTGCCCTGTTTCCATCCGGGAACGGAACGGATCCCGGCAGCAGACCGTGACCGAAATCAGCCTGCAGGCCTCAATGCCACGCCGGTTCAGGGAATCCTGTGTCGGTGTTTTCACTGAGGTGCTGGCCAGATACCGTCAGGATATGCATGCCACCATCTTTCCCAAACTGCTTGCCGAGGTACAGGCAAAGCTTCAGGCCAGACGGGCGCAGATGGAAATGTCCTTTCCCTATTTTATTGCCAAGCAGGCACCGGTTACCAAAACTGACAGCCTGATGGAATATGGCTGTTCTTTTACCGGCAGCATTGATACTTCTTCCGAACTGTTATTAACCGTCACTGTGCCCGTGACCACACTCTGCCCATGTTCCAAGGAAATCAGCAAAGCTGGAGCCCATAACCAGCGGGCAGAGGTCACCCTGAGAGTTCAGCCGCTCAAATTCATCTGGCTGGAAGAGCTTATCACCCTGGTGGAAGAATGCAGCTCCTGTGAACTGTATGCTCTGCTCAAACGGCCGGATGAAAAATTTGTCACTGAAGAGGCGTATGCCAATCCCATGTTTGTGGAAGATGTGGTCCGGGTCGTTGCCCAGCAGGCCACTGCTCATCCGGACATCGGCTGGTTTTCAGTGGGCGTGGAAAGCTTTGAATCCATCCATAAGCACAGTGCCTATGCCTTTGTTGACAGCGATGATATTGAAGGCCAGTGAAGAGGCAAAAAACTTGAGAAAAACTATAGCACACCATCCGGACAAACTTGACAACAGATTTCTGCAATGAGTATTGGCAGATGCGTTGGTTGGGAAATAAGCTGTAGAAAAAAATCGGCCAAAGGACAGAAGTCCTTTGGCCGATGCGGATCTAAAAAAACTTACTTGTTGTTTAGAACAATCCTGTTACCTTACCGGTTGCAGTATCGACATCAACGCGGCGGAAGGCAGGATTTGAACTGGTACCAGGCATCAGGCTGATGGTTCCGGCCACTGGGCACAGGAACTTGGCGCCTGAATAGATCAGAACGTCACGAATGGGCAGACGCCAGCCCTTGGGTACGCCTTTCAGGGTCGGGTCGTGACTCAGGCTCAGATGGCTCTTGACCATCATGGTTGCATAATCAGCATACTGCGGATCATTCTCCAGCATCTCTGCCTTGGCATTGGCTTCGGGTGACCAGTCAACACCATCTCCGCCATACACTTCCTTGGTGATCATCTCGACACGGTCGCGGAGCTTCATCTCCAGAGGATAGAGAAATTTAAAATCATTCTCCTCGTTGCAGGCATCAATAACCGCATCAGCAAATTCCAGAGCACCGTCGCCGCCCAGTTCCCAGTGCTTGGACTCAGCACAACGGGCACCGGCTGCCTCGGCAACCTTGCGGACGATAGCGCACTCTGCATCGGTATCCGTGTAGAAACGGTTGATGCAGACCACCGGGTTGATACCGGCCTTGCGGATAACGCCGATCAGATGGACCATATTCTCGCAGCCCTTCTCGACCAGTTCCAGGTTCTCCTTGGTGTACGCGTCATCCAGAGGCTTACCGGCAACAACCTTGGGGCCGCCGCCGTGCATCTTGAGGGCCCGGATGGTGGCTGTCAGCACTGATACGTGGGGTTTGAGGCCGGAGAAACGACACTTGACGTTCCAGAACTTCTCAAAACCGATATCAGCAGCAAAGCCGGACTCCGTGATATTGTAATCAAAGAGTTTCAGGGCTACCCGGTCAGCAATAATTGACGACTGGCCTACGGCAATATTGGCAAAAGGACCGGCGTGGACAAGACAGGGATTGTACTCTGCAGTACACATCAGCGTAGGATTAACGGTATTGCGCATAAAAGCGGACATGGCATTGCCCACTTCCAGGTCACGACAGGTTACCGGCTTGCCGCTCTTGTCAAAGGCAACGGTGATGTTATTGATCCGCTCTTTCAAGTCTGCAAGATCAGTAGCCACGGCCAGAATAGCCATCAACTCGGAACCGACAGCAATTCCGAATTTGGACTGCATGGTAAAACCGTCATAGCGGCCGCCAAGACCGATGACAATATTCCTTAACGCCTGGGCACAGAAGTCGATAATCCAGCCAAATTCCACCCGGGTGGGATCAATATCAAGCCGACGCATGCCGGTCAGTCTTGCCAGCTGCTCATCATTGTAGTTCCGCTCGTGCTGCATGCGGGCGGTGAGGGCAACCATGCCCAGATTATGGGCGTTCATGATATCATTGATGTCGCCGGTCAACCCCAGGGAAAACTCGGTCATGGGGATCAGCAGAGAGTTACCACCACCGGCTGCTGTTCCCTTGACATTCATGGTCGGACCACCGCTTGGCTGACGCAGAGCACCACCCACGTTGACTCCTCTTTTGCCCATACCTTCCATCAAACCGCAGGCAGTGGTGGACTTCCCTTCACCCAGAGGCGTTGGAGTGATAGCGGTAACCTCGATGTATTTTCCGTCAGGTTTATCCTTGAGCCGGTCAATAATCTTTAAAAAATCGAGCTTGGCCAATCTGCCCATGGGGAGCATTTCATCTTTCTCAAGCCCAAGCTTCTCCCTCCACTCCTCGGGAGTGGGCATGTTCTTTTCGGCAGCCTCGGATATCTGCCAGTCTGCCATTTCCACTGCGTTGTAAGCCATTCTCATTCCTCCCTTACGATTTGATCTTAACAGAGACCGGGTTTACGCTACTCTTCCTACATAGCAACAATCAAATCATAATAGAATTTTAGATATGTTTCAATAAAATTTAAACATAGGATAATTTTTACTTATTATCGCATAATCTCTATTCTCATCTTTGACAGATGTTGCCAGATAACTATTGTAAAAAACATATTTTAAATGGAAGAACTTAACAGAATTTAGAGCAGAAGCTATAAACTGATGGTCAAAGGGAGACCTGGAGTGAACAGGAAGCTGCGGGACAGCATGATGGTCCAAATCAACTGTCAGAACCCGGTTTCGGGTCACAACCGAGATGTTTTTTCCCGACCTGAAAAGCACGAGGATTGGTTTTTTTCAGGAAACAGAAAAAATCCTCGCAATGATAACTACAGAAACAACAATGGCTTAAGGCCACCTTGCAAAATTGTTATTTTGCCCGATTTCTGTGTCACAATGAAAAATAAAATGCTCACATATGCCTAATATGCTGCGCTTTTATTTTCCGCTGTTCCTTGAACTCAAACAGATAGCGTAGACTTCGAAATTTCTAATTTTTCAAGGTACCCTAAAAAAAAATGGTTCCAAATACAACCATCTGGAACCTGTTCTGATACTTGGCTGGG
>CAZKBZ010000010.1:0-6449 GCA_964551175.1 uncultured Desulfobulbus sp.
TAATTTTCCTGTTCCTTGATCTCGAACGAAAATTCTTATTTTTCAAGGCACCCTTTACATTTCCCAGATTCCATACACATGGAGATTGACAATGAACGGTGCAGAACTCATGGTCCGTTGCCTTGAGAACGAAGGTGTTGAATACATTTTCGGTATCCCGGGTGAGGAAAACCTTTCCCTTCTAGAAGCACTGCGAATCTCTTCCATCAAGCTGATCCTGACCAGGCATGAACAGGCAGCAGGTTTCATGGCAGCCACCTACGGCCGTCTGACAGGAAAGCCCGGGGTCTGTCTGGCTACTCTGGGGCCTGGTGCAACCAACTTTGTTACCAGCGTATCTTATGCGCTGCTGGGGGGCATGCCGTCCCTGTTCATCACCGGTCAAAAACCGATAAAAAAATCGAAACAGGGACAGTTCCAGATCATCGATGTTGTGGGCATGATGGAACCCATCACCAAGATGACAAAACAGATTGTCGGTGCAGACTCCATTGCCGCCCTGGTCAGGGAAGCCTTTCGCACAGCGGTCCAGGAAAAACCAGGTCCGGTTCACCTGGAACTTCCCGAGGATATTGCCGCAGAACCGACTGACTCCGCTCCCTTTCCGGTTACCAGTATCCAGGCCCCCCTGGCACCTTCCGATGCACTGGAGGAGGTCGCAGCAATTATCAGTCAGGCAAAAAATCCTCTCCTGCTCATTGCCGCTGCAGCCAATCGTCGCCAGACCTGTGCTGCTCTCGGAACATTCATCGAACATACCGGCATCTATTTTTTCTCCACCCAGATGGGTAAGGGTGTGGTCAGCGAATACCACCAGCACTCCCTTGGTACGGCGGCCCTGTCAGACTTTGATTATTTACACTGTGCCATTGACAAGGCGGACGTCATTATCAATGTTGGACATGATGTTGTGGAAAAACCTCCCTTTTTCATGAACCGAAACGGCATCAAGGTTATTCACATCAACTATTTCAGTGCTGCCCTGGATGAAGTGTACTTTCCTCAGCATGAAATTATCGGCGACATCTCCGCTTCAATGAATCGGTTGACTTCCCTTATCAAACCGGACTCCCTTGGGGGTGACGGTTATTTCCGCATCCAGAGACAGGGAATAGAGGACAATCTCTATAACCGCGAACCTCCCCGTTCCTTTCCTTATACCCCTCAGCAGCTCACCGGAGTCATCCGGAGCGTCATGCCTGATGATTCAATCCTCTCCCTGGACAACGGTATGTACAAGATATGGTTTGCCCGCAACTACCGGGCGACCTGTTCCCATTCGATCCTGCTTGACAATGCCCTGGCGACCATGGGAGCGGGACTGCCGGTCGCCATTGCGGCCAAGATGCTCTTTCCCGACAAAAAGGTGGTTGCCATCTGCGGCGATGGTGGCTTTATGATGAACTCCCAGGAAATGGAAACTGCCATCCGTCTCAAGCTTGACCTCACAATCCTGCTGCTGCGCGATGACGGCCTGGGTATGATCAAGTGGAAACAGGCAGGTATGGGATTACCCGATTTCGGCCTGAATTTCGGCAATCCTGATTTTGTCAAATATGCGGAAAGCTATGGTGCCAACGGCTACCGGGTTGCGGAACAGGGAAAGCTCTCTTCAGTTCTTGAGCATTGCCTGCAGACTCCCGGAGTTCACCTGATAGAACTGCCGGTTGATTATGCTGAAAATGAATCGGTGCTGATCAAGGAGCTGAAGGGCAAAACCTGCCTCATCGGCTGAGGCTCCGACATTGGCAACTGAAATGGTTGAACTGTAATCTCAATCCCGGAGAAACAGATGTCGGATCACGGCTGTGATATCCTGTCCAATGAGAAACCTGACCCCTGTACTCTGGTAATATTCGGCGGCTCCGGAGACCTGACCAGGAGAAAACTCATTCCAGCCCTGTTTTCCCTGTATCGGCAGAACAGGCTGCCCGAGCCGTTTGTGATCGTAGGCTGCAGCCGTACTGTCATGACGGATGAGCAGTTTCGTGACAGACTAAAAACAGGATATGAGAACAATGGCCTTAATCTTACCGACTGGCAAGGTTTTGCATCCCTGCTGCACTATTATCCCCTCAGTTATGACCAGCAGAGTTTTTCCGGTCTCAGGGACTATCTGATTCACCTTGACCAGAGAAACCATTGCCGGGGAAACCGCATATTTGATCTCGCTGTGCCTCCATCCCTGTACCCGATGATTGGAGACCTCCTGGGCAGGGCAGGTCTGTCGGATGAACAGAACAGCCATAACGGCTGGTCCCGAATCGTGGTTGAAAAACCTTTTGGCCGGGACCTGGAAAGTGCCCTGGAACTTGACAAAGTCCTGCACAACTCGTTTAAGGAAGAACAGATTTTTCGCATTGACCATTACCTGGCCAAGGAAACCGTCCAGAACCTGCTCATCTTTCGCTTTGCCAACTCCATTTTTGAGCCGATCTGGAACAGGCATCATATAGAATATGTGGGTATTATTGCGGCTGAATCCATGGGTGTGGGCAGCCGGGCCGGTTATTATGAACAAGCCGGTGTGCTGCGGGACATGTTCCAGAATCACATGATGCAGCTGCTAGTGCTGACGGCCATGGAGCCGCCCTGCCGCCTGGAAGCCGCTTCAGTGCAGGATGAGAAAGTCAAGGTTATCAGGTCACTGCGCGATTTTCACCCGGACCAGGGAAGCCGGATCTGCCTGGGACAATATGGGCCGGGGACCATTGACGGTATTGATGTTGCCGGCTACCTCCAGGAGCCCGGTGTTGCCCCGGACTCAATCGTACCCACCTTTGCACTCATGGAACTCTACGTTGATAACTGGCGCTGGCAGAATGTTCCCTTTTATCTTGTTTCCGGAAAACGTCTGGCCCGAAAAAAAACCAGGATAATTATTCAGTTCAGAGAGGTCCCCCATCGATTATTTAAAGGTATGCTGGGGGAAACCATTGGTGCAAATCGGCTCACCATAGAAACCTTTCCCAAAGAGGCAATCCGGCTGACCTTTCAGGCAAAAAATCCCGGTACCTCCACCTGTCTCAGGTCCATGACCATGGATTTCACCTATAACGAACATTACCAGGGGGAGCCACTTGAAGCGTATGCCCGTGTTCTGCTGGACTGCATGAAAGGAGACCACATGCTTTTCTGGCGCCAGGACGGCATTGAGCTCTCCTGGTCTTTTCTCACGCCCATCCTCAAGGAATGTGAACAGTACTGCAGCCGCGACCGGCAGCTGCACACTTACCCGGCCGGCAGCTGGGGTCCGGAGGCTGCTGGTGACAGATTGCAGAAATTGATTCATACCCGATAGACCGTGCATGCCCGTCTTTCAACTGACCAATGAGATTATCTTTCCCCCAGCTGATTTTGCCGAGCCTGACGGGCTGCTGGCCATCGGGGGAGATCTTTCCGCACCCCGCCTGATCACCGCCTACCGGCAGGGAATATTTCCCTGGTATTCCGAGGGTGATCCCATTCTCTGGTGGTCTCCGGCCCCGAGACTGGTACTCCTGCCGGAGCAGTTTCACCTGCCCAGACGACTTGGACGGACGATTCGAAAACAGGTGTTCAAGGTATCTGCTGATACCGCCTTTGCTGATGTCATCTCAAATTGTGCTTCCCTGCGCAGAGAATCCGGCGAAGAAACCTGGATTACCGAAGAGATGATACATGCATACATCCATCTCTTTGAACTGGGTTTCGCTCACTCTGTGGAATGCTGGTATGAAGGTGAACTTGCCGGCGGACTGTATGGCGTCTGCCTGGACCGGATCTTTTTCGGCGAATCCATGTTCAGCCGCAAAAGAGATGCATCAAAAGTTGCCCTGGCTACTCTGGTCCGATTTGCCGAGGAGATCGGCATCAGAGCCATTGACTGCCAGATGAGCACAGCTCACCTGCTGCGTTTCGGAAGTCGTGAGATGGAGCGGCAGGAATTTCAGGAGATCCTGGATCAGTTTATCCAGACCATTGCAGCACAAAAAAAATGGCGCCTGCGCTGAAACACCAAGGAGGGGAGATGATTCTGCAGGCGCCTTGCCAGGAAGAGGCGTTTATTCACGCTTTCTTCACTTCTACTATAAGTACCACAATGTAATAGTCAAGAAAAAATAACAATACTTCTTAAAAAAATATCGTTCTCAGGAAGGGCTGACAAACAGTAACTGCTCAGTGAGTGTGCAACTCCATGGTTTCACTATCACTAATCTTGTAATTGGTCACAGTTGCCGCAGATTTGCGCTGGAGTGAATCGTCGCTATAGACACTGCCTATGCGGCGGTTTGCTCCAGTGCGAAGATGCGGTAGCTGTGGCCAATTATGACAAAAAGGCTACTGTTCGAAATCAAACTCGTAAACAAGAGAGGAACGGTCAAGATGTTTGATGATCTTTTTCAGGCCATACAGATCGGCCACGCTGAAATCTATCTCCCAGGCAGGGGTTGGGGTAGGCTTTCCGCTGAGAAGAATTACATCCGTCACCTTCATCTCCTCAGGGGCGACTGACAGGAGCATGAAAAGACGATGCCTGGATGCTGCCATGATAATAATTTTCTGGGGTTTCGTTACCCGTGTCTCACGATTTTTCCACCGAACCTCAATGGCATCTTCACGCTGAAAATTCAGCTTCTGCAGGCGGGTACAGTCTTTGCGGTGCAGGGAAATTCCCCGTTCGCTAAGCAGGCCGATCAGTCCTTTATCCAGGGGAGTAGGTTTGCAGCAGGCCGAAGACTTCACTACCACGGGATCAACCGTAACCAGTTCGATACGGTTGAAAACACCGGTCGGCAGCTGCAGGGTTTCCCTGCCCGCATACAACCCGTTGCGGATTTCGTAAATCAACTCGCGCAGACGAACCTGTCCCTGCCCCACCTTTTGAAACAGTCTTTCCAGGGACTCAATGCCAAAATAGGACAGTATATCCTTCATGCCCTTTTTATATATCAGATCAAAGGACAAGCCGTATCGTCGCATCTCCTGCTGCAGCACTGACCGTCCCGTTTCCCCGGAAATCGTCCTGCGTCGCGTACGGAATGCCTTGGCCAGCTCGGAACGGGCCCGGGGAGTCTGGCAGAGCCCCTGAATATCCGGATCAAAGCGCACAGGGGTATCCTGACGCAGAATCTTGACCACATCACCGTCTTTCAGCTTCTGAGTCACATCAATCCGGCGATTGCCTATCATGGCCCCAATGCAACTGTGTCCGATGGCGGTATGTACCCGAAAGGCAAAATCAAGAACAATAGAGTTCACAGGCAGACAGATGAGATCTCCCTGGGGAGTGTAGGTGTAAATCTCCTTGCGCCCCCCTGCTGCTATCATTTCCCGGTAAGAAACCGTATCATCACTGCCCAGGATATCAAACATTTCCTGGATGCCCCGCATATACTTTCCCTGACTTTTGCCGGCTGAGGTCCAGTCCCTGACCAGACCCCGCTCCGCCCTGAGTGCCATCTCCTCGGTACGGATTTTAAACAGATTCTTACGGCCTTCAATATTTGCCCGCGCATGCAATCCCTGGTAGCCGGTCGGCTTAGGATTTGCTATGAAATCACGAATAGTGCGTGGAATTGGGGGATAGAGCCGGTTTAAGGCACCCAGGGCCCGGTAGCAGTTGCTGCGGCTGTCCACTTTGATGATAATTTCCTGCGGCCTCTCAAGTTTCTTGACCAGAATTCTATTTTTCACATCATAATATCCCCACAACCCCTTGGTACGAAGGGTAACATCGGCTGTGATTCCCTCCTCCTCCATAGCGTTGCGCACCTGGTCGACAATCCTGAGCATGGCTGGATTTTTTCGCAACCTGTTGATCTGCAGCTGGAGTTTACTTCCCTGCTTGGGAAACTTGTAGGCCAGGGCCAGGGTGTACAGTTCACGCTTTATGGCAAACAAACCAAGAATGGTGGCCAGGGGAGCATAGATATCTAGGGTTTCATCGGCAATTTTCTGCCGCTTATGGCTGGGCATGGAGGCAAGAGTGCGCAGATTGTGCAGCCGGTCGGCGAGTTTGACAATCATCACCTCGGGTTTGGCTGCCGCACCGGTAAAAATCTTGCGATGGACGAGTTTACTGAATGTCTGTTTATCGCCGGTATAATGCGTAACCTTGGTGCATCCCTCGACAATAGCCTCCACGTTGGCACCAAACTTTGAACAGATTAGTTCGGAGGTGACATAGTCAACATCTTCAACTGTATCATGAAGCAGGGCCGCAGCCAGAATCTCCGCATTATGAACATCCAGCTCTTCGGCAAGGATACGGGCCACACTGCAGGGATGCATAATGTAGGGATCACCGGAGCGACGCCACTGGTCACCATGCGCTTCAATTGCAAAATCCAGGGCATCCCAGAATACACGGGTTTCCGGGCCATCGCCGATAAAACCTTTCATCTGGCGGCGATACTCTTCAAGGTCAAACTCTCTACGCTGCATGCTGCCCTGTTCCCTTGTTCCCG